>CAWGJV010000024.1:0-86750 GCA_963822975.1 uncultured Alphaproteobacteria bacterium
TAGCCCGGAGACGCCCGAGTGAAGACCGAGTTCCCCGCTGTCCGCCCCGACGAGGTTGGGTACGACCCCGAGCGCCAGGTTGTGTACGTCGGAGAAGGCACCATCGGCCCGGTCTGTCTCCCCTGCGGTTGGCGAGTACATGGTCGGTGAGATGAGGGTGATTCAGCAGTGGCTGGACTACCGCAAGGCCTCGCCCAAGGGGCGCACGAGCTCTCCTTTGGACAAACTCGCTCCTGAGGATTGGCCAACGTCGTGGACCAGTGAACTGCTTCGAGGTGATCTGGGCGCTCGAAGGGCTCGTGGCTCTAGAGGGAGACCAGGCCATTCTGTTGGAGCGAGCACCTTCGCGGGGCCGCTCCTCTCAAGCGATGAGTTGGTGATGGAGGGACTGCTCCCAGTTCCGCCATCGGCGTCAGCCTCGCCAAAGGTCATCCGAACCCGTAGCAGCAGCCAGACGGAGGCCTTCCCGGACCTATAACCCTCTTGTCGGGAGTCAAGACAAGGGACGCGGCTGCCCCGTTGTGGCCGCCCCTCGCTGGCGAGTGTGTCTTAGGCCCAGGCCACGGGGCGTGAAACCCCTGGGGGGTGCCCACGCTCGTGCCACAAGCCATGGCACGCAGCGGGCGCGAGCGGGCAGTGACGGCAGAGCGGAAATGGGCTCCCACCTAGCCCGCTCCATAATGAGCAGGGCAAGCGAGACGTACGACCGATGCTTCCCAAGCTGAATACGGGGGTTCGATTCCCCTCACCCGCTCTCCGCCAGACCGCTGGACGCTGATGTTCTGCACGCAGACGTCACACGAGGTCGCTCCGCTCTCACAGCAGCTTCCCAAGCTGAATACGGGAGTTCGATTCTCCTCACCCGCTCCCACGCACCATCGATCGCCGCTGATGTTCTACCCACGGCGAGGGAACCCCGCCCTGGCTGTGCGGTCCAGCTACGAAGCGGTGGGGCCGTCGGGGGAGGACAACTCGAGGGGGGCCTCGTCGGCGACCTTCTCCACCGAAGGCTCGCCCTCGACCCCCTTCTCGAACTCGCTGCGGGCCTGGCCGAGGGACCGGGCGAGCTCGGGCAGCTTCTTGCCGCCGAAGAGCACCGGCAGCGATCACCAGCACGATGAGGAGTTCTGCGGGACCAACATCCATGCTCTGCAACGTAGCGCCGCACCGGCTGCGATGGTCGTCGCCGACCTCGATCGCGCCTCGACCGACACCAGGGCACCTTGGCCCACCCCGTCAACCGACTGGTCCCGCACGACGAGGGGCCGTGCCGCTGGTGGGGCAGGCGGGATGCCGCGGCCCCCGGGACGCCGGGCCGGGTGGCGCATCGTTCGATCCGCGTCGGCCACCCCGTCGGCCGCCCGCCATCCCTCGGGGGGTTCTCACCCGACCCTCGCAGGGGCTCTGACCAGGCGATCCTTTGCCGGACCTGCGGATCGTGGCGGCTTTACCTCCCTCTGCGGTCGCGAAGCGCACCATGGCCCCATCGACGACAGGCCGGGCACGGCCGGAGGAGCAACGATGGACAAGGGCGCGGAAGCTTGGATGGCGGATGGGCACTGCCGCTACTACCCACCTGCGGTGTTCTTCCCCAGCGATGGCGTCGGCGTGATCGAGGCCGGTCGCATCTGCGCCGACTGCCCCGTGAAGGGTGAGTGCCTGGAGTACGCCCTCGAGCAGCGGATCGAGCACGGGGTGTGGGGCGGGTCTCCGAACGCGAGCGCCGGCGCATCCTGCGTCGCCGCCGCCAGGCCGCCGCGGCCACGAGCTCCGATCCCGCCGTCAGCGCCTCCGTCTGACGCACCCGACCGCATCGCGGGTCACCGCGCTCGTCGACCGATGGGGGCCGGAGCCATCGTCGCCCCACGATCAACCGCCTGAGCCGACGAACCACCTCCAGGGCGTCCGACCGCGTCACCGTGTGGCACCACCCCTGACGGGCACCGCTCCATCGGAGCGGCCAGCGCCGACGATGCCCCGACCACGTCCATCCGCATCGCCGCAGCTACTCGATGAAGATGCACTCCCCCGGGCAATCGGCAGCCGCCCGAACCACGGCCCGTTCCAGTCGGCGGGGCACGTGCGCCAGGCTCCACGGACCGCCCGGGTCGTTCAGCGGGACGCCCGCCTCGGCCAGCATACACAATCCCATCCTCGAGCAGGACGAACACCTGCGGACAGTGATCGGTGCAGATGCCGTCTCCAGTGCACAGGTCCTGGTCGATCCACACCTTCATGTCGCCTCCGGCTCTGGGGCAGCCTGCCGACACCTCCAGCGTATGCCCGGCCGCCAGATCCGTCGATGCCCTGAGCAGCCACGATGGCGACCTCGCGGTTGCCCGCGGCCACTCCGCGGGTACCAGGAGCGAGAATCGCCAACGTCAGACCAACGGCAGAAGGGTGCACCGCATGCCCAGCTTTCGAACTCGGATCGTCGCAGCACTGCTGGTCGTGGGGTTGGTGCTGTCCGCCACCGGCTGCTCGCTGTTCGACGATGGGTCCGAACGGGTCCTGGTCGTGGGCGACTCGGTGACGTACCTGTCGGCCAAGCAGCTCAACAAGCAGTTCTCCTGGGCCGACGCCCTCGACATCAAGGCCAAGATCGGGTACCGCACCGACGAGCTCCTGCCCGACGCCCACGAAGGCATGTCGCACGATCCCGACATCGCCGTGTTCATGCCGGGCTACAACGACCTGCTCCAGGAGGTCCCCGGCACCAAGGCGCTGGCCACGATGATGGACATCGCCGCCGAGGCTCCCTGCTCGGTGTGGCTGCTGCTGCCCGGCGGCGGGGGCTACAGCCCGACGGCGGCCACGCTGTGGAACAAGCGAGTCCAGAACCTGGCCGCCGAGCACGACAACGTGCACGTGTCCGACGCCTGGAAGGCCCTGGCTGACCGCTCGCCGGCGTTCACGTTCGTGAAGGAGGCCGACGCGGTCCACCCGAACGCCGCCGGCCAGAAGGCCATCGCCAAGGTCATGGCCGACGTCGCCGACGAGGAGTGCACTCAGCCCCTGCGCTCAGGGCACCCGACCGATGAAGGCGATGAGCCGGGTCTGCTCGTCGGCATCCGAGTCGACGGGCACCTTCGGGCCGTAGTGGCCGCTGAAGCGCAGCACCTCGTCGATCGGCTCCATGCCCACGAGCACGGCGTGCACCTCGTCGGGGTCGAGGGTCTCGTCGAGCCCGATGGCCCGGGCGAGGTCGAAACGCATTCGACCCGCCCGAGGGCGGGTCGTTCGTTCGAGTTCGACGGTGAGACCAGGCGGGGCAGCCGCCACCCTTGATGGCCCGGCCGCTCGGGCGCCACGGCGCCCAGCCGTCTCCGTAGGCCGCGTAGTTCTTCTCCGAGAGGCGCTTGGCCGCCTCGGCGTTGTTGTACTGCGTCCTTCATGTCGGAGAAGTCGTAGCCCAGCTCGCTCTTGATCCAGCTGCTGTGCAGCGGCATCAGCTGGAAGAGGCCGGTGGCGCCGCTGTACTGTTGACGGCGTCGGGCTGCAGGCCGGACTCGCGCTGGGCGATCTTCTCGGCGCAGGCGGCGTTGTGTCCCCAGTACTTGGAGATGGCGTCCTTGGAGATCTGCTCGGGCGTGCAGGCGGCGGTGGCGAAGGCCAGCCCCACGATGGCCACCAGGAGATGGTCAGGGTGATGGCCTTGCGGCTCCGGCGCTCTTCGTCGACGAGGGGACCTCGGTGTCGACGGTGACGGGCGGGGCTGGTCACGATGGGGTGCTCCTTGATCGGGGGACCCGACCCTCTGAGGTGGACGGGTACCTGCGCACCAGGTGGGCGATGGGGCGCTCACCGGGAGGACGGATCCGGGGTTCTGGACACCAGTCACGGGCTTCGGTCGACCGACAGACTTGTCGCATCCGTAACGGAAATGCAACACGAACGGTCCCAATCGTGACAATCGACCCTCAGCGTTCACAATCGGTCCACGTCCGACACAGGCCCACCGCACGGCCCTCAGCCCGCACCATAGCGCCGTCGCAGGCCGATGACCTGCATCGACACGCCATGGGCGATGGGACCGTCGCGTCGACCACACGGGCGCACCGCCGGCCGTTAGCGTCGAACCGCTCACCCACCCGCACGCAATGTCAGGGGACCGCCGTGCACACCCACCACCCTCGTCACGGGCGCGCCATCGCAAGCTCGCTCGCCGCACTCCTCCTCGTCCTAGCCGGCGGGCTCAGCGCCTGCTCCAGCGACAGCAGCGATGGAGGCGACGACGCCCGGGGGCGAGACGGTCGGCTCCGGCGACACCTACGAGGCCACGATCCGCCGCACGGCCGACGGCATCCCCCACATCACCGGCGCCAAGATCAAGCCGCGCGGCCTTCGGCCAGGGCTGGGCCAGCGGTGAGGACCGAGCCTGCGACCTGGCGGACCAGGTCCTGAAGGTGAAGGGTGAGAAGCGCCCGTTGGTTCGGGGCCGGCGAAGACGACGCCAACATCGACGCGACGTCGCCTGGCGCTCCATCGGCATCGCGCGCTCGCGGCCGAGGACTGAGGAGGTCCGCCCGCCGAGCGCGAGGGCCCTGATCGCCGCGTACACCGACGGGTGGAACGCCCAGCTGGCCGAGGTCGGCGCGGACGCGGTGACCATGGTCCGCGGGCGAGCCGAGTGGTTGCAACCCTGGAACCGGCCCACGACGTCTACGCGTACGCCCGGTCGATCGCCCTCAACGCATCCAGCGTCGGCCCGCTGATCCCTACGGCGCAGCCGCGCCGGGGCCGACGACGCGGCGACGATGCGGCCGCGGGGTGAGGGAGGAGGCCGCGGCGCCGGACCACGCCCGTGCGGCACGGCGCGGCCGAGACACCGCCGGGCTGGCGCCGCTGGCCGACGCGCCGGGATGGCCAGTCCAACGGCTGGGCGATCGGCCCGAGCGCTCCGAGAACGGCGGCGGCATGCTGGTGGCCAACCCGCACTTCCCGTGGGAGGGCGAGCTGCGGTTCTGGGAGGAGCCACCTACCGTGCCCGGCGAGCTCGACGTCTACGGCGGCAGCTGTCGGGCTGCCCGGCGTCGGCATCGGCTTCACCGAGGAGTTCGGCTGGACCCACACCGTCTCGGCCGGCAACCGCTTCACCGCCTACAGCTGGAGCTCGTGCCCGGCGACCCGACCACGCTACCGCTACGGCGACGAGGCACGCGAGATGACGTCGCGACGACGTCACGATCGACGTGCTCGGCGACGACGGCGAGCTGCGACGACGAGACCCGCACCATGTGGTCGCAGCCACTACGGGCCCGATCCTCGACTTCCCGGGCTTCGGGTGGACCGACGAGCCGACCATCACGCTACCGCGACGCCAACATCGACAACGACGAGTTCATCGAGCAGTACCTGGCCATGGACCAGGCCGACGGACCTCGACGAGTTCAGCGAGGTGCACGCGGACATCACGGGCATGCCGCTGTTCAACACCATCGCCGTCAGCGCCGACGGCCGGGCCTGGTACGCCGACACGTCCGCCACGCCGAACCTGTCCGCCCGAGGCGCTCGCCGCCTACGAGGCAGCGCTGAGCCGACGATCCGATCGTCGGCCTGGCCGGCGACAACGGCGCCGTCCTGCTCGACGGCTGCGACCCGCTCTACGAGTGGGTCGACGATCCCGGCGCCCGCGACCCGGGCCTGGTGCCCTACGACGAGCATGCCCATGGTCGAGCGCGACGACTACGTGTTCAACGCCAACGACAGCTTCTGGCTGCCCAACGCCACCGAGCTGCTCGACCGGCGACTACTCGCCGCTGCACGGCGCGCCAGGACACCGCCCGCTCGCCGCGCACCCGCGAGAACGCCACGGTGCTGGACGACACGCGGCCGACGGCGGCCTCGCGGCGACGACGGCACGCTTCGACCTCGACGAGCTGGCCGACGCGGCGTTGGCCAACCGCGGGCTACACCTCGCGCGCGCTGCTGCGACGAGGTCGTCGAGCGCTGCGACGGGCGGCGCCGGTCGTCGTCGAGCCCGAGCTCGCCCGACGGCGACGGCGGCGAGGCGCTCCCCGCCGGGACGGTCGACGTCGCCGAGGCCTGCGACGTCCTCGGCGGACTGGGACGGCGTCTACGACATCGACCGGGTCGGGCCCGCCGGTGTGGCGGGAGTCGATGAGCCGGTTCGACAAGCGAGCTGACCGACGCCGGGCCGCTGTGGGCCGAGCCGTTCGATCCGGCCGAGCCGGTCGCCACGCCGACCGGGCTGGCACCGCGCCGGCCGACGGCGGCCGACCCGGTGCTGGTGAACCTGGCGCGAGCCGTGCAGGTGCTCGACCAAGGCCGGCGTCGCGCGTCGACGTCACCGCTCGGCGAGGTCCAGCACGGCCGACCGCAACGGCGCGCATGGTGCCCATCCACGGCGGCAATCGGCGCCGACGGCACGACCAACGTCGTCGGCTGCGGCACCGGCTGGTCGATCGCGGATCCGTCACTCGAGCTGCTGGACCGGACGCGGCTCGCGCCGACGGTCGTCGCTGGCCGAGGTCACCGACGGCGAGACGACGACGACCGGCTACCGGGTCAACAACGGCACCTCGTTCCTCATGGCGCTCGCAGTTCGACCGAGACGGGGCCCACCGGGCCAAGGCGTTCCTCACCTACGGCGACACCGAAGCGAACCGCGAGGACCCGACCTACGTGGAGGCCACCCAGCGCTTCTCGGCAAGGACTGGCGCGACGTCGCCTTCACCGACGACGCAATCGCCGCCGACGTGGTGTCGACGGTGACCAGTGCGGGGGTGACCGCTACCCGCCGGCCGGGAGGTTGACGAAGTCGGGCGGCCGACCCTCGAGGCGGCCGAGACCAGCGCCCGCGAACGCCGCTGGGTCGACCTGCCGGACCTTCGGCGCTGACGGAGGGCCCCGAGCGATGGACGCCTTTGCCCACGAACTGCGATTGCCGACCGCGGATGGCCGGCTGCAGACCTTCCGCCTCGGCGGCGCCAGCCCGTTCCCGGCCAGGGCGTCGGGCCCGTTCAACCGGGTCGCTTATGCCGCCGCCCACGTCGTCGCCGATCCGCGCGCCGACGTCGATCCGTGGCTGACGCCGGCGATCGACTGGGACAGGACCATCGCCTACCGCAAGCACCTGTGGGATCTCGGCTTTTCGATCGCCGAAGCCATGGACACCGCCCAGCGCGGCATGGGCCTCGACTGGCCGAACGCACTGGAGCTGATCCGCCGCTCGGCCGCCGCGGCGAAGGCCGACGGCCACGACCGCATCGCCGGCGGCGCCGGCACCGACCACCTCGATCCGGCCGATGCGAAGAGCCTCGACGATGTCATCGGCGCCTACGAGGAACAGATCGCGGCGGTCGAAGCGGCCGGATCGCGCATCATCCTCATGGCGAGCCGCGCGCTGGTGCGCGTCGCCCGCTCGGCCGACGACTACCTCAAGGTCTATGACCGCCTGCTGTCGCAGGTGCGCCAGCCGGTGATCATCCACTGGCTGGGCGAGATGTTCGATCCGGCGCTCGCCGGCTACTGGGGTTCGCGCGATCCGCGCACGGCGATGGCGACGGCGCTCGACGCGATCCGCAGTCACGCCGACAAGGTCGAGGGCATCAAGATATCGCTGCTCGACGCGGCCTGGGAGGTCGAGATGCGTCGCCAGCTTCCCCCGGCGTGCGCATGTTCTCCGGCGACGACTTCAATTTCGCCGAACTGATCCTCGGCGACGAGCGCGGCCATTCCGACGCCCTGCTCGGCATCTTCGACGCCATCGGACCGGCCGCCTCGGCGGCGCTGTCGGCGCTCGCCAGCGGCGACGTCGCCGGTTTCCGGTCCGTCCTCGACCCGACCGTGCCGCTGTCGCGGCTGGTCTTCGCCGCGCCGACGCGCTTCTACAAGACCGGCGTCGTCTTCCTCGCCTGGCTCAACGGCCACCAGGACCATTTCACCATGATCGGCGGGCAGCAGAGCGCCCGCTCGATCGTCCACCTCAGCGAGATCCTGCGGCTTGCCGACACGGCGCGCCTGATCGTCGATCCCGAGCGGGCGGTGGCGCGCATGCGCCTGTTGCTTGGCACCCACGGCATCGGGTGAGATGCGCGACCTCGCGGCCGACCGCGACCTGCGGCATTTTTCGCTGAACACCGGGACGGTTCGCGCCCAGGGGGATTTCCTCGCCATCCTCGAGGCCGCCGCCCGGCACGGCATTTCGCAGGTCTCGCCGTGGCGCGACCAGATCGCCGCCGTCGGGCTCGATCGCGCGGTCAAGGCGGTGCGCGATGGCGGCTTCGCGCTCTCCGGCTACTGCCGGGGCGGCATGTTTCCCGCCGATGCATCCATGCGCGCGGCCGTGCGCGACGACAATCGTCGCGCCGTCGACGAAGCCCTGGCGCTCGGCGCGCCGTGTCTGGTGGTCGTCTCCGGCGGCTTGCCGCAATACAACCGCGCAGGCGCGGCGCCGTCGAAGGACATCGTCGCGGCCCGCGCCGAGGTTCGCGACGGTCTCGCCGAACTGCTCGACTATGCCGAAGGCGCCGGCGATGCCGCTGGCGCTGGAGCCGCTTCACCCGGCGGTCGCCGCCGAGCGCTGCTGCGTGAACACGCTGCGTCAGGCGCTCGATCTCTGCGACGAACTGGACCCCGCGCGCTCGCGCGGCCTCGGCGTCGCCGTCGACGTCTATCACGTCTGGTGGGACTTCGAGGTCTACGAGCAGATCGAGCGCATCGGCCGCGACCGCTTGCTCGCCTTCCACGTCTGCGACTGGCTGGTCCCGACCACCGACCTCCTCAACGACCGCGGCATGATGGGCGACGGCGTCATCGAGATCGCCAGGCTGCGCGCCGCCGTCGAGGCGGAGGGCTACGCCGGCGCCTGCGAGGTGGAGGTCCTGTCGAAGGTCTGGGCGAAGCGCCCGCTCGACGAGGTCATCGCCACCGCCATCGAGCGCTACCGCACGGTCTGCTGACCATCACCGCCCGCCGACGGCGACACGAAGCATGGAATAGGACCGCGGCGGCAGCTTGCCGCGCACGCGGCCGTCGGCGAGCTTCAGGCCGCGCCCCTTCACCGGCACGACCTTGTCCGGACGCCGGGCGGTGTTCGTCGCCTTGAGGTTGTCGCTGGCGAGAACCACGTGTTCGACGATGCCGGTCGGGCGGAATCCCGCCAGTTCCACGTCGATCGACATCGCCTCGTCGGCATGACGATTGACCATGAAGAAGGCGATGCTCCTGCCGTCCGCCTGCACGACGGCGGCGACGTCGAGATAGGGCACGTCGTCCGCTGCCGCGGCGTCGTATCCGGGAACGTCGACCCGCACATTGAGGGACGTGCCGCGCCCGTAGCGCGAGGCGAAATAGAGCGGGAAATATGTCGTCTGCTTCCAGGCCGGGCCGCCGTCCTCGGTCATGATCGGGGCGATGACATTCACCAGCTGCGCGATGCAGGCGACCTTCACGCGGTCGGCGCGGCGGAGGAACGTGTTGAGCGTGCAGGCGCAGACCAGCGCGTCCTCGAAGTTATAGACATCCTCGAGCAGGTGCGGCGCCACCGGCCAGTTCCAGGAGCGCAGGTTGTCGTGGTCGGCCTTGCGGTTGTGATACCAGACGTTCCATTCGTCGAACGAGATATTGACCGTATGCTTTGAGCGCTTCTGCGCTTTCACGTGGTCGGCCGTGGCGATGATGGTGTCGATGTAGCGCTCCATGACCACCGGCTTGGCGACGAAGTTGAGATAATCGTTCTCGTAGTTTTCGAAATAGATGTGCAGCGAGATGAGGTCGGCGATCTCGTAGCATTGCTCCAGCGTCTCCCGCTCCCACGAGGGATAGGTGGGCATGCCCGGGTAGGAGGAGCCGCAGACGACGAGTTCCAGCTTGCGGTCGAAGTTCTTCATGGCGCGGCCGACCTCGTTGGCGACGCGGCCGTATTCGTAGGCGGTGCGATGGCCGATCTGCCACGGGCCGTCCATTTCGTTGCCGAGGCACCAGACACGCACGTCGTACGGGTCCTTGCGGCCGTGCTGGCGACGCAGGTCGCTCCACGCACTCCCTGACGGCTGGTTGCAGTATTCGACATAGGCGAGCGCCTGTTCGAGGCCGCGCGAGCCGAGGTTGAGGGCGAGCATCGGCGCGGTTCCGGCCCTGGCGCACCAGCGCGCGAACTCGTCGGTGCCGAACGCATTGGTCTCCGTCGTCCGCCAGGCGTAGTCGAGCCGCCGCGGCCGCTGGTCGCGCGGGCCGACGCCGTCTTCCCAATTGTAGTTCGAGACGAAATTGCCGCCGGGATAGCGCACCAGCGGCGGGTTGAGGTCGCGGACGAGGTCGAGCACGTCCTCGCGAAAACCGTCTTCGTCGGCGGTCTTGTGGCCAGGCTCGTAGACGCCGCCATAGACGGCGCGGCCGAGGTGTTCGAGGAACGCGCTGTAGATGCGCTCGTCGACCGCGCCGATCTCGAATTCCTTGTGGACGGTGACTTTCGCCTTCACGGATTCCCCCTGGGTGTTGTGCCGCAGCTCGCCACACAATGCCGAGCCGCGGCCAAAGTCAAAAGCGCGTGCGCGAACGGAACGTTGTTGTTGTGCATTCGCCGCCGGATCGGCATTGTTCGCCGCCACCACCGTCGCCGCCGACGGGCGCAAGAGCAACAACAAAGGGAGAACCGTCAGAGATGGCCAATCCAACCATTCGCGATATCCGCGTCATCCTCACCGAGCCGGACAATATCCGCCTGGTCATCGTCAAGGTCGAGACTTCCGAGCCGGGCCTCTACGGCCTCGGCTGCGCCACCTTCACCCAGCGGCCGAGCACGGTGGTCGCCGCGGTCGAGGACTACCTGCGTCCGTTCCTGATCGGCCGCGACGTCGCCGATATCGAGGACATCTGGCAATCGAGCTACGTCTCCTCCTATTGGCGCAACGGCCCGGTGCTCAACAACGCGCTGTCGGGAGTCGATCAGGCGCTGTGGGACATCAAGGGCAAGATGGCCAACATGCCGGTTTACGACCTGCTCGGCGGCAAGGCGCGCGAGGCGGCGGCGGTCTATGTCCACTGCTCCGGCGACAGCCACGAAGAGGTCGGCGACAAGATGCAGGCCTTCATGGAGAAGGGCCACCATCATATCCGCGTGCAGATGGCGACGCCCGGCTACGCCACCTACGGCAACCGCGGCGCGGCGGCGGGCGCCGCTACCGCGAGCAATCGCGACGTGTCCCAGGGGCCGATCCCGGTCACCACATGGCTGCGCGACTACGACCCCGGCAAGTCCTACGCCCATCCCGGCGGCATCTTCGAGCCCAAGCCCTACATGCGCTCCGCCATCGGCCTGTTCGAATACATCCGCGGCCGCTTCGGCTACGGCGTCGAGATCCTCCACGACGTGCACGAGCGCATCCCGCCGATCCTCGGCGTCTGGTTCGCCAAGGAGGTGGAGAAGTACCAGCTCTTCTTCCTCGAGGACCTGTTCTCGCCCGAGGACAACGAGTATTTCCGCATGGTGCGCCAGCAATGCGCGACGCCGATCGCCATGGGCGAGCTCTACAATTCGCCCCACGAGATCGTGCCGATGATCAAGGACCGGCTGATCGACTTCCTGCGCATGCACATGTCGCAGATCGGCGGCATCACGCCGGCCAAGAAGTTCGCCGCCATGGGCGAATTGTTCAACGTGCGCACCGCCTGGCACGGGCCGGGCGACACCTCGCCCGTCGGCCACGCCGCCAACCTCGCCCTCGACCTCAACAACACCAATTTCGGCATCCAGGAAGCCGCCCTGTTCGGCGAGCGCACCAAGGAGGTGTTTCCGGGCTGCCCGGAATTGCGCGACGGCATGATGTGGTCGAACGGCAAGCCCGGCCTCGGCATCGACGTCGACGAGAAACTGGCGGCGAAGTTCCCGTTCAAGGAGCGCGAATTCGGCGGGGCCTGGGACACGGTGCGCCGCGCCGACGGCAGCATGGTCAAGCCGTAGCCGTCGTTTCGGCGAGGATGCGCGGGGAGGCTTGCGGGAGACACCAACGCTCCGGGAGGAGTCATGCTGAAACGTCTGGTTGCCGTTGCACTGGTTGCCCTGGCCGTCCCCGGCCGCGGTCTGGCCCAGAGCGCTTTCGATTCACTCGAACTCGCTCGTGGAAGGCGATCAGCCCTTCGACGAAAAGGTGCTGGTCAGCGGTCTTGCCGGGCCGTGGGAGATCACCTGGGGGCCGGACGATTTCCTCTGGGTGACCGAGCGCACCGCCGGCCGCATCATCCGCGTCGATCCGAAGGACGGCGCCAGGACCACCGCGATCAAGTTGCCGGAGGTGTCGGCGCCGGGCGGTCAGGACGGCCTGCTCGGCCTGGCGCTCCATCCCGACCTGCTCAAGGGGACGGGCAACGACTACGTCTATACCGCCTACACCTATGTCGATAAGGCGCGCGGAGCCGACGAAACCGTCACCAACCCGGCCAGCCCCTACCGCTATCTCTATACGAAGATCGTCCGCCTGACCTATGACCCGGCGGCCGGCACGCTGGGCGACCCGGTCGAGCTGATCGCCGGGCTCCCGGCCAGCAACGACCATAATTCCGGTCGCATGAAGATCGGGCCCGATCGCAAGCTCTATTACACGATCGGCGACGGTGGAAATAACCAGCTCGGCAACTGGTGCATCCCGACCGAAGCCCAGCGATTGCCGACCGCCGGGGAGGTCGCGGCGCGGAACTGGATCGCCTATCAGGGCAAGTCCCTGCGCCTCGATCTCGACGGGTCGATTCCCGACGACAATCCGGTGATCGCCGGCGTCCGCAGCCACGTCTTCACCTACGGCCACCGCAACATGCAGGGCATCGACTTCGCGCCGGACGGCACGCTCTACGCGTCCGAGCAGGGGCCGAAGACCGACGACGAGATCAACATCCTCAAGCCCGGCCGCAACTACGGCTGGCCGCACGTCGCCGGCTTCCGCGACGACAAGGCCTACCAGTATGCGCGCTGGGCGGATGCTGCGACGCCGTGTCGGACCATCAGATTCAGCGACATCACCATCGACCCGTCCGTACCCCGCGAGGACGAGACATCGTGGACGGAGGACTTCGAGGAACCGCTCGCCACCCTGTTCACGGTGCCGAGCGACTGGAACTTCCAGGACCCCAGGTGCCACGGCATCGACTTCATCTGCTGGCCGACCGTGGCGGCCTCGAGCATCGAGACCTACATGCCGGAGGAGGGCGGTATCCCCGGCTGGGAGAATTCGCTGCTCGTCACCACGCTCAAGCGCGGCTCGCTCTACCGGATTCCGCTGGCCGCCGACGGCCGCGCCCTGCGCGGACCGATCGAACGGTATTTCCAGTCGGAGAACCGCTTCCGCGATACCGCCCTCAGCCCCGACGGGCGGACGATCTATGTGGCGACCGATCCCGGCGGCCTCGCCGAGTCGCACGCGGGTGGCGTCACCAACCGGATGCGGAACCCCGGAGCGATTCTGGTTTTCACCTATGCCGGCGCGGCGCCGGGCGGCGGCAAGGGCCCGCACGCCGCCACAACCGATCTCGCCTCCGCGGGCGGGATCGACACCGCGGCAAGCCTTGCCGTGGCGACGTTCACCGCCGGTCAGGCGCAGCGTGGCAGCGACGCCTACGACGCCAATTGCGCCACGTGCCACGGCCAGCACCTGACGGGCACGCACTATGGCACGCCGCTTTCCGGCGCCTGGTTCGCCGAAAGGTGGGTCGGTCGGCCGGTGGCGCTGCTCTACACCTATGCCCGCGACCGGATGCCGCCGTCGCGACCGGCGACGCTGCCGGACCAGACCTATGCCGACATCGTCGCCTACGTGCTGCAGGAGAACGGGCAGGCGCCTGGCGCGACCGAATTGCCCGCCGATGTCGGCCAGCTCGATCGCGTCAGGATCGCGGCAGGCGGCGTGGCCAGATAGCCGAGCGGCGGCCCGACACACCCGCGCCGACGCGATCGGGCGCCTGTTTCAGGCCCGTCCATGCAAGTTCAGTTGACACTGCCGGATGGCGCGTTCTACGCTCCGCAAACGATTACAAGAGACTGGGTTGCTCGCAAAGAGCAACGCGGATGGGGGGAATGGATCAGTCTGCCGCAGCCGGGAATTGAGCGGGATTGTTGCGGGCAGACAGGCTAATATCGCGATCAGAGGTGGTGTGACCGAACCCGACCGGCGTCGGGTGCGGTCGCTCCGCCGATGGAGGTCGGGGCGCCCGGGATGGAGCCGCCGCGACAAGTGCTTCTTCGAGAGCAAAGGGAGGGAACTGTCTTATGGTCAAGATAAAGCTTGCTGCTGCGGCCCTGTTGGCCGCGGCCGCTGCGTTCGGGGTGCCGGCTGCCTACGCGCAGACCGCCGCGCCGACGGAGATCAAGCCCGACAAGCCGCTGGCGGACGTTCCGCGCAACCAGACGCTGATCCTGGGCTGGAGCATCACGTCGCCGATCGGCGTCACCAACCCGTGGGCGATCCCCGGCTACACCCATCAGGAAGGCAATGCCTTCATGTACGAGCCGCTGATGTACTTCGGCATCTTCGCCGACAAGTACATCCCGTGGCTCGCCACCGCCATGGACTACAACGCCGACTTCACCGCAGCTCACCATCAAGTTGAATCCGATGGCCAAGTGGAGCGACGGCACCCCGGTCACGTCGAAGGATGTCGCCTACACCTTCGAAGGCCAGATGAAGAACGAGAAGCTGCCGTACCACACGGACTTCAACCAGTTCGTCGACACCGTCACCACGCCCGACGCCGAGACGGTGATCGTGAAGTTCAAGCTCCCGGCGCCGCACTTCAAGTTCCAGGTTCTGACCCTGAAGTTCGACACCGGCATTCCGATCGTCCAGGCGGCGTGGGAATCCAAGCAGCCCGACGTCAACGCGGCGGCGGGCGGCACCGAGATCCCGCACTCCGGCCCGTACGATCTGGTCGCCTGGAACGCCAACCAGAAGATCTTCAACCTGCGTGAGGACTGGTGGGCGATCAAGGCCGGCATCGCCGACGATCCGGCGGTCAAGCGCATCGTCATGGTCAACCTGGGTGGTCAGGTCGGCCAGAACATGGACACGGTCGCCCAGCGCATCGTCAACAACGAGATGGATTCCTCGCTCGACATGCGCGCCCAGGTGATCGGCAACATCCTCAAGCAGAACGAGAAGGTTGACGGCTGGCAGGGCAAGGATCCGCCCTACGGCTATCTCGACTGGTGGCCGAACTCCCTGTGGATGAACGATCAGCTCGAGCCCTACAGCGACAAGCGCGTGCGTCGTGCGGTCAGCCTGTCGATCGACCGCGACAAGATCGACACGATTCTCTACGACGGCTCGCACATCTCGACCATCTATCCGTTCCCGCTCTATCCGGCCCTCAAGAAGTTCGCCGACTCGCCCGATGTGAAGGCGCTGGAAGCGAAGTATCAGCCGCGCAAGTTCGACCTCGCCGAGGCCGCCAAGCTGATGACCGAAGCCGGCTTCAAGAAGAACGGCGATGGCCTGTGGGAGAAGGACGGCAAGACCGTCAACGGCACGATCCAGGGCTTCGAGGGTATCCACTCGGACATCGCCCCGGTTCTGGTCGAGATGCTGCGCAAGGGTGGCTTCGATGCCGCGGTCAATTTCGGCACCGACGCCTATCAGAACATGGCCGACGGCGTACCGGGCTTCTACATGTTCGGTCACGGCGCCAGCCTGAAGGACCCCTATGCGGCCTTCGAGCTGTTCGACGGCAAGTACAGCGAGTTGATCGGCACGTCCGCCGGTAACAACCGGTTCTCGCGCTACAAGAATCCGGAATACGACGCCATCATGAACAAGATGGCGCCGCTCGATCCGGACTCGGCCGAGTTCCACAAGCTGGCCGTCCAGGCGATGGAAATCTACTGGCGCGACCAGATCGATGTGCCGATCATCCAGTGGCTGCACCGCATCCCGTACAACAACACGTACTGGGTCAACTGGCCGAGCGAGAAGAACCTGTCGCGCGGCGAGAACGGTGCCTTCTGGGCGCACACCGGCCTGCTGGTCGTCACCGGCCTCAAGCCGAGCGGCGCAAAGTAGGGCCGCTGCATCCCAACGGGTGTGCGCCTTCGGGCGCACACCCTCTTTCCTGATTTCCTGCGCGGGAGGATGGCCGAGTGAATACCGTCAGGCTGATCGTCCGACGTCTTCTGTTTCTGTTGCTGGTGATCTGGTCGGCCTCGACCATCGTTTTCTTCGTTCCGCGCTTCTCCTCGCGCAACGCCATCCGCGAACGCTTCGCCGAACTCGCCCGCAACGGCGGCTTCGCGCCGGGCGACCTCGAGAAGATCATCGCCTCCATGCAGCACCAGTTCGGCCTCGACCGGCCGCTGCTGCCGCAATATTTCGACTATCTCAACAGCGTCGTGCATTTCAATTTCGGGTTCTCGCTCGGCAAATATCCGGCGACCGTGACCGGCCTCATCCAGCAGGCGCTGCCGTGGACGATCGGCCTCATCCTCGTCACGACGATTCTCAGTTTCGTTATCGGCACGTTGCTGGGCGCGATCGCGGCCTGGCCGCGGGCGCCGCGATGGGCGCGTTCGATCGCAACGCCCTTCGTGCTGTTCACCGGCGTGCCGCCGGTGCTGGCGGGCGTGCTGCTGCTCTTCTTCGTCGGCTTCCGCCTGAAGCTCCTGCCGCTCGGCGGCGCCTATTCCATCGGCACCATCCCGAACTGGTCCTGGCGTTTCGCGGTCGACATGGGCGTGCACCAGATCCTGCCGGCGCTGTCGCTGATCCTGGGCTCGGTCGGCGGCTGGGTGCTGTCCATGCGCGGCATGGGCGTCACCATCCAGGGCGAGGACTACGTCAACTTCGCCGAGCACAAGGGCCTCGACGGCCTTCGCATCTTCCGCGACTACTATCTCCGCAACGCCATCGTGCCGCAGGTGACCGGACTGGCGCTGGCGCTCGGGACGGTGGTGACGTCGGCGGTGATCGTCGAGGGCATCTTCGGGCTGCCCGGCATCGGCACCCTGTTGCAGGACGCCATCCGTTCCAACGACTTCCCGGTGATCTACGGCATCGTCATCTTCATAACCATCGCCATCGCGACCCTGATGGTGGCGATGGAATTCATCTACCCGTTGCTCGATCCGCGAATCAAAAACCAATAAGGGGCAAGGTCAGTGGCAGTCGCTGCATGGACACCGGAGGAGGTGCGACAACCGGGTCGCCTGGCGCTGTTCTTTCGCTATCTGCGGCGAAACAAGAGCCTCTCGATCGGTCTCTTCGTGCTCTTCCTGCTCGTCGCGTTCACCGTCATCGGCCTGCTGGTGGTCAATCCCGAGGATGCCTACCCGCTGTCCGCCCCGACGCGAAAGCCGCCGAGCTGGTCCTATCCGCTCGGCACCGACTTCTTCGGGCGTGATCTGCTGGCGGCAATGGCCGTCGGCATGTGGCAGACGGCCGTCATCGGCGTCATCGCCGGCGCCATCGGCACGTTCATCGGCGTCGTGCTCGGTTTCATCTCGGCCTATTTCGGCCGCTGGATCGACACCAGCATTCGCAGCGTCTGCCAGATCCTTCTCCCGGTTCCGGTCCTGCTCATCCAGGTGGTGATCGCCGGCTCGCTGGATAAGCGTGACGTGACCATCTACACGATGGCGCTGATCGTCGTGCTGCTTGCCTGGATGTGGCCGTCGCTGGTCATCCGCTCACAGGTGCTCACCATGAAGGAGCGGCAGTTCGTCTCGGTCGCGAAGCTGTCCGGCGTCAGCGATTTCGGCATCATCTTCAAGGAGATCCTGCCCAACCTGCTGCCCTTCATCGCCGCCGCGTTCGTCGGCCAGGTGTTCGCCGCGGTCTTCGCCTCCTTCTACCTGGCGGTTCTCGGCCTCGGTCCGTTGCGCGAACCGCTGCTCGGAAACATCATCTGGGCCGCCCAGTCGCAGGGCGCCTTCTTCAACGGTTGGTGGTGGTGGCCGATCGAACCCGCGATCGGCATGATTCTCATCCTGGGATCGCTTGCGCTGATCATCATGGGACTGGACGAACTGGCGAATCCCCGCGTGCGCAAGTCGGAATAGGATGATGAATTCGACACTCACAGATCGACAGGCGGGTCCACGGACTGCGCCCGCCTCGCGCGCCGCCAGCGGCGACGCCAAGCAGGTTCTGCAGGTGCGGGATCTCGAGGTCACCTATTACACCGACCTCGGCCGCGCCAAGGCCCTCGACGGCGTGACCTTCGCGCTCGATGCCGGCGAGAAGCTCGGCATGGTCGGCGAATCCGGCTCGGGCAAGAGCACGCTGGCACTTGCCATGATGCGCATGATCAAGCCGCCCGGACGGATCGAGGGTGGCAGCGTCATCGTCGGCGGCACCGACCTGACGGCGCTCGACGACGAGGCGATGCGCAAGGCCCGCCTGAGCAAGATCGCCTACATTCCCCAGGGCGCGATGAATTCGCTCAATCCGGTCATGCGCATCGGCTCGCAGATGATGGACGCGCTGAAGTCGCACAGTCCGGACGACCCCAGGTCGGGCTTCGAGGAGCGCTGCAAGTTCGCCTTGCGGTCGGTCGATCTCGATCCCGGCGTGTTCAGGATGTACCCGCACGAACTGAGCGGCGGCATGAAGCAGCGCGTCTGCATCGCCATCGGCGTGCTGCTGCGGCCGCAGGTGATCATCGCCGACGAGCCGACCAGCGCGCTCGACGTGGTCACCCAGCGTCAGGTGATGGAGACCATCGACCGCGTTCAGAAGGACCTCAACGCGGCCGTCATCCTGATCGGCCACGACATGGGTCTGATGGCCCAGTTCGTCGACAAGGTCGCGGTGATGTATGCCGGCCGCCTGATGGAGGTCAGCACGGTGCGCGACATGTTCACCGACCCCAAGCACCCCTATGCCAAGGCGCTGATCCACAGCCTGCCCAGCCTCGACAACAAGGGCGTGTTCCACGGCATCCCCGGGCTCGCCCCGTCGCTGTTGCGCGTGCCGAGCGGCTGCGCTTTCCATCCGCGCTGCGTCGATGCAATGGACATCTGCAGCAAGGTCCGTCCCGAAGCTGAGGTGTTGCCCGGCGGGCGCAGTGTCACCTGCCACCTCTTTGGCAAGGAGGTGTAGAGGTGGCCAACCTCCTTGAGCTTCGCAATGTTTCGAAGGTCTACTCGCGCGGCCTGATCAACGCGAAATCGACGACCGCGCTCGAGGACATCTCGCTGACGCTCCGTGAAGACGAGCCGACGATCATGACCGTCGCCGGCGAAAGCGGCAGCGGCAAGACGACGCTGGCCATGCTGCTGCTCGGCTTCATCGCGCCGACGACCGGCCAGATCGTCTATCGCGGCAAGGACATCAGCACGCTGCGCGGCACCGAGCGCATGACGTTTCGCCGCGAGGTCCAGGCGGTCTTCCAGGATCCCTTCGCCGTCTTCAACCCGTTCTATACCGTCGATCATCTTCTGACCGTGCCCATCCGCCGCTTCGGCCTGGCGAAGACCGGCAAGGACGCGCGGCACAAGATGGACGAGGCCCTGAGCGCGGTCGGGCTTCGCCCGGAAGATGTCCTCGGGCGTTTCCCGCATCAGCTCTCCGGCGGCCAGCGCCAGCGCATCAACGTCGCCCGCGCCCTGTTGCTCAGGCCGCGCCTGCTGATCGCCGACGAGCCGGTGTCGATGGTCGACGCATCGCTGCGCGCCAACATCCTGGAGACCCTGCGCAAGCTGCAGCAGGACTACGGCGTCTCCATCATCTACATAACCCACGATCTGACGACCGCGTTCCACATCGCCAAGTCGATCATCGTGCTCTATCGCGGCGCGGTGATGGAGGCCGGCGACGTCGATACGGTGATCAAGGATCCGCAGCATCCCTACACGCGTCTGCTGGTCGATTCGATTCCGTGGACCGATCTGGACAAGCGCTGGGGCGAGCGCCCGATCATCGCGCGGGACGACATCGCCGGGGGCAAGGGGTGTCGTTTCCGCACGCGCTGCCCGGTGGCGATGGAGCGCTGCCACACCGATCCGCCGCTCTTCCGCATCAACGCGCACCACACCGCGTCCTGCTACCTCTATGCCGAACAACCCAAGGTCGTTCCCGATCAGCTCTCCGAGCTTCTGCCGGTTTGAGGGGATCCCGGATCGGATCGTTCATGCGCGCTGCATTGCCGGCGGTCGCGGTCGAGCGGCCGACGGCCTTTGTCCAGCAAGCCCGAGGACTCTCGCTCCATGCTTGAAATAGCCGAGATGATCGCCCCGACGCCCTCGCCGGTGTGGAAGCTGGCGAAACAGGCGGGTGTCGATCTCGCCGTCGGCGGCCTGCCGACAGCCGACGACCGCCAGGCCGGCGAGGCCCCCTGGGACCTCGCCCCGCTGAAGCGCATGAAGGAGCGCTACGAGGCAGCCGGCTTCGATCTCAGGGTGATCGAGGCGCGCCCGCCGCTCAACAAGGCGAAGCGCGCCTTGCCGGGCCGTGACGAGGAGATCGCCACCGTCTGCACGCTGCTCGAGAACATGGGCAAGCTCGGCGTCCCGGTCTGGTGCTACGAGTGGATGACCGACTTCAACTGGCTGCGCACCAACATGGCGACGCCGTCGCGCGGCGGTTCGGTGGTGACCAGCTTCGACGCCAACGACGTGCCGGAAGACCTCACCGGCAATCCGCCGATCGGCGAGGACGAGCTCTGGGTCAACCTCGAATATTTCCTCAAGAAGGTGCTGCCGGTCGCCGAGAAGGCCGGCGTGAAGATATCGATGCATCCGGACGACCCGCCGCTGTCGCCGATCCGCGGCGTCGGCCGCATCATGCGCTCGATCGACAACTACCAGCGGCTCATCGAGCTGGTTCCCAGCCCGATGAACTCGATCACCCTCTGCCAGGGCAACTTCACCCTGATGACCGACGACCTGCCGGGCGCCATCCGCAAGTTCGGCAAGGCCATCTCCTTCGTGCATTTCCGCGACGTGCGCGGCACGCCGAAGAAATTCGAGGAGACCTGGCACGACGCCGGCAAGACCGACATGCTCGCCTGCATGCGCGCCTATCGCGACATCGGTTTCGATGGCGTCCTGCGCCCCGACCATGTGCCGACGGTCGAGGGCGACAGCAACGATAACGCCGGCTATTCCGCCTTCGGGCGGCTCTATGCCATTGGCTACATTCGCGGCCTGCGCCAGGCCGTTTACGGGGAATAGGATTCCAGCATGAAGATTGCCCTCACAGGCGGCAGCGGCGGCATCGGCCGCGCCATCACCGCCGAAGCCCTGAGCCAGGGCCACAGCGTGGTCAGCATCGACCGGGTGGCCCCCGCCGAACCGACCAAGCACGACAAGCTGCGCTACGTCCTGGCCGACGCCGACGATTACGACGCGCTCGTCCGCGCCTTCGACGGCTGCGACGCGTTGGTCCACATGGCGGCGATCCCGGCGCCGGGCCGGCATTCCGACCACGTCATCCACAACAACAACGTCGTCGGCAGCTACAACGCGATGCGGGCGGCGGTCGAGCAGGGCATCACCCGCGTTTGCCAGGCGTCGAGCGTCAACGCCATCGGGCTGGCCTTCAGCCGGGATCCGCGCTTCGACTATTTCCCCGTGGACGAGGCGCATCCGAACTACAACGAGGAACCCTACAGCCTGTCGAAGTGGATCTGCGAACAGCAGGCCGACAGCTTCGTCCGCCGCTACGAGGACATGCGCATCGCCAGCATGCGCTTCCACTGGGTGGTGCCGGAACGCGCCACGGCGGCCGAGGTCTACACCCCCGATGGGGTTCCGGGGCGCAAGCAGCTCTGGGCCTATGTTCGCTTCGATGCCGCGGCGCGTGCCTGCCTGCTCAGCCTCGAGCCGAAGTTCGAGGGCCACGAGGTCTTCTACATCGTGGCGCCGGACACCACCGTCGAAGTCCCGAGCCTGGAACTCGCGGCGAAGTATTACCCCGACGTGGCGGTGCGCGGCGACCTCAGCGGCCACCGCAGCTTCTTCGATTCGTCGAAGGCCGGGCGCATCCTCGGCTGGACGCACGAGCCGGGAACGCCGCCGAAAGCCGGCGGCGCGGCGTGACCGCCGGGCGGCCGGGCCTCGCCGATGGCCTCTGACCCACCCGAAACACTGCGGCTGGCCGCCGGGCCGCTGTCGGCGGAAATCGTTCCGTCCGTCGGCGGCGGCGTTGCCCGCTTCGACATTTCCAGTGGCGGCGGCGTCACCGACATCTTCCGCCCGTGGCCGACAGGCGGCAGCCGCGATCCCGAAACCTTCGGCATGTTCGTGCTGGCGCCCTGGTCGAACCGCGTCTCGGGCGGCGGCTTCTCCTTCGCCGGCGCGTTTCATCCCCTGCCGCCGACGGTCGCCGGCAGGGCGCTGCCGCTCCACGGCGACGCATGGCAGGTGCCCTGGTCGGTGGTGGAGCACGACGCCGGGCACGTGCGCCTGACCCGTGAGACGGAGGGTCTCGGCCCCTTTCACTATCGCGGCGACCTCGAATACGCGCTTTCCTCCGGCGGGCTTTCGGCGCGTCTCACCCTGACCAATCTCGGCGGCCAGCCATTGCCGTTCGGCGCCGGCTTTCATCCCTGGTTCCGGCGCACGCCCGGCGTCCGCCTGCAGGCGCCGGCGCGGCAGGTGTGGCTGGAGAACGCGCAGCACATGCCGGACAAGCAGGTGCCGGTCGCCCAGCGTCGCGAATGGGATTTCGCCGAGAGGCGGCCGCTGCCGGCGGGCTGGATCAACAATGCCTTCACCGGCTGGAACCGCAAGGCGACGATCGTCTGGGAGGATCGCGGTCTCGCACTCGACATCGAGTGCCCGCCGCCGCTCGACATCTGTCATGTCTATTCGCCGGGGAGCGACGCCCCGTTCTTCTGCCTGGAGCCCGTCACCCACGCCGTCGACGCGCACAATCTCGCGCCCGGCCCCGAAGCCCACGGCCTGGTTGTGCTCGCCCCCGGCGAGGCCCTGACGATCGCCTGCGACTTCAACGTCCGCGAAATCGGATAAGGCCGGTCAGGTCGCGACCTGCCGTTCGCTGATCTCCCGGAGCCGCTGCGCGGCCAGGCGATCCTGCGCCGCCCGGCTCGGCATTCGCCTCTCCTTGTCGACGAAGTAGAAGCCGCTCACCCCGGCGACATCCGGCGAGGTTGCCAGCCAGATGAGCGTCTCGGCGCCCTTTTCCGGCGACCGCGAAACGAGGCTGAGCGCGGTCATGCCGAGCCGCATCAGGATTCCGTTGTTGAAGTTGAAGCGCGTGGCGACCAGGCCCGGATGGAAGCAGTTGGCGGTGACGCCGGTGCCTGCCAGGCGGGATGCCAGCTCGGTCGTGAACAGGATGTTGGCAAGCTTCGACTGGCCGTAGCGCCGCAGGCCCCGGTAGGAACGTTCGGCGTCGAGATCGTCGAACGGAATGCGCGCGTCCTCGTGCGCCGCCGACGCCGTGGTGACGATGCGCGACGGCGCGCTCGCCTTGAGCCGGTCGAGCAGCAGCGCCGTCAGCAGGAACGGGGCGAGGTGATTGACCGCCCAGGTCAGTTCGATGCCGTCGACCGTCACCTGGCGGCGGGTGAACATCGCGCCGGCATTGTTGGCGAGGACGTCGATGCGCGGATAGCGCTCCAGAATCTCCCCCGCCACCCGGCGGATTTGCGACTGGCTGGAGAGGTCGGCCAGGAGCACGTCGATCGGCGCGTTGCCGGGGCGGTCGCGCTCCATCTCCGCAACGGCGGCCCGGGCGCGGCCTTCGTCGCGCGCGATAATCGCCAGCGCGTCGCCGCGTGCCGCAAAGGCTTTCGCCGCGGCCAGGCCGATGCCGGCGGTCGCGCCGGTGATCACCACCTGCATCCTGGGGGTCAGCCCTTGGCCGCCGGCTGCACCAGATTTGCCATGAGACGGAAGGCGCCGGGCACGAGCTTGTCGAGCTGGTGGTGCAGCACGAGGCTGGTGTGGGTGTGGCGGCCCTTGCCGATGACGCCGGAGACCAGCGCGCCCTTCAGCGGCGCCTCGCCCTTGTCGTTCATCGCCAGCAGCGGCTGGTAGGCCGCGTCCCAGCGGGCCGCGAAATAGAGCCCGCGCTCCTTGTCCCAGCCCGCCCAGTCCGCCGGGCCGATCGTGTTCGGCGTGGTGAGCAGCGGATGATCGGGCAACAGCACGGTCACCGCCGCCGACGGATCGGTGACGCGCCAGCGCAGCGACGGCAGGCCGATCTCGATGTGCCGCGGCGGCGTCTCGTCCGGCGACCAGCCGTCGGACGGGCGGTGGTAGAGCGTCACCAGGTGGCCGCCGGCCTCGACCCACTGCCGCAGTCGCGGCCGCGCGGCGGCGAGGTCCTTGCGGGTGCCGAAGGCGAAGATGCCGACGACGATGGTGGTGAAGGCCGACAGGTCGCCGCGCTCCAGCGTCTCGGCGTCGAGCGGCGCCACGTCGAGTCCGAGCCGTCGCAGCCATACGTCGACGCGATCGTTGCCGCCGCCGACATAGGCGACGCGCGCATTGGCGGGCAGGATGGCGTCGACGGCAAGGCCGGGCAGCGACGTCGGTTCCGCCCATTCGACCGTGCCGACGATGCGGATAGGTCGCCGAACGCACGCGCGAGGCCGGCCGTCCGGCAATCGCCGGTTTCGATGGCGAAGCGGCCGGCCGCCAGGTTCGACGGCGGTGTCAGCACGAAGCCGCCGTCGGAGTCGGCAAGCGTCCAGCCGGGCGGCGGCGCGAGGGCAGGGGTGGCAGGCACGCCGTCCACCCGCGCTGCCACCGCCGACGGGCGCGAGCGGCTGCGCCAGATTGACGATCACCGCGTCCGGGTCGAGCGCCAGCGAACTCGCCGGCAGCACCCGCAACGGCTCCTCCGGATCGACCGTGCGCGTCACCGTCCGCCCGCCGATCCTGGCCGAGATCGTCGACGGCGAGATCGCCGTTCGCCGCCAGCGGATCGAAGGCAGCGGTGTAGGGATCGGTGAAAGCCGCATCCGGCGCGACCGAGAGGGGAAACAGGTGCGCCGCCCCGTCCATGACCGGCGAGCCGACCGCCATGCCGTTTCGACCGGTCGAGCGAAACCGAGACGTCGGCTTGTCGCATCGGCCATGCCCGCGGAAACCGACACGGCGCCCTGTTGGCCGGGCGCCAGCCGCGACGGGTCGGCGAAGGCGCGCGGCGAAAGCCCGGCCGCCTCCATGCAGCACCGCGTCGAGTTCCTGCGCCTTGCGCGCCAGCCGGTGGGCGACGCGCGGCTTGCAGCGCGGCGGGCAGGCGGCTTGCGCCGCATCGATGGCCGCGGCGGCACGCAGCGCCGCCTCGGTGATCGCCGCGCCGTCGGGGAAGGCGCCGACCGCGGCGTCGATCGCCGCCTGCGCCTCGCCGAGCGCCTTGGCCATCGGCGCCGGCGTGCCCGGCTCGCCGGCGAGCGCGCCGACGGTCGCCGGCAGGCCGTCGGTGACGTCGTCCTCGGCATTGGCGCGCGTGGTGGAGCGGGCGAGGTGCAGCGGCCAGCTCTCCGGGCCGGGGTCGCGCCATCGGCCCATGCCCTGGGTGGCGTGGAAGAAGCGCGACCACTCGCCGATCTGCGAATAGCTGGCGCCGGTCACGGCATCGCGGCCGGGCGCCGACGACGGTGACCGTCGCCTCCGGCGGCGGCTCCTCGTCGTCGTAGGAATTGCCCGCCCCCGACCATGCCGGCAGGTAGAGCTTGGCGACCTGCCAGGGTTTCAGCCCGGCGGCGATCTGCTCGGGATAGGCCGTCGGATCGGCGGCCTTGTCGAAGGCGGCGAGCGCGGCGCGGGTCATGGCGCGGTGATGGCCGTGCTGGCCGGGCACGTCGAGGAAGGTGACCTCGACGATATCCGGACGGTAGCGGCGATAGGCTTCGACCATGCGCTCGACGATGGTTTCCTCGCCCCAGCGCGCGAGCGTGTCGTCGCCGTTCTTGGAGAAGCCGAAATCGAAGACGCTGTCGTCCGGCCCGTGGCCGACCCAGGCGATCGCTGGCATCGAGCACGCGCGCCGCTTCCTCCATTTCGCGCGTCCTGACCACGCCGAGCGCGCCGCCGCGCTCCGGGCCGAGCGCGTTCTGGCCGCCTTCGCCGCGCGTCGAGCAGAGGATCACCACCCGCATGCCGAAGCTGTAGCGCAGCGCCGCCAGCAGGCCGCTGTGTTCGTCGTCGGGATGGGCGCCGGTGTTCATCTACGTGATCACCGAGGTCAGCCGGCCGAGCGCCCGCGACAGGCGCACCAGCGCCGGATCGGCCCTTCTGGCGGGGATCAGGTCGCGGTCCGAGAGCATCGAGGGCATTCACTTCCGTCCAGTGTCGTGACGCACCGCGCTGCGTGGCGGCAGGGCGATGTCGAGACGCGGCGTCACGGTCTCGAGGATCGGCAGCGCCGCGGCGCCGAGCGCGGCGGTGAACGGTCCCGGTGCTGCCGCGGATCACGCGCGGCAGAGCGTGCGGTCGTCGCCGCGCCGCGACCGAGCGCGGCAGCGGCTCCATCGCCGCGATCAGCGCGTCGATCAGCGTGTCCGGCAGGCTGCCGCCGAAGATGATCGCCTCGGGGTCGAAGAGGTTCTCGAGCATCGCCACCATCGGCGAGAGATAGCGCGCCGCCTCGTCGATCCAGCCGGCGACGGCCGGATGACCGGCGGCCGAACAGCGCGTTCGACATGGCCGAGCGTCGCGCGCCGCGACGCCGGCCTCGATCAGCCGCTCCTCCAGGGCCTGCAGCGAGGCATAGCGTTCCAGGCAGCCGTGATTGCCGCAGGCGCAGGGCGCGACCGCCGGGCGCCACCACGACATGGCCGATCTCGCCGGCATTGCCGAAGGCGCCGCGATAGGGCCGGCCGTCGATGATCACGCCGAGCCCGAGGCCGCGGCCGAAATAGACGAGGCAGAAATTGCGCAAGGTCCGCCCGACGCCATGCAGCCGTTCGCCGACCGAGGCCGCAGTGGCGTCGTTCTCCACCACCACGCTCAGGCCCGTCGCGACGGACAGGTAGGCGGCCGCGTCGACACCGGCCCAGCCGGGCAGGGTCGTCGGTCCGACCGAGGTCATGCCCTCGATGCCGAACGGACCGGGCATCACCACGCCGACGCCGAGCATGCGCTCCGGCAGTCCGGCGACGCTCGCCCGCGCCGCCGCGATCTCGGCCGAGATCAGCGGCGCCACGCGCTCCGGCGCCGGCGTCGTCGAGCGGCAGGCTGCGGCTGGCGCGCAGGCGCCCGGCGAGATCGACGATGACCGTCACCATCTGCCGGCGGCGATCTCGATGCCGGCGGTGACGCCGCCATCGGGATTGACCGCGAACTGCACCGGCGGCTGGCCGCGGCCCGACCGCCGCCGGCCCTGCTCGACGAGCAGGCCGTCGTCGATCAGCGCCGAAGCGATGTTGGAGACCGCCTGCAGGGTGAGCTGGGTGAGCCGGGCGATCTCGGCCCGGCCGAGCGGCCCGTGCAGGCGCACCGCCTCCAGCACGACGCGACGATTGTGCGAGCGGGTGCGCAGCGGATTGTTGCCGATCGCGATGGCTTGCGGGGCGCGGCCCCGATGGCGTGCCATGGATCGCGGTCCGGCTTGGCTCGACCGCCAAGCAAAACCCTGCCGTCGATTAGTTCAAGTAGATTTACTTATTGACAGGCGGGGCGGGCAGCCGCACGCTTGGAGGCAATAGGATGCGCGACGGCGCCGGGGGCGCCGCGCCGGAAACGCGCTGTTCAATCGTCAGGGTTCGCGGACAGGGAGAATCACCATGAAGAGACTGCACAAGCTCGCATTCGGCGTGGCCTTCGGCGTCGGCCATGGCCGCGTCGACCTCGGTGTTCGCCGTCGAAATCCAGTACTGGCAGTACGTCTTCGACGCCCGCGTCAAGGCGATGGACCAGCTGATCGCCAATTTCGAGAAGGCCAATCCGGACATCACGGTCAACCAGACGACCTTCCCCTATGCCGACTACCAGACCAAGGTCGCCGCGGCGATCACCGCCGGCCAGGGCCCGGACGTCGTCCAGTTCTATTACGGCTGGCTCGACAACTTCAAAACCGGCAAGCTGATCCAGCCGCTGCCGCAGGACGCCTTCCCCGCACGCCGAGATCGAGAAGGAATTCTTCCCGATCATCTCGGCGATGAAGGCGGACGGCGAATATTGGGGCCTGCCGACCGCGGTGCGCTCGCTGGCGCTCTTCTACAACAAGAAGATCTTCCAGGAGGCCGGCCTCGATCCCAACAAGCCGCCGACGACGCTCGACGAGCTGGTCGCCGACGCGGTCAAGACCGCCAAGCACGACGGCGGCGGCAACATCACCTCGGAAGGCATTGCGGTCGACATGGCCGGCGCAGGACCACCAGTGGTGGCGCGAGGTGCTCGTCCGCCAGTTCGGCGGCGTGCCCTACACCGACGACTACACGCAAGGTCGCCTACGACGACGAGCACGGCCTCGCCGCGCTGAAGTGGTACACCGACCTGACCACCGTTCATAAGGTCGGCCAGAGCGGCTTCATGGACGAGGCCCAGGCGGCCTTCAAGGGCGGCCGCGCGGCCATGGTCATCGACGGCTCGTTCCGCCTCGGCTCGTTCAGCGCAGATCAAGGACTTCGAGTGGGGCGTCGCCGAGCTGCCCGCAGAAGGACGGCATCAAGAGCAACTACGTCAGCTACTGGGTCAACGGCATCGCCGCCAACACCAGCGGCGAGAAGCTCGAGGCGGCCGAGAAGTTCCTGACCTACATCACCTCGCCGGAGGCGATGCAGATCTGGCTCAAGACCGTCGGCGAACTGCCGGCCAAGCCGGAGCTGGCGCTGACCGACGAGAACACCAAGGACCCGATCTACGGTCCGTTCCTCAAGGGGCTGCAGTACGGCCACACGACGCTGTTCGTCGACGAGTCGGCGCAGCGGCAGACCGCGATCGACATGGTCAACCGGATCATCCTGGAGAACCAGGATCCCAAGGCCTCGCTCGATCAGGCCGCCGCGGCCGAGCAGCAGATCATCGACGATCACATGTGAGCGCGCCGCTGTGGCGGCTAGTCGGAACGACAGTCGGACGCGGCCGGTTTCGGCCGCGTCTGGCATCGCCTGACCATCCACCAGAAGCAGGTGGTCTGGGCGTGGGCCTTCCTGGCCGTGCCGATCGTCTTCTACGTCGTCATCCGCTTCTGGCCGACGGCCAACGCCATGTGGCTGTCGTTCACCAACTGGAACCTCCTGCGGCCGGCGCACTTCGTCGGCTTCAGGAACTACATCAAGCTCTGGCACGACCCGGTCTTCTGGAAGGTGTTCGGCAACACCTTCGCCTATCTGATCATCGGCACGCCGGTCAGCCTGCTGCATCTCCTTCATCGTCGCCTACGAGCTGGAGAAGGTGCGCTTCATGCACGGCTTCATCCGTGCGCTCTATTTCCTGCCCTTCCTGACCACCGCCGCGGCGCTGGCCTGGGTGTGGCGCTGGTTCTACCAGCCGGTGCCGATCGGCTTCATCAACGACGTGCTGACCCATGTCGGCCTGCCGGCGCAGCCGTTCCTGCGCTCGCCCGCACCAGGCGCTGGTCTCGGTGCTGGCCTCGGCGATCTGGGCCGGGCTCGGCTTCCAGATCGTCATCTTCATGGCCGGCCTGCGCGCGATCCCGCACGACCTATTACGAGGCGGCGCGCATCGACGGCGTCTCCGGCTGGGCGATCCTCACGCGCATCACCCTGCCGCTGCTCAAGCCGACCATCGTCTTCCTCGTCGTGTTCTCCTCGATCGGGTTCCTGCGCATCTTCGATCAGGTCTACAACATGACCACCAACGATCCCGGCGGCCCGCTCAACTCGACCAAGCCGCTGGTGCTGATGATCTACCAGACGGCCTTCTCGTCCTTCGACATGGGCTACGCCGCGGCGCAGACGGTGGTGCTGTTCCTCGTCCTGCTGGTCGTCTCGCTGGTCCAGCTGCGCATCCTGAGGGACCGCTGACGATGGCCGCCGACATCGCCGCACGACCGCGCCGGCCGGCGTCGCGACGCTGTCCATGCGCGCGCCGCGGCCCGGCCGCGTCATCGCCTGGACGCTGCTCTTCATCGGCGGCCTGCTGATGATCACGCCGATCATCTTCATGCTCTCGACCTCGCTGAAGGACGCCGTCGCAGGTCTACGACCTGCGGCTGATCCCGGCCGAGCCGACGCTTGAGAACTATGTCGAGGTGCTCGCCGACGGCCGCTTCCTGCACTGGTTCGTCAACTCGCTGATCATCGCCACCGTCGGTGTGCCTGTCGAACGTGTTCTTCGATTCGCTCGTCGGCTACACGCTCGCCAAGTTCCGCTTCCGCGGCCGCTACTTCGTCTTCATCGCCATCCTGTCGACGCTGATGATCCCGACCGAGATGCTGGTCATCCCGTGGTACCTGATGGCGCGCAACTTCCACTGGCTCGACAGCTATTGGGGCATCATGTTCCCCGGCATGATGACCGCCTTCGGCACGTTCCTGATGAAGCAGTTCTTCGAGACCGTGCCCGACGATTTCCTCGAGGCGGCGCGCATCGACGGCCTCAACGAATTCGCCATCTGGTGGAAGGTGGCGGTGCCGCTGGTCACGCCGGCGATCTCGGCGCTGGCGATCTTCACCTTCCTCGGCAACTGGACGGCCTTCATCTGGCCGCTGATCGTCACCACCAACAAGAACCTCTACACGCTGCCGGTCGGCCTCTCGAGCTTCGCCGTCGAGGCCTCGATCCAGTGGGAGAAGATCATGACCGGCGCCAGCCTCGCCACGATCCCGACCCTGATCGTCTTCCTGATGCTGCAGCGCTTCATCGTGCGCGGCGTCGTGCTGGCCGGCCTGAAGGGCTGAGCGGTGACGGCCGACGCCGATCCGCCCGTCGGCCGACTACAGCCGCTTCCCCGATCCGGTCTACAAGGAGACCGTGCTCAGGCCGCTGTTCGAGGGCGCCAAGGCGCTATTTCGTCGACGGCTTCCGCGCGCATCGACCGCGCCCATCTGGTCATGCTCGCCGAGACCGGCATCCTCAGCGCCGGGGATGCGCGCGCCATCGCGCGGGCGCTCGAGGCGATCGACCGCGAGGTCGACGTCGGCGAGCCTCACCTATACCGGCGAGGTCGAGGACTTCTTCTTCCTGGTCGAAGCGCGAACTGAAGAAGCGGCTCGGCCCCGACCTCGCCGGGCGGCTGCACACCGGCCGCTCGCGCAACGACATCGACCACACGCTGTTCCGCCTGCGCCTGAAGAGCGAGATCGACCGCCTGGCGGCGAAGCTGCGCGCCCTGGTCGCCACGCTGATCGACGTGGCGGAGCGCGAGGCGCGGCACCATCGTCCTCGCCTATACCCACGGCCAGCCGGCGCAGCCCACCACCTTCGGCCACTATCTCGCCGCGATCATCGAGGTGCTGCTGCGCGACCTCGAGCGGCTTGCCGGCGGCCCGCGAGGACGTCGATTTCTGCCCGATGGGCGCCGCCGCCATCACCACCACCGGCTTCCCGATCGACCGCGAGCGCGTCGCCGAGCTGCTCGGTTTCTTCGCGCCGACCGCGCAATTCCTACGGCTCGATCGCCGCCGTCGACTACATCACCGCGACCTATTCGGCCGTCGAGCTGATCTTCCTGCATCTCGGCCGGCCGATCCAGGACCTGCAGTTCTGGACGAGCTTCGAGGTCGGCCAGCTCCACGTGCCCGACGCCTTCGTGCAGATCTCCTCGATCATGCCGCAGAAGCGCAACCCGGTGCCGATCGAGCATCTGCGCCACCTCGCGTCGCAGACCGTCGGCGCGCGCCCACGCGATGCTCGGCGATCATGCACAACACGCCCGTTCACCGACATGAACGACAGCGAAGGCGAGACCCAGGCGGTGGGCTACGAGGCCTTCGCCACGGCGCACCGCGTCCTCGACCTGCTGACCGCGCTGCGTGCCGGCGCTCAGCGTCGAACGCCGCGCGGGTCGCCGAGAACATCCGCCGGAGCTGCGCCACCATCACCGAGCTCGCCGACAGCCTGGTGCGCATCGAGGGGCTTTCCTTCCGTCAGGCCCACGAGATCGCCGTCGGAGGTCGCCAGGGCGGTGGTCGCCGGCGACGGAGCGCTCGAGAGCGACGGCTACGCGCCGTTCCTGGCGGCCTTCGAGGCCGTCGCCGGCCGCAAGACCAAGATCGCGGCGGGCGAATTCGCCGAGATCGTCTCGCCCGAGCATTTCATCGCCGTGCGCAACCGGCCGGGCGGGCCGGCACCTGCAGGCGCTGGCGAAGCGCTGGCGCACCTATCGCCGCCCGCCAAGCTCTCCTCGCTCAGCGAGATCGCCGACGGAAGACGCCGGCCGCGAGGCCTGGGAGGCGGGACAGCTCGCCGACCGCCTTCAAACAGCTGACCGAGGGGGCGTGATGGCCACGGATCGAGCTCAAGAACGTCGTCAAGCGCTTCGGCAAGCGTCGAGGTCGTGCACGGCATCGACCTCGACGGTCGCCGACGGCGAGTTCGTCGTCCTCGTCGGCCCGTCCGGCTGCGGCAAGTCGACGACGCTGCGGATGGTCGCCGGGCTCGAGGACGTCAACGAGGGCACGATCGCGATCGACGGGCGGGTCGTCAACCAGGTCGAGCCCAAGGACCGCAACATCGCCATGGTGTTCCAGAACTACGCCATCTATCCGCACATGACGGTGGCCAAGAACATCGGCTTCGGGCTCTACACCTCCAAGCTGTCGGCCGGAGGACAAGCGCGCCCGCATCTGTCGAGGCGGCGCGCATGCTCGGTCTGGAAGACCTGCTCGAGCGGCGGCCGGCGCAGCTCTCCGGCGGCCAGCGCCAGCGCGTCGCCATCGGCCGCGCCATGGTGCGCCAGCCGGCGGTGTTCCTGTTCGACGAGCCGCTGTCCAATCTCGATGCCCAGCTCCGCACGCAGATGCGCGTCGAGATCAAGAAGCTGCACCAGCGGCTCGGCACCACCATCATCTTCGTCACCCACGATCAGGTCGAGGCGATGACCATGGCCGACCGCATCGTGGTCATGCGCGACGGCCGCATCCTGCAGGCCGGCTCGCCGATGGAGGTCTACGAGCGGCCGAACGACGTCTTCACCGCCCGCTTCATCGGCAGCCCGACCATGAACATCCTCGCCGGCACGCTGTCGGGCGACGGGCGGCGCTGACCTTCGCCGCTGCCGGGTGTAACCCTTGCCGGCCCCCCCGAGCCTGCGGCCGACGGCAGCGACGGCGCGATCCTGGTCGGCGTGCGGCCGCAGGATCTTCACCTGACCACGGACGAAAACCCGTCCGCCGGCCTGTCGGTCAAGGCAAGGTCAGCGTCGTCGAGCCGCTCGGCGCCGAGACCTTCGTCCACATCGAGGCCGGCGCCGAGACGCTGGTCGCCATCACCTCCGGGCGCAGCGCCCCGCGCGTCGGCGCCACCGTGCGCGCCACCGCGCCCGCCGAGACGCTGTCCTATTTCGACGCCGCGACCGAGCGCTCGCTGTGAACGCCGTGAGCCGCCGTTCCCGCACCGCCGCGCGCGCCGTCTGAGCGGAGCCGGACGTGGAGGTTGTCGTCCGGCCCGATGCGGCGAGCGCCCTGGCCCATGCCGCCGAGCTGATCCTCGCCGAGGCGCGGGCGCGGCCCGATGGCGCGCTCGGCCTTGCGACCGGCGTGACCATGGAGCCGCTCTACGAAAGACTGGCGGCGGTGCCGCAAGGCACCTTTGCCGGCAACCGCTTCTTCGGGCTTGACGAATATGTCGGGCTTGCCGCGAGCGACCCCCATTCCTTCCGCTTCTACCTCGACCGGCGTTTCTTGCAGCCGGCCGGCATCGACCCGGCGCAGGTCGACCTGATCCGTGGCGACGCCGCCGACCCGCACGCCGAAGCAAACCGCTACGAGGCGGCGGTCATGGCCGCCGGCATCGGTCTCCAGCTTCTCGGACTGGGCCACAACGGCCACATCGGCTTCAACGAGCCGCCGGCCGACTTTGCCTCCCGCACCCGGGTGGTCACGCTCACCGAATCGACCATCGCCGACAACGCCCATGCCTTCGCCGATGCCGCCAGCGTGCCGCGTCGGGCGATCACCATGGGCATCGGCACGATCCTGGCGGCCCGCCGAATCGTGCTGGTCGCGACCGGATCGGGCAAGCAGGCCGCCGCCCGCGCCATGATCGACGGACCGATGGACGCCATGTGCCCGGCATCCGCTCTGCAGCGCCACGCCGATGCGACCGTGATCCTCGATCGCGATGCCGCCGGCGGCTTGCAGGCGGCCCGGGGCTGAAGGCTTGCCTCGCGATCGGCGCCGCAATGACCTAATCTTCGCCGCAAGACGCCGGCCGGTCGGCACCGGCCGGGAAGACCATCTGGGGGGAACGTGGCCGAGCCGCATCAGCCGGAGAGTCAATACGACTACATCGTCGTCGGCGCCGGCACCGCCGGGTGCACGCTCGCCAACCGGCTGACCGCCTCCGGCCGCCACTCCGTCCTCCTGCTCGAAGCCGGCGGCCGCGACAACTGGATCTGGTTCCACATTCCCGTCGGCTACCTCTTCGCCATGGGCAATCCGCGCGCCGACTGGTGCTACAGCACGGTCGCGGAGGCCGGGCTCAACGGTCGCGCCTTGGGCTATCCGCGCGGCCGCGTCATCGGCGGCTGCTCGGCGATCAACGGCATGATCTACATGCGCGGTCAGGCCGCCGACTACGACCATTGGCGCCAGCTCGGCAATTCCGGCTGGGGCTGGGACGATGTGCTGCCCTACTTCATCCGCGCCGAGGATCGCGACGGTCCCGACAGCCCGCTGCACGGCAAGGGCGGTGAGTGGCGCGTCGAGCGGCTGCGCCTGTCGTGGAAGATCCTCGACCTGTTCCAGGACGCCGCCGCCGAACACGGCATCCCGCGCACCGACGATTTCAATGGCGGCGACAACGAGGGCACCGGCTATTTCGAGGTCAACCAGCGGCGCGGCGTGCGCTGGTCGGCGGCGAGCGCCTTCCTCAAGCCGGCGCTTGGCCGCAAGAACCTGACCCTGTGGACCGATGCGCAGGTCACCGGCCTTGTCGTCGAGGGCAAGCGGGTCGCCGGCCTCGACGCTCCACCGAAACGGCCGCGCCGAGACCGTGCGCGCCGGACGCGAGGTGATCCTCGCCGCCGGCGCGGTCAACTCGCCGCATCTTCTCCAGGTGTCGGGCATCGGCGCGCCGGATCTGCTGGCCGCCAATGGCGTGCCCGTCGTGCACGCGCTGCCCGGCGTCGGCGAGAACCTGCAGGACCACCTGCAGCTTCGCATGATCTTTCGCGTCACCGGCCTCGACACGCTGAACCGGACCGCCAACAGCCTCGTCGGCAAGGCCTGGATGGCGGCGCAATACGCGCTCGCCCGGCGCGGTCCGATGACCATGGCGCCGTCGCAGATGGGCGCCTTCACGCGCTCGTCCAGCGAATACGAGACGCCCAATATCGAGTTCCACGTCCAGCCGCTCAGCCTCGACAAGTTCGGCGAGCCGCTGCACAGCTTCCCGGCTTTCACCGCCGCGGCCTGCAATCTGCAGGCCGAAGAGCCGCGGCACCGTGCGGCTGACCGGCGCCGACCCGCTGGCGCCGCCCGCCATCCAGCCGAATTATCTGTCGGATCCCTCCGACAGGCAAGTCGCCGTCGATGCGATCAGGCTGACCCGGCGGATCGTGCTGGAGAGCAAGGCCTACGCGCCCTACAAGCCGCAGCGAGATGCGCCCCGGACCGGAGTTCGCCAGCGACGAGGAACTGGCGCGCGCCGCCGGCGACATCGGCACCACCATCTTCCATCCGGTCGGCACCTGCCGCATGGGCCGCGACGAGATGGCTGTGGTCGACGAGCGCTTGCGGCTGCGCGGCCTTGCCGGCCTGCGCATCGCCGACGCTTCCATCATGCCGACGATCACCTCCGGCAACACCAATTCGCCGACCCAGATGATCGCCGAGAAGGCGTCGGACATGATCCTCGCCGACGCCGGATGAGCCAGGCGAGGCGGTAAGCCGCCTCGCGCCTCACCGCTTGTTGGCGGTGCGCCAACTGGCGAATTCGGCCTTCGATGCGTCGTCGGGCGGATAGATGCCGAAGATCGAATTCCCGGCGCGCACTTTTTCCGTCACGAAATCCTCGAACGCGGTCTGGTCGAACGCCTCGTCGGCCACCTCGTCGGTCATCGCTTCCGGGATCACCACGACGCCTTCCGCGTCGCCGACGATCGTGTCGCCGGGATAGACCGGCACGCCGGCGCAGCCGATCGGCACGTCGATGTCGACGGCGTGGTGCTTGATCAGGTTGGTCGGCGCGGAGGGCTGCCTGTGATAGGCGGCGAAGGGCAGGGTGGCCAGATCGGGCGTGTCGCGGAAACCGCCGTCGGTCACCACGCCGGCCGCGCCCCGCTTCCAAAGCCGCGTGACCAGGATGCCGCCCGCCGAGGCCGCCGACGCATCGCCCCGGCTGTCGATGACCATGACCGCGCCGACCGGACATTCCTCGATCGCGCGCCGCTGCGGATGGCCGCGATCCGCGAACACGTCCAGCCCGTCGAGGTCCTCGCGGGCCGGGATGTAGCGCAGCGTGTAGGCGGGCCCGACCATGCGCGGTGCCTGCGGGTTGATCAGGCCGACGCCCGGCATGAACGTGTTGCGCAGGCCGCGTTTCAGAAGCACGGTCGTGATCGTCGCGATGGAGACGGCGGCCAGCTTGGCCCGGCTTTCGTTGCGCATGGTGGACGGTTCCCCCCTTCGGTGGGCGACTTGTAGCCGTCCCGGTTGGCCAGCGAAAGCCTCGGCCGACGTCTTCTCCCGATGGATCCGCTGCCGGCCGTGAGCGCTCCCGAATTGACATGCCGGCCGCTCCGGGGTTCAATCCAAAACGTTTTGGAAGACGCGATCGGGGAGGGATCGGCCGTGGCGGTTCGGCGCCAGACGCGCCTGCGTGAGCTTGCCAGCGAACTCGGGGTGTCGATCACCACCGTGTCGCGGGCGCTGGCCGGCTATTCCGATGTCAGCGAAGCCACCCGCGCGCGGGTGACCGCGGCGGCCGCGAGCGCGGCTATGTGCCCAGCCGCGTCGGCCGCATGCTGGTTTCCGGCCAGACCGATTTCATCGGCATGGTGCTGCCGGTGCGCGACGGCAACCTGATGGACGCCTTCCTCGGCGAGTTCGTCGCCGGGCTCGAGCGAGGGCCTGACCGCGCGCGGCCGCGACCTCTTCATCGCCACCGCGGCCAGCGCCGACACCGAGGTCGACGTCGTCCGGCACATCGTCGACGGCGGGCGCGCCGACGCCGTCGTTCTCAACCGCACGCGAGATGGACGACGAACGCGTTCGCTTCCTTACTCGGCCGCGGCTTCCCGTTTGTCGCGCACGGCCGCGTCCTGACCGAGACGCCGGCTTTCGCCTCGTTCGATACCGACGGCCATGCCGCGTTCGCCGCCGCGGCGCAGATGCTCGTCGCTCTCGGGCATACCCGCTTCGGCCTGATCACCATCGACGAGCCCTACACGTTCGCCCACCTCAGGCGCCGGGGGCTCGAGCAGGCGATTGGCGGAGGCAGGCCTTGCGCTGCCGAAGGATGCCGTCATGTCGGTGCCGATGTCGGATCGCGCCGCGGCGCGAGGCCGCGGCCGAGCGGCTGCTCGCCGGCGAAAACCGTCCGACCGCGATCCTCGGCGTGACCGATGCCCAGGCGCTCGCGGTTCTCGAAGTCGCCGCGCGGCGCTCGATCGCGGTGCCCGGCGATCTCTCCGTGATCGGCTTCGACGATGTGCCGGTCGCCGCCTATGCGACCCCGGCATTGTCGACCTTCGATCAGCACGCGCGCGAAAGCGCCGTCATCGTCGCCGACATGATCATCGAGCTTCTCGGAGAAGGGGCCCCAGGCTGTGGAGCCGCGCCTGATCCGCGCCGAGTTCGCTTCGCGTGGCAGCCACGGCCCGGCGCCGGCGAAAACCTAGCTGGCGGAGGAACGGGCAAATCGCCCGATGTCAGTAACCAAGGGAGGAAGACAATGAACGGCAAGCGACTACTGCAATTGGCGACCGCCGCCCTCCTCGCGGCTGGCGCCTCGGCGACGGTGGCCGACGGCCGCGCCGGTCCTGTTCTGGTCGGACCAGGGCACGCCGGTCGAGGAGCAGCAGCGCATCCGCGACAACGTGCTGTCGGGCTTCGGCGGCGAGGTCGATTTCCAGCCGCAGGATCCGGGGCCGTTCATGACCCGCATCCAGGCCGAGGCGCAGGCCGGCAAGGGCCCGATCGGCGTCATCGGCGGGCTGCATGGCGACTTCGCCGGCTTCCCGGACGCGATGATCGACGTCTCCGGCTCTGGCCGCGTCGCTGTCGAGCGTCGGCGTCAATCAGACCTACCTCAGAGCCTCGGCAAGCTCGGCACCGGCGAGCAGAAATACATTCCCTGGATGCAGGCGACCTACATCATGGCCGCCAACAAGAAGGCGCTGGAATATCTGCCCGAGGGCGCCGACATCAACGCGCTGACCTATGACCAGTTGATCGCCTGGGCGAAGAACCTGGCCGAGAAGACCGGCTCGCCGAAATTCGGCTTCCCGGCCGGTCCGAAGGGGCTGATCCACCGCTTCTTCCAGGGCTATGCCTATCCTTCCTTCACCTACTCCGAGGTGACCAAGTTCCGTTCGCCGGAAGCGGTCGCCATGTGGGAGAAGATCAAGGAGCTGTGGAACGTACACCAGCCCGGCCTCGACCAACTACGCCTTCATGCAGGAGCAGCTTGCTGACCGGCGAGGTCTGGGTGGCGTGGGACCATACCGCGCGGCTCGCCGACGCCTTCAACCAGCAGCCCGACGACTTCGTCGCCTTCCCGGCGCCCGCCGGTCCCGCCGGGCGCGGCTTCATGCCGGTGGTCGCCGGTCTCGGCATCCCCAAGACCGCGCCCGACATGGACGGCTGCCAAGAAGCTGGTCGACCTACATGATGCAGCCGGAGACGCAGATCGCCATGCTGAAGGCCAACGGCTTCTTCCCGGTGGTCAAGGCCGACCTGCCGGCCGACATGCCGGCGTCGGTGCAGGCCGAAGGCGCGGCCGTCGCCGCCAGTCGGGCTCGTGCCGACGCCAATCCCGGCCTGCTGCCGGTCGGCCTCGGCGACCTCGGCGGCAAGTTCAACCAGGTCTACATCGACACCTTCCAGCGGATCGTGCTGAACGGCGCCGACATCAAGACGGTGCTCGACCAGCAGGCCGGCATCCTCGGCGGCATCATGGAGGAGGCGAATGCGCCGTGCTGGGCGCCGGACGCCCCGTCCGACGGGCCCTGCCCGGTCGAACTAGGGTTCCTCCCGTGCCGCTGGCGGCGTTCCTTCGGGGGCGTCGCCGGCGGATAGCCGGGATCGCCGAGGATGGAATCGCGCAGCCTGCCCTATCTGCTGCTGCTGCCGGCGACGCTGTTTCTGGCGGCCTTCTTCGTCTGGCCGTTCGTCCAGGTGGCGGTCGAGGCGTTCACCACGAACGGCTCCCACGCTCGAACATTTCCGAGACGATGGCGAGCGACTGGAAATTCCCGCCGCCCTGCGCAACACGCTGCTGCTCGCCGTCATCATCGTGCCGCTGCAGATGATGCTGGCGCTGACCATGGCGTCGCTGGTCACGCGGCATGGGCGCGCGGCCGCGACATCGTCCTCTACATCTGGACCATCCCGCTCGGCATCTCCGATCTCGCCGCCGGCCTCATCTGGCTGTCGATCTTCGAGCAGAACGGCTTCCTCAACAGCGCCCTGCAGAGCTCGGCTTCATCGCCCAGCCGATCATCTGGCTCGGCTACCAGAACACCGTCATCCTCTTCGTCGCCGTCGTGCTCGCCGAGATGTGGCGCTCGACCGCCATCGTGCATGGTCATCCTCGTCGCCGGCATGGGCCTGATCCCCAAGGAATACTACGAGGCGGCGGAGGTCTTCGGCGCCGGCCCGTGGAAGCGCTTCGTCAAGGTCACGCTGCCGCTGCTGAAGCCGAGCCTGCAGACGGCGCTGATCCTGCGCACCATCCTCGCCTTCGAGGTCTTCGCCGTGGTCGCGGCGCTCGCCGGCACCAACTTCCCGGTGCTGATGGGCGAGACTACCAGTGGCAGTTCGCCCTGCAGGACCGCAACGTCGCCGCGGCGCTACGCGCTGGTCATCCTCGCATCTCGGTCGGCTTCACGCTCTTCTCATCTGTGCGCGCTGCGCACCCGCGACGAGGCGCGGGCATGAGCGCGGCCGAGCGCCCCCGCGGTCAGCCGGTCCGGCGCCATCAGCGCCGGGCGCTGGCTGACGGTCGCGGCGATCGTCTGTCCTGCTGCCTTGGGTGCTGCTGCCGATCTATCTGATCCTGGTCAACACGCTGAGCGCCCCGGAGGAGGTCAACGGCTTGCCGAAGCAGTTCTACCCGTCCTTCGATTTCGGCAGCCTCAGCTTCTTCATCCATTTCCGCGGCGTCGCCTGCGGCGCTGTTCAATTCGGTCGTCGTGGCGCTGCTGACCATGGTGCTCGCCATCGGCCTCGGCGCGCCGGCCGGCTACGCGCTCGCCCGCTTCCGTTTTCGCGGCAAGGAATCGCTTCCGCCTGCTGGTGCTGATGACGCGCGCCTTCCCGCTGCCGCTGCTGGCGCTGCCGCTGGCGGTGATGTTCATCCGCACCGGGCTCGACGACAGCCGCATCGGCCTGGCGCTGGTCCACACGACGCTGGCCCTGCCCTTCGCCATCCTGATCACCTTCTCGCTGTTCCTGGCATCCCCTTCGAACTCGAGGAGGCCGCCTTCACGCTCGGCTGCACGCGCCTGCAGGCCTTCCGCAAGGTGGTGCTGCCGCTGGCGCTGCCGGGCATCGCCGCCTCCGGCGTCTTCGCCTTCGTCACCTCGTGGAACGAGGTCTTCGCCGCCGCGGTGCTGACCATCCAGAACCGGACGCTGACGGCCTTCCTGCTGCAGAGCCTCGACTATTCGCCGCTGCCGCTGAAATTCGCCGGCGGCGCGGTGCTGGTCCTGCCGGCGCTGATCTTCCTCTTCGCCGTGCGCAAGTACCTGTTCGCCCTGTGGGGCATCGCCAACCGCTGACGCCGGAGACGGACAATGGCCGCAATCGAGATCAGGGACGTCGCCAAGCGCTTCGGCAGCTTCACCGCGCTGGTCGACATCGACCTCGACGTCGCCGACCGCGAGTTCCTGGTGCTGCTCGGCGCCTCCGGCTGCGGCAAGACCACGCTGCTGCGGATCATCGCCGGGCTCGACACGCCGAGCGAGGGCGAGATCCGGATCGGCGGCAAGCGCGTCAACGAGCTGCCGCCGCGCGCGCGCGGCATCGCCATGGTGTTCCAGAACTACGCCGTCTTCCCGCACCTGACGGTGTTCGAGAACATCGCCTTCGGCCTGCGCATGAAGAAGCTGCCCGAGGCCGAGATCGACACCAGGGTCAAGCGCTCGGCCTCGCTCATGCACATCGAGCAGCTGCTGGCGCGCTATTCCGGCCAGCTCTCCGGCGGCCAGCGCCAGCGCGTCGCCGTGGCCCGCGCGCTCGCCATGGAGCCGGAGGTGCTCCTGATGGACGAGCCGCTCTCCAACCTCGACGCGCTGCTCCGCCTGGAGATGCGCGCCGAACTGAAGGGCGTCCTGCAGGAGAGCCGGACCACGACCATCTACGTCACCCACGACCAGGTCGAGGCGATGAGCCTCGGCGACCGCATCGCCGTCATGCATCGGGGGCGCATCGTGCAGGCGGCCTCGCCGATCGACGTCTATCGCGATCCGGCGACGCACTTCGTCGGCGGCTTCATCGGCAATCCGCCGATGAACTTCCTGCCCGCTACGCGCCACAACGGCGGCTGGCGGGTCGCCGGCGTCGATTTCGCCGGCCCGGCGGAGGCCGGCGACCGCGCTCCAGTTCGGCATCCGGCCGGAGGATCTCGCCGTCGCCGACAGCGGTCTTGCCGGCACCGTGCGCGTCGTCGAGCCGCTCGGCGCCCACCAGCTCGTCACCATGACCGTCGCCGACACGCTGTTCCGCGCCGTGCTCGACAGCGACCTCGCCGGTCAAGCCGGGCGACAAGCTGACGCTCGCAGCCGCGCGCCGGCCGCGTGCGCTGGTTCGACCCCGAGACCGGCGCGGCCATTCCCCACTGCGCAAGACGGAGCGCAGCGGACATGACCGTCGAGCCGCGCGACAAGGCGCTCTTCGCCAGCGCCGCGGCGATCCTCCGCGACAACGACCGCGGCGCCTACACCGTGCCCACCAAGGGGCTCTATCCGTTCCAGTGGAACTGGGATTCCTGCCTGACCGCGCTCGGCCAGCGCCATTTCGACGAGGCGCGCGCGTGGACCGAGATCGAGACGCTGCTCGCCAACCAGTGGCCGGACGGCATGGTGCCGCACATCGTCTTCCACGAGACGGACGACGGCTACTTTCCCGGGCCCGGACGTGTGGGGCGACCGACCGGCCGACGCCGACCTCCGGCATCACCCAGCCGCCGGTGCTCGGCTTCGTGCTCGAGCGCCTCTACAGCGCGAAGCGCGCGACAAGGCGCTCGCCCGCGAGCAGGGCGCTGGAACTGGTGCCCAAGGCCGATGCCTGGCACCGCTGGTTCTACGCCAACCGCGATCCCGGCGGCACCGGCCTCGTCGCCATCCTCCACCCGTGGGAATCCGGCCGCGACAATTCGATCGACTGGGACGAGGCGCTGGCGCGCGTGCCGACCGATGGTCGTGCAGCCCTATCGCCGCCGCGACACCCAGCACGTCAACGCCGCCGAGCGGCCGACCCAGGCGGAGTACGACCGCTATATGTGGCTGGTGCAGCATTTCCGCGATCTCGGCTGGGACAACAGCCGCCTCCACGACGCCTCGCCCTTCCAGGTCGTCGATCCCGGCTTCAACGCCATCCTGGTGCGCTCCGACGAGGCGCTGGCGAGCCTTGCCGACGCGACTCGGCCTCGCCGGAGATCGCCGGCCGCGGCGCGCGCGCGCTCGACAAGGCGCGCGAGGCGTTCGATGCGCTGTGGAGCGACGGCGGCCGGGCAGTTCCTCTGCTTCGACCGCGTCGCCGGCAAGCTCGTCGACAGCCGCTCCGTCGGCGGGCTGCTGCCGGCTTTCGCCGGCCTCGGCGACACCGACCAGCTGATCGCCACCATCCGGCGCTGGCGCGCCAGCATGGCGATTCGGCGTCGCCTCGCACGATCCCGCCGACCCGCGCTTCGAACCGAAGCGCTACTGGCGCGGGCCCTGCTGGCTGATCGTCAACTACATGCTGGCCGACGGGCTGCGCCGCAGCGGCCGCGGCGGACGCGGCGGCGGAGATCACCGCCGACAGCCTCGCCCTGATCCGCAAGAGCGGCTTCGCCGAGTATTACGATCCGACGCGACGGCGCGGCGCTCGGCGGCCGCCATTTCACCTGGACGGCGGCGATGGTGCTGGAACTCATCCCCGCATGCCGGGGCGGCCTGACGGGACGCCCATGCGCATCCTCGGCTGCGGCGCTCACCCGGACGACGTCGAGATCTTCTTCTTCGGCACGCTGGCCGCCGCCCGCGACAGGGGGCGCCGAGATCGGCTGGCTGATCGCGACCGATGGAGCGCTGGGCAGCGCCACGCCGGGCGAGGACCTCGCCCGCATCCGCCGCGAGGAAGCGACGGCCGCCGCGGCGCTGCTCGGCGTCACGCCGGTATTCCTCGACCGGCCGGACGGCGCACTTGCCGGCGACAATGCCGCCGCGAGCCTGCTCGAAGCCGAGATCCTGCGCCTTCGCGCCCGACCTCGTCATCACCCACGCGCCCAACGACTACCACCCCGATCATCGCGCCCTGTCGCGGCTGGTGCGCCGACGCAGCGCGCTTCCGCGCGCCGGTGCTTCATGCCGATACGCTGATGGGCAACGGCTTCGCGCCGACGATCTATGTCGACGTCACCGCGCATTTCGATGCCAAGCGGCAGGCGATCCGCTGCCACGCATCGCAGCGGCCGGAGCGCTTCGTCGACGCCTGCGAGACGTGGAACCGCTTCCGCTCGCTCCAGTGCAACGCGCCGGAGGGCTATGCCGAGGCGTTCCGCTTCGATCCCGGTCTATCCGTTCGCGGATATCCGCGCCCTGCTGCCGCCGCCACCGGCGGTGACGCCTCTCGGCAATCGCTCCGCCCGTCGGTCCTAGACGATGCCGCTGGTCGAGCCGCCGCTCGACGGCCGCGCCTTGCCGACTGTCTGCCGGTAGCCCGAGGCGCGGTAGGCCGCCACCGGATCGATCGCGCCGCCCTTCTCCAGGCGCGCCATCGCCAGGATCGGGCCGACGTCGGTGCGATAGGCGCGTTTCAGCGTCTCCGAGCCGGTGAGCGCGTCGTTCTCCGCCTGCGCCGCTTCCAGCGCCGCGCGATCGACCAGCAGCGCCTGCACATAGGCGCGCTGGATCTCGACAGCGCTCGTCATGATGCTTTCGATCGGGTCGGTGACGTTGTGCGACTGGTCGATCATGTGCGCCGGGTTGAAGCTCGGCGCCTTGCGCTGCTCGGCATCGACCAGCTCGTTGAAGACGAGGAAGAGCTGGTAGGGGTTGATCGCCCCGGCATCGAGGTCGTCGTCGCCGTATTTGGAATCGTTGAAGTGGAAGCCGCCGAGCTTCCGCGCGTGGATGAGCCGCGCCACGATCATCTCGATATTGACGGTCGGCGCATGGTGGCCGAGATCGACCAGGCAGAACGCCTTGGGCCCGAGCGTGCTGGCGGCCAGGTAGCTCGACCCCCAGTCCTGGATGACGGTCGAATAGAACGCCGGCTCGTAGATCTTGTGCTCGATGAAGATGCGCCAGTCGCCGGGCAGCGCCGCGTAGACGGCGCGCATCGAGTCGAGGTAGCGCTCGAAGGCCGCCGTGAAATTGCTCTGCCCGGGAAAGTTCGAGCCGTCGCCGATCCACACCGTCAGCGCCTTCGAGCCGATCGTCTTGCCGAATTCGATGCAGCCGATGTTGTGCGCCACCGCCTGCTCGCGCGTCGCCTTGTCGGTGTGGCTGAGCGAGCCGAACTTGTAGGAGAGCTTCTGGCCCGCCTGGTCCTGGAAGGTGTTGGAATTCATGGCGTCGAAGGCGAGGCCGCGCGCCGCCGCGTGGTCGCGCAGTGCCGCCGGATCGTCCACCTTGTCCCACGGGATATGCAGCGAGATGCGCGGCGTCGCCTGCGTCAATTGCTGGATGACGGCGCAATCGTCGAGCTTCTCGAAAATGTTGCGCGGCTCGCCGGTGCCCGGGAAGCGGGCGAAGCGGGTGCCGCCGGTGCCGACGCCCCATGACGGGATGGCCACCTCGAAAGCGGCCGCCTTCTCCTTGAGCTTGGCGATGTCGACGCCGCGTCGGGCGAGGTGCTCGCCGAGCGCGTCGTAGTCGGCGCGGGCGGCCGCCTCCGCCTTGCGGTTCTGCGACGCGACGATGTCCGCTTCGAGGCCGTGCTTGGTCATTGCGATATCCTCCCGGAAAGACCGCTTGATCGGCGGCCCGAATCAACTAGCGTGTCGCAGCCGCCCCCGGCGCCTCGCGCGCCCGGCCCGGCACTTTCATCCCACCATCTCTGGTCCCTCACAGGGGGTTTTGTCATGTCCGCATGGCTCGTCAACGCCGTCGGTATTCTGGCCGGAATCATCGGTACGTTCTGCTGGCTGCCGCAGCTCTTCAAGACCGTGCGCACAGGTGAGACGCGCGATCTGTCGCTGTGGTCCAACCTGATGCTGTTCGTCACCATCGGCCTGTGGCTCGTCTACGGCGTCGCCTTAGCCGCTTGGCCGCTCGTCGGTTCGAATGTCGTCGCTCTCGTCATCGTCGGCACCATCCTCGTCATGAAGCTGCGCCACGGCTAGCGCGTGAACGATATGGCGTTGCCCGCGTCGACGTTGATGATGTTGCCGGTCGATTTCGCCGAGCGGTCCGAGGCGAGGAAATAGATCGCCTCGGCGACGTCTTCCGGATAGACGCTGCGCTTGAGCAGGCTGCGCTTGCGGTAGTGCTCTTCCAGCTCGTCCGGCTTCATGTTGTAGGCGGCGGCGCGCTGCTCGCGCCATTCGCCGGTCCAGATCTTCGAGCCGCGCAGCACCGCGTCGGGGTTGACCACGTTGACCCGGATCTGCTCGGGCGCGCCCTCCAGCGCCAGGTTGCGGGCGAGGTGGATCTCCGCCGCCTTGGCGGTGGAATAGGCGCTGGTATTGACCGACGCGGCGAGGCCGTTCTTGGACGACACGAACACGATCGGCGCCGCCGAGCTTCTGCCGCTTCATCAGCCGGAAAGCCTCGCGCGAGACGAGGAAATATCCCTTGGCGAGGATCGCCATGTTGCGGTCCCACATCTCGACCGCCGTATCCTCGATCGGCGCCGACGACGAGATGCCGGCATTCGATACGATGATGTCGAGCCCGCCATACTCGGCCACCGCGTCGGCGAAGCTCGCGATCACGCGCGCCTCGTCGGTGACGTCGACATGGACGGCGCGCACGTTGTCCTTGCCGTGGCTGGCGGCGAGCGCCGCCAGGGTGGTTTCCAGCGCCGGCTCGTCCACGTCGGCGATGACCACCGCCGCCCCTTCGCCGAGAAGCCGGGTTGCGGTGGCGTGGCCGATGCCGCCGGCGCCGCCGGTGATGAAGGCGACCCGGCCGGCGAGGCTCTTCGGCCTCGGCATGCGCTGGAGTTTCGCCTCCTCCAGCAGCCAGTACTCGATGTCGAAGGCTTCCTGCTCGGGCAGGCCGACATAGTCGGAGACCGCCGTGGCGCCGCGCATGACGTTGATGGCGTTGACGTAGAATTCCGCCGAGATGCGCGCCGTCGCCTTGTCGGCGGCGAAGGTGATCATGCCGACCCGGGGAACCAGATAGACGACGGCGTTGGGGTCGCGGATCGCCGGGCTGTCGGCGTGCTTGCAGCGCTCGTAATAGGCGGCGTAGCCGTCGCGATAGGCCGCGACCGCGGCCGGCAGGTCGCCGAGCGTCTTGTCGACGTCGCCGGCGAAATCGACCACCAGCGGCCGGATCTTGGTGCGCAGGAAATGGTCGGGACAGCTCGTGCCCTTGGCGGCAAGCGCCGGCATGTTCCGCGAATTGACGAATTCCATCACCGCCGGGCTGTCGTCGAAATGGCCGACCTTGCTGCGCGCGGCCCCGATCATGCCGCGCAGCGCCGGCATCAGGCGCACGGCCGCCGTGCGGCGCTCGTCCGCCGGCAGGCTCTCGACCGCCGCGCCGCCGAAGGCCGGCTTGCCGCCGGTCGTCTCGGCCAGCCAGGCGATTGCCTTGTTGATCGTCTCGACGGTCGTCTCGTAGCAGTCGCGGTCGGTCGTCGCCCCAGGTGAACAGCCCGTGGCTTTCGAGCACCACGCCCTTCGCCTTCGGGTTGGCAAGGGCGAAGGCCTCCAGCTGCAGCCCGAGTTCATAGCCCGGCCGCCGCCACGGCAGCCATCCGATCGTGTCGCCGTAGCAGGCCTTGGTCAGCGCCTGCGAATTGCTCGTCGCCGCGATGGCGATCACCGCGTCCGGGTGCACGTGGTCGACGTGCTTGTAGGGCAGGTAGGCGTGCAGCGGCGTATCGATCGAGGCGGCGCGTGGATTGAGGTTGAAGGTGCAGTGGGGCAGGTAGCCCACCATCTCGTCCTCGTGCTCCGGCCCGCGGTAGAGCGTCTTCAACGCGTTCAGCTTGTCGAGATAGAGCGTCGCGAAGCCGTCGCGCTTCATCGTTCCGAGGTCGCCGCCGGAGCCCTTCACCCACAGCACCGTGACCGGCTTGCCGGTCAGCGGATCGGTCTCGGTGATCTTGGCGGAGGTATTGCCGCCGCCGAAATTGGTGATGCGCTTGTCGGCGCCGAGCAGGTTGGACCGGTAGAGCAGGCGCTCGGGCTCGCCGAGCGCTGCGGCGCGCGTCTCGTCCCACAGGCTGGTCAGCAGAGGGACACCGGCGGTGGGGGTCTTCAGTTCGGTCATCGGCGCGGCCTGTGTCGGTTCTTTCTGATGGGCAGTGACCAATTGGCAGAGCGATGCCGGCCGCTGCAAGCGGCGATCAACTTACGTCAGAAACGAGCGCAACGCCAGCACGCGTGCGGCATTTCGACTGAATTTGATTGACTTGCCCGCTGTTCCTTGGTGAAGTTGGAGGCAGGGAGGGAGGACGCGTCCACGCTGGCCGATGGCTCTCGTGGACGTCGCTTCTGTGAAGAACGCCGGGCGACACGGGTCGCCGGGCTCTCTCTCGACGCGACACACGCGCGTAACCCAAGGGAGGAATCGAGCCATGAAATTCCTGAAATCATTGGCGATCGGCAGCGCCATCGCGCTCGCAATGGCGGTCAGCCCGGCTTCTGCCGCGACCGTGAAGATCGCGCTTCTCGTCAAGAACCTCGGCAACGGTTTCTTCGACGCCGCCAACAAGGGCGCCCAGGAAGCCGCCAAGGAACTCGGCGACGTCGAGGTCATCTACACCGGTCCGACCCAGGCGACGCCGGAAGGCCAGATCGACATCATCAACTCGCTCGTCGCGCAGGGCGTCAATGCGATCGCGGTTTCGGCCAACGACGCGGACGCGCTGGTGCCGGCGCTGAAGAAGGCGATGGACCGCGGCATCGCGGTCATTTCGTTCGATTCCGGCGTGTCCAAGGCCGGCCGCCAGATGAACCTGCTCGCCTCGGCGACCGATCTCATCGGCGATCAGTGCCTCAAGATGGCTTCCGACCTCCTCAACGGCCAGAAGGGCAATGTCGCCGTCCTGTCGGCCACCTCGACGGCGACCAACCAGAACGCTTGGATCGACGTCATGAAGAAGGACGTCGGCAAGTTCCCGAACGTCAACCTGACCAAGGTCGTCTACGGCGATGACAAGCAGGACAAGAGCTACACCGAGGCCAAGGGCCTGATCGACAGCGACCCGAACCTCAAGGTGATCATCGCGCCGACCACCGTCGGCATCGCCGCCGCCGCGCAATATGTCGAGGACAACAAGCTCGTCGGCAAGGTGCTGGTCACCGGCCTCGGCCTGCCGTCCGAGATGATCAACCACGTCAAGTCCGGCGCCGCGCCGGCCTTCGCGCTGTGGAACCCGATCGACCTCGGCTACGCGGCCACGACGATCGCCTTCAACCTGGCGACCGGCAAGGAGAAGGCGGTTGCCGGCGGCGAGTTGTCGATGGGCAAGCTCGGCAAGGTCAAGCTCGACGACGACCTGTCGGGTCCGATGGCGCCGCCCTTCGTGTTCGACGCCAAGAACATCGACGAGTTCTCGAAAGTCTACTGAGGCTCCTCCCGAGCCGGCGGGGGCGCTCGTCGCCTCCCGCCTTTTCTGGGCCTGCGCGGAACTGGCGCTCGCGCCGCTCCGGTTCGCCTTGAGAACCGTGTGGTGCCCGTGCAGTCTCTCCTGAACCGGATGCGAAGCCTGCCGGCATGACCGAGACGACCGCCACGCCTGTTCTGGAAACGCTCGCGATCTCGAAGTCCTTTCCGGGCGTCAGGGCGCTGGAGGCGGTTCATCTTCAGCTCTTTCCCGGCACCGTCACCGCCCTGGTCGGCGAGAACGGCGCCGGCAAGTCGACGCTGGTCAAGATCCTCACCGGCGTCTATCCGCCCGACGAAGGCCGCATCCTGCTCGACGGGGCCGAAATCGACCATCCCCGACGCCGAGGTCGCCTTCCGTCGCGGCATCACCGCCACCCATCAGGAGACGGTGCTCTTCGACGACCTCAGCGTGACCGAGAACATCTTTCTCGGTCATCCCATCACCGGCCGTTTCGGCCTGCTCGACTGGAAAGCGATGCGCGCCCGCACCGCCGCCATCCTGGAGGAGCTCGAGGTCGATCTCGACCCGGACATGCGCGCTCCGCGACCTCGCCATCGCCCGCAAGCATCTCGTCGCCATCGCCCGCGCGCTCTCGGTCGACGCCAAGATCGTCATCATGGACGAGCCGACCGCCGCGCTCTCCTACAAGGAGGTCGAGGAGCTTTACGCGATCATCGCCAAGCTGAAGCGCGAGGGCAAGGCGATCCTCTTCATCAGCCACAAGTTCGAGGAGATCTTCCGCATCGCCGACCGCTACACCGTCTTTCGCGACGGCCGCTCGGTCGGCGAGGGGCTGGTCGCCGAGGCGACGCCCGCAAATCTCATCGCGCTGATGGTCGGCCGCACGGTCGACCACATCTTCCCGAAGGCACTGGCGCCGCCCGGCGAGCCGGTGTTTTCGGTCGCGGGCACTGTCGCATCCGACCGAGTTCGCCGACATCACCTTCGACCTGCGCAAGGGCGAAATCCTCGGCTTCTACGGCCTTGTCGGCTCCGGGCGCAGCGAGGTCATGCAGGCCCTGTTCGGCATCACCCGCCCCTCCGCCGGCTGCGTCAGCCTCGATGGCCGGCCGATCGTCGTGCGCCGGCCCGCCGACGCCGTCGCCGCCGGCATCGTCTACGTGCCGGAGGAACGCCAGCGCCAGGGCGTCGTGCTGGCGCTGCCGGTCTTCCAGAACGTGACGCTGCCCTCGCTCGACGCGCGTCAGCCGCAACGGCTTCCTCGACCTCGCCCGCGAATTCGCGCTTGCCCGCGAATACGCCGCCCGCCTCGATCTGCGCGCCGCCAGCCTCAGCCAGGATGTCGGCACGCTGTCGGGCGGCAACCAGCAGAAGGTCGTCATCGGCAAGTGGCTCGCGACCGAGCCGCGCGTCATCATCCTCGACGAGCCGACCAAGGGCATCGACGTCGGCTCCAAGGCCGCCGTCCACGCCTTCATGCGCGAACTCGCCGCGCAGGGCCTGGCGGTCATCATGGTCTCCTCGGAACTGCCGGAGATCCTCGGCATGTCCGACCGCGTCATCGTCATGCGCGAGGGCCGCATCGTCGCCCGCTTCGACCGCGACAGAGCTGACCGCCGAAACGCTGGTCGCCGCCGCCACCGGCAATGACGCGGCGGAGGCCGCCTGACATGCGCGTCGGCCGCGACATCCTGCTCGCTGCGATCATCGTCGTGGCGATGATCGTCGGCATCGGCTTCATCACGCCGGCCTTCGTCACGCCGCAGAACCTCGCCGGCCTCTTCAACGACACGTCCATCCTGATCATGGTGGCGCTCGGCCAGATGACCGTGATCCTGACCAAGTGCATCGACCTGTCGGTCGCCGCCAACATCGCGCTCACCGGCGTGCTGGTGGCGCTGCTCAATGCGGCCCATCCCGGACGTGCCGATCCCGCTGCTCATGCTGCTCGCCGCGCTGCATCGGCCTCGGCCTCGGCGCCTTCAACGGCGCCATGGTCTGGCTGGTCGGCATCCCGCCGATCGTCGTCACCCTCGGCACGCTGACGATCTATCGCGGCCTCGCCTTCCTCGTCTCCGGCGGCACGTGGATCGTCGGCCACCAGATGAGCCCGGCCTTCATCGCCTTGCCGCGCACCGAGATCCTCGGCCTGCCGGTGCTGTCCTGGATCGCGATCGTCGTCATCGTCGTCTTCTTCTTCGCGCATGCGCATGACGCGCACCGGCCGCGCCTTCTACGCCGTCGGCGGCAATCCCGACCGCCGCGGTCTACACCGGCATCGACGTCGGCCGGACCCAGTTCATCGCCTTCTGCATCTCCGGCACGCTCGCCGGCTTCTGCGGCTACCTGTGGGTCTCGCGCTACGCCGTCGCCTATGTCGATATCGCCGGCGGCTTCGAGCTGGAGGTCGTCGCCTCCTGCGTCATCGGCGGCATCTCGATCGCCGGCGGCATCGGCACGGTGGCCGGCGCCGTCCTCGGCGCGCTGTTCCTCGGCGTCGTCAAGAAGCGCTGCCGGTGATCGACATCTCGCCGTTCTGGCAGCTGGCGATTTCCGGCGCCGCCATCCTCGGCGCCGTCATCATCAATGCCGGCCGCGAGCGCCAGACCGGCCGCCTGATCCTCAAGGAGGCCGTGGCGGCATGAGCCAGCAGACCGTCGCCCCGCACGCCATTCCCGACCGCCTCGCCGGCGCGTTTCCGCTGGTGGAAGCGCTGGGAGACGATCCTGTTCGCCGTCGCGGTCGCCGATCTTCATCTTCAACGCGTTCGCCTCGCCCTATTTCCTCAACCCCTGGAACCTCTCCGACGCCACCTTCAATTTCACCGAGAAGGCGATGATCGCCTTCGCCATGGCGCTGCTGATCATCGCCGGCGAGATCGACCTGTCGGTCGCCTCGATCATCGCGCTGTCCTCGACCGCCATGGGCGCGGCCGCGACGGCCGGGCGCCGGTCCGCCGGCGCTGGTCGTCATCGGCCTCGCCGTCGGCATCGCTCTCCGGCGCCTTCAACGGCTTCCTCGTCACCCGGTTCCGCCTGCCCTCGATCGTCGTCACCATCGGCACCATGAGCCTGTTCCGCGGCATCGCCTACATCGTGCTCGGCGATCAGGCCTATCGCAGCTATCCGGCCGGCTTCGCCTTTTCGGCCAGGGCTATGTCTGGTGGGTGATCTCCTTCGAGTTCGTGCTCTTCCTGGTGCTCGCGGTCGTCTTCGGCGTCGTGCTGCACCTGACCACCTTCGGCCGGCGCATCTACGCCATCGGCAACAACCCGGTCGCCGCGCTGTTCTCCGGCGTCCGCGTCGACCGCATCAGATTCCTGCTGTTCCTGCTCACCGGCCTGATGAGCGGCGTCGCCGCGATCTGCCTGACCTCGCGCATCGGCTCGACCCGCCCGTCCATCGCCATCGGCTGGGAGCTCGAGGTCGTCACCATGGTCGTGCTCGGCGGCGTCAACATCCTCGGCGGCTCCGGCACCATCCCCGGCGTCGTCATCGCCGCCTTCGTCATGGGGCTGGTCACCTTCGGCTTCGGCCTGCTGAACGTGCCCGGCATCGTTCAGTCGATCTTCATCGGCTCGCTGCTGATCGCGGTGATCGCCCTGCCGATCGTGGCGCGGCAAGATCGCCCGCGCGCTGGAGGAGTGCATGATGGAGAAATACGCCTTCAGGATGCAGCTCAATCCCGGCATGGAGGCCGAATACAAGCGCCGCCACGACGAGATCTGGCCGGAACTCGTCGCGCTGCTCAAGGAGGCGGGCGTCTCCGACTATTCGATCCATCTCGACCGGGAGACCGGCATGCTGTTCGGCGTCCTCTGGCGCAGCGACGATCACCGCATGGACGAGCTGCCCAGCCATCCGGTGATGCAGCGCTGGTGGGCGCACATGGCCGACATCATGGCGACCAAGCCGGACAACGAGCCGGTTTCCGTCCCGCTGGTGACCGTCTTTCACATGCAATGAGCGTCCGGCGGTCGGGCGCCTCGGCGATCAGGCCGAGGCCGCCCGCCATGCCGCGCAATAGGCGAGGAAGTCCCCGCCATCGAGCGGCGCGACCGGCTGGCTCTCCGCAGCGGCCGGCGCGTCGCCGCCGAACAGCATCGCCGCGCCGACCGTCGTGCCGGTGGCGTCGGGGGAGGGGATCACCCTGGCTCCGGTCAGCGCCGCCAGCGCCCCGCAATAGAGCGCGTTGCGGGCGAGCGGCCCTTCCACCGCGACGAAACGGCCGACGCCGGCGAGCCGCAGGCAGCTGTCGGTCACCAGCGCCAGATAGAGCGAGGCGGCCGCGACCCGCTCGCCGCTCGTCAGGCGCGTCGGGTCGACGGTCCAGCCGCCGCTGCGCTTCCCGAACGGGCCGACGCCGGCAACGAGGGCCGGCAGCGCCATGATCTGCGCGGGAGAGCACGCCGGCAACCTCGTCGCGGCTCGGCTCGGCCGGGCTGTCTTCCGTCAGGATCTCGAATTCGCGGCCCGCCATGAAGCGCGCCGCCGGAACCGGCCGCCCATAGGCGTCGACATAGGCGAGGCTGTCGCGGCCGGGATCGAGCTGGTCGGTGTTTCCGCCGACGGTCATGCAGATCGCCCAGGTCCCGCTCGAAATGACCGTGAACGGCGCCGCGTAGCGCTTCGATGTAGGGCAGCAGCGAGGCGTTGGAATCGTGGATGCCGCAGGCGACCGGCGTGCCCGCTGCAAGCCCGGTCTCCCTCGCGACGCTGTCGCTGAGCGGCCCGAGGACCGAGATCGCCTGGCGGATCGGCGGCATCAGGCGGTCCCAGCCCTGCTGTTGCACCAGCGACGAATAGTCCCCGATGGCCGGCGCCCACAGGTCGGTGTGCGAGCCGAGAGAGGTGACCTCGCTTGCCGCGATGCCCGGTCAGCCGCCACGCCCAGTATTGCGGATACATGAGGATGTGCCGCGCTTCGGCGAATTCTCGCGGAAACGCGCTGCGCCTGCCAGAAGAGCTGTGCGCCGAGATTGAGCCCGATCGGCAGGCGCGGCGACAGAGTCTCGGCGAAGGGCGGGCGCAGCGCATCGTAGGCCGCGCGCCGTCTCCTCCGGGCCGTCATGCTCGTAGTCGAGCACCGGCAGCGCCAGCCCGTCGCCGGTGACCAGCGCCGCCGTTGCGCCATGGGTGGTGATGGATATCCCGTCGACCCGGCGCTCGCGATCGAGCGCCGCCAGCGCGTCGAGAATGAAGCGCCACAGCCGCTCGATATCGTAATGCGGATAGGGCCCGCCGGTGGCGACCGGGTTGGCGGCGTGCGCGTGCCGAGCATCGCCCGCTTCGCCCGGTCGATGCAGCACGACCTTGGCGTTGGTCTTGCCGATGTCGATGACGGCGATGGTCGCGGGCATCAGGCGTGCAGTGTCATCTGGCCGGGATCAGGCAACCGAGGCCGCCTCGCGCTGGTCGCGATCGCTGCTTGCCGCGGACGACGATCAGGTTGACGCCGGCCTGGGTCACGCATCTGGCGCGCCGCATCCGAGACGCCGTCGTCGGTGATGACGGTCGTCACCCGGTCGAGCGGGCAGAGGATGAGGCTGGAGCGCCGCTCGAACTTCGACGAGTCGACCAGCACGATCAGTTCTTCGGCCTGGTTGATCAGCTTCTCCTCGGCATGGATCAGCAGCGGGTCCGCCTCCATGATGCCGAGCGCGCTGACGCCCTGCGCGCCCATGAACATCTTGCGCGCCGAGAAATGCTTCGAGCCGTCATTTTCGAACGGGCTGAGGATGATGTCCTGCTCGCGATAGATCGTCCCGCCGGGCAGCACCACGGTGTTGCGCGAATGGTGGAGCAGGTGCTCGGCGATCGGGAAGGAATTGGTGAACACCTGCATCCAGCGCGACGTGAGGTAATGCACCATCTGGAAGGTCGTCGTGCCGCCATTGATGATGATCTCGTCGCCGTCGGCGCACAGCTCCACCGCCTTGCGCGCGATCGCGCGCTTCTTGTCGATGTTGAGGTTTTGGTTGATCGAGAACGGTCGCCCGGCGAGGCCGACCACCGGCATCGGGTTCAGCGCCTCGACGCCGCCGCGCATCTTGCGCAGCTTCTTCTGCAGGTGAAGCGCGCTGACATCGCGGCGGATCGTGGCCTCCGACGAGTCGGTCAGATCGACCAGTTCGCGAACCGTCGCGATCGGCTTTTCCTGAAGGACGCTCAGGATGAGTCGGTGGCGTTCGCGCTCATGCATGTCGAGGCCTGGCTGTTTCCGGCGTTTCGGTCAATTCCGGTCACAATACGTCACGCCGGCCGGTGACTCAATCAAGCGCGACCGTTCGATCCCGCCGCGGGGCTCGTTCTTGACAAGTCCGTCAGCGCGGGCCGACCCTGCCGCCCGGCCCGGTCGGCCGCAATGCCTTCGGCCGGTATGCCGATCGGGCAGGGAGGGGACAGGTTTCTTGCGGGAGTGGATCGAACCCTATCTCGATCGCCTCTACGGGTTTGCCCTGGCGCTGACCCAGGACCAGGACGATTCCCGCGATCTGGTTCAGGAATGCGCGTTGCGTGCGCTTGCGGCGACCCGCAGGCCAAGCGACGAACCCGCCCGCCGGGCGTGGTTGTTCCGCATCCTCAGAAACGCCTTCATCGACAAGTACCGTCGTCGCGGCGTCGAGGTCGGCCTCGATCCGGTGGTCGAAACCTTCGCCGAGGACGACGATGCCGGCTGGGGCGGTGACCGCCGCATCATCGACGTTGTCACCGTGCGGATCGCCATCGCCCGGCTGACCACCGCCCAGCGCGAGATCATCGCTCTGGTGGATTTCACCGGTCTGTCGTATCGGGAGGCCGCCGAAGTGCTGGGCGTTGCCGAAGGCACCGTGATGAGCCGGCTCGCCCGCGCCCGCAAGGCACTGCTTGCCGTGATGGAACGGGAGAACGTCACTCCGATTGCTCGCGCGCGCGAGCGGAGACGATAGACGCGACAATGACCCAACCGACCTGGTCCACCCTCAGCGCCTATGTCGACGGCGAGCTTGACGCCGCCGCCGCGGCGGCAGTCGCCGACGCCGCCGGCCGCGATGCCGCGGTCGCCGACCAGATCGCGCTGCTCTATCAGCTGAAGGGCGTCAGCCATGGCGTGGCGCCGGAGGCGCCGACCGGCCTCAAGTCGCTCCTGCCCAAACCGCGGCGGGTCTGGCCGGCGGCGGTCGCCGCCGCCGCCGCGGCGCTGGTTCTGTTGACCACGGCCGTCTGGCTTTCGCTATCGACGGCGCGGGCGCCGGCCATGCCCCCGGAAGTCTTCGACGTCGCCCGCACGCTGCACACCGAGTGGCTGAACGCCGACGCCGCCCGGCCGAAGGAACTGCCGTCCACCGTTCTGCTCGCCGCGCTGTCGCAGTTCGGGGAGGTGCCGGTCGTTCCGGACCTGGAGAGCACCGAGCTTGCCGTCGGCCTTGTCAGCGTCGCCGACGGGCCGAAGGGCCGCCTCCTGCAGATCGGCTATCGCGGCACGCATGGCTGCCACCTCAGCCTGTTCGTCTTTGCCGACGACGGCATGCCGCACTCCGTGGTGCGCGTCGCGGCCGGCCTCGATCGCGCCTATGGCTGGCAGGCCAACAACCTCGGCTACCTGCTGTTCGCCCGGGGCATGGACGAATCCCGCCTGGCGCTCATCGCCGAGAAGGTCGAGCAGGCGACCCGGGCGCGCGCGCCTCTGGGCAATCTGGCCCGCCAGGAACTGGCCGAGAACAAGCGCCACAGCGCCAGTTGCCACGCCTGAGGAATTTTCCCGTCCGAACGCGGGAATAATCCCGATCCTCCATTCGTTTCTTCTCTGGTCAGCACTCGCTTGCTGCGATCGTCGGAGCTTGGCCTTTTGCATCGAGCCGGGCGGCGAAGGGGAGGAAAAGCATGGACAATTCTTTGAATACGTCACGGCTGTCGCGTCGCCAGTTCGGCAAGCTCGCCGGCCTCGCGGGTCTGGCGGTTGGCGCCTCGCCGGGGCTGGTGCGCACCGCCCTCGCGGACACGCCGGATTCGGCCCAGATCATTGCCGGCAAGGCATCCGGCCTGATCGTGCACAATGCCGATCTCGGCGTCATGGAGACGCCGCTGGCGATGCTGCGCAAGTTCGACCACACGCCGAAGGATATCCTCTTCAACCGTTTCCACTATCCCGCATCAGGGCGATGCCGCCTGGTACGCGACGACGTCGCCGCCGCCCGCCGACCTGGTCAAGAACTGGACGATCCGCGTCGATGGTCTCGTGCAGCGGCCGCGCACGCTGACCATCGCCGATCTCGCCGCGCGCCCGCAGGAGAAGCGGGTCTCCGTGCTGCAATGCGCCGGCAACGGCCGCTCCTTCTACGCCGCCAAGGAAAAGGTCGCCGGCGGCCAGTGGAAGAACGGCGGCATGGGCAACGTCGAGTGGGAGGGCGTGCCGCTGCGCGCCTCTGCTCGATGACCTCAAGATGGACCCGAGCCCGGGCGCCCACTGGCTGACCGCCGAAGGCTGGGACCAGCCGGCGACCCCGGAAGGCTCCGACTTCGCCAAGAGCTACCAGCTCGCCGATCCGGCGCTCGACAACGCCATCCTCGCGCTGAAGATGAACGGCGAGCCGATCCCCGCCACGCACGGCGGCCCGGTGCGCCTGATCATCCCGGGCTTCTACGGCAACATGAACGTCAAGATGCTGACGGTGCTGCTGTTCGCCGCCGAGCAATCGCCGAGCGCCTTCCAGTCGGTCGGCTATCGCATGCCGCTCGTGCCGGTCGAGCCCGGCCAGTTCGAGGCCAACGACTACACCATCTACAACAGCGTTCCGACCTACGGCCACAAGATCAAGAGCGTGATCTTCTCGCCGCTGCCCGAGGACGGCGCCAAGGCCGGCGCGGTCGAGATCACCGGCGTCGCCTTCAACGACGGCATGGCCGCGATCACCAGCGTCGAGGTGTCGGCCGACGGCGGCAAGACTGGCTGAACGCCGACGTCAAGCCGGCGGAAAGCCCGTGGGCCTGGTACCACTGGTCGGCCAAGGCGACGCTCGCCGGCGGCAAGCAACGTGCTGATGTGCCGGGCGACCGATGCGCTCGGCCGCACGCAGCCGCATCGACGGCCTGACGCGGTGGAATCCGCGCGGCTACGAATGGAACGGCGTCGATCGCGTCGAGATCGCCGCCTGACCAAGAGACGGGGCGCCGCTCCTCCCGCGGCGCCCCGTCCTCTGCGATCGCCTTTCTCCCCGAACCATTCCGGAGCTGTGCATCGTGCGACCGGCGTCTGTTCTCTCGTCCGTTGCGGGCGCGATATTCGTTTGCGGCGCGGCGAGCGCCGCGGAACGCTTCGACCTGCCGCAAGGCGCCGGCCGCGAGCTCGTCTACGGCCATTGCCAGACCTGCCACGACCTGCAGTCGGTTCTCGATTCGGCCGGGATCAGGCGAGGCGCGTGGGATGCGGTTCTCGACAACATGAAGGGCTTCGGCCTCAGGATCACCGCCGACCAGCGCGCCCGGATCCTCGATTATCTCGGCACCTATCTCGGGCCGAACCCGCCGGCGCCGCCGTCAGCGGCACGGAGGTCGCCACCACGGTCGATGGCGCCCAGGTCTTCGACGACACCTGCGTCGCCTGTCACCAGCCCGACGGCAAGGGCAAGCCGGGTGAGTTTCCGCCGCTTGCCGGCAACCCGGACCTGTTCCTGGCGCCCGACTTTCCGGCCGTCGTGGCGCTCAACGGCCTGGAGGGGCCGATCGAAGTCGCCGGCCAGACGTTCGACAATGTCATGCCGCCCTTCGACTTCCTCTCCGACGACGAAATTGCCGCGGTGGTCGAAATACGTCCGCTCGACCTGGGGAAACGACGCCGCCCGTCCGGCCGGCTTCGCCGATGTGACGCCGGCGAAGTGGCGGCGCGCCGCGCCGAAACGATGACCTCGGCCGAGGTCCACGCCTATCGTGCCTCGCTGAAATAGTTCCCGAACCGACCCAGCGGCCGGGGCGCCCGCTCCGGAGCCCCTTGCCTCGCGGCGGCGGCGACCGTACCTAAGCCCGTCCGATTGATTTGCCGCAACGTCCGGTGCCGGCGGCGATCTAGATTGCCGGGGAACTGATCAGGTCGTCCATGAAGAAACCGCACCGCGTGGTGGATGAGGAAATCCCCGACGTCGATCTGGCGATCTCGCCGGAGAAGGTCTGCTACCTGATCGTCAAGGCGCGCGAGTTCGACGCCAAGGACCCGGTGACCGATCCCGACGACGGTTCCAATCCGTCCGACGACATGGGCGCCTCGGTGCTCGAGGATCACCGCGACGACCCGGTGGTCGAGGAGCTGGTTTCCGCCATCGTGGCGTTGAGCGTGGACGAGCAGATCGACCTCGTGGCCATCGCCTGGCTTGGCCGCGACGACTACACGGCCGCCGACTGGGCCGCGGTGCGCGCCGATGCCGCCGATGCCCACAACAACAAGACCGCCAGCTACCTTCTCGGCATGCCGCTTCTCGGCGATTACCTCGAGGAGGGTCTCTCGGTTCTCGGACGCAACTGCGAAGAATTCGAGCGGACCACCTTAGGCCGCCGGGGACGGGGACATCATGGCGCCGCCGCTTGGCCGGGCTCAGGGTTCTCGAACTGGCACGCGTGCTGGCCGGCCCGTGGGCCGGCCAGGTGCTGGCCGATCTTGGCGCCGAGGTCGTCAAGGTGGAGAGCCTCGCCGGCGACGATACGCGCCAATGGGGCCCGCCCTTCATCGACAACGGCGACGGCAGACCGCGACGCCGCCTATTTCCACGCCTGCAATCGCGGCAAGCGCTCGATCGCGCGTCGATTTCGCCAAGCCCGAGGGCCGCGAGGTCGTCCGCAGCGCTCGCGCGCCGGGCCGACGTCCTGATCGAGAACTTCAAGGTCGGCGGACTGGCGCAGATACGGCCTCGACTACGACAGCCTCAAGGCCGGTCAATCCCGCGCCTCGTCTATTGCTCGATCACCGGCTTCGGCCAGGACGGGCCCTACGCCGCGCGGCCCGGCTACGACTTCATCATCCAGGGCATGGGCGGCATCATGGACCTCACCGGCGCGCCCGACGGCGAGCCGCAGAAGGTCGGCGTCGCCTATGCCGACATCTTCACCGGCCTCTACGCGTGCATCGCCATCCAGGCGGCGCTCGCCGAGCGCGAGCGCACCGGCCAGGGCCAGCACATCGACATGGCGCTGCTCGATACCCAGGTCGCGCGTGCTCGCCAATCAGGCGATGAACTACCTCGCCTCGGGCACGGCGCCGACGCGGCTCGGCAACGCCCATCCCAATATCGTTCCCTACCAGGTGTTCGCCGTCGCCGACGGCCACGTCATCGTCGCGGTCGGCAACGACGGCCAGTTCCGCCGGTTCTGGTCGACGTGCTCGGCGGGCCCGAACTGGCCGACGACCCGCTCGTCCGCCACCAACGCGGCGCGCGTCGCCAACCGCGACGGCGCTGGTGCCGGAGCTCGCCGCGAGCTGATCGCGCAGTTCGCCGGGACGACCTGCTCGGCCGGCTGGAGGCGGCGAACGTCCCCGCCGGGCCGATCAACAGCGTCGAGCAGGTCTTCGCCGACCCGCAGGTCGTCCATCGCGCCATGCGGATCGACCTGCCGCATGGCAGCGGCGCTACCGTGCCCTCGGTGCGCAGCCCGATGCTCATGTCCGCCTCGCCGGCGGTCCCGCAACGCGCCTCGCCCACGCTGGGTGAGCACACGGCGGAAATACTTGCCGAACTCGGCTATTCCGACGCCGACATCGCACGGCTCGCCACCGACCCGCGCGGTCGCCGTTCGCTAAGCGGTGCGGGCCGCCCGCGAGCCGACTGCGTAGATCGCACCGGCGCCGATCATCAGCGCCGCATTGACCAGCAGCCCGCCGGAATTGCCGACCCCCGGCACGTCGGAGAGAAAGCCGACGACGATCGGCCCGCTCACGAACGCCGCGTCGCCGATCATGCGTTGCAGCCCCATGGCCGGGCCGTAGAGGCTGGGCGGCACCTCATGCGCCAGCGCCGCGCCGATCGCGGAGCCGCTCAATCCGCCGCCGACGCCAAGCAGCACGATCGCCACCCAGAACCAGTGGATGCCGGTCGACAGGCCAATGATCGCCAGCCCGGTCCCCGTCAGGATCGTCGAGACGATGGTGATCGGCCGCGGGCCGATGCGGTCGATCGCCGGTCCGACGACCGGCAGCATGGCGAAATTGGCGACGGCGCTCACCGAGAGCGCCAGGCCGATGGTGTCGACCGAAAGGCCGAAGGTCGTGTGGCCGACCAGCGGGATCAGCACCCATTGCGAGGCGGTGCGGGTGAAGAACACGCCGAAGGTGATGAGGCAGAGCAGGAGATACGGACCCAGCGAGAACAGGCTGAAGAACGAGGCCGGCCGCGCCTTTGCCGAGGCATCTTCGTGGCTGGCGGCCGGCGGTTCCTCAAACGTCGTCAGCGCGAGGACAAGCGCCGCGGTTGCCACCGCGGCAAGGCCCCAGAACGGCGCGGCATAGCCCAGATGCTGCGCCAGAAACCCGCCGATCGCCGGCCCGACGCCACCGCCGAGCAGCAGCGATCCCTGATACATCGCCATCACCCGCCCGCGCTCGCCCGGCCGCGCCACCTGCATCAGCACGGTTCCCGACACGGTCATGTAGATGCCCGAGCCGACGCCTTGCACGAAACGCCACATCAGGATCGCCGCGAACGTGGTGGCAATGGCGGCGCCGACGGCGCCGACCACGATCGTCGCCGGCCCCAGGCAGATGAACAGCCGGCGGCCGTAGCGCTCCGACAGGATGCCGGTCGGCAGGTTGGCGAACAGCCGTCCGATGCCGAAAATGGTGATCATCATGCCGACCAGCGCGCCGCTCACCCCGAACTGGAGCGCATAGAGCGACAGCACCGGCGCCACGATGCCGTTGCCGGCCATGATCAGGCTGATCGAGGACGAGCAGCGGAACGAGGTGTCGCGTCCCGCGAGCGGCTGTCTTGTCGGCGGCGGTTTCTGAGGCCAATGGAGGCGGCTTTGGTTCCGTTTGGGGAGAACGTCCGGAGCCGGCGAAGCGGCGTGTCGCGCGAAGCGGGTGCGTGACCCATCTTCGTCCCGGGGCGCCCGGTTCACCAGCGATTTCGCCGCGCCATGCGGCAGCGCAACATCGCCGGCCGCGACATTTCCCGCGCGCGGTGCGATGATCGTCCGCAGGAAGCGTGACTCGGGAGGGGACCCATGGTGGATCTGGCGCGCAAGGCGCCGCTGGCGCGCGATGCGATGGCCTATGTGCTGGCCGGTGGCCGGGGAAGCCGGCTCCTCGAACTGACCGACAAGCGCGCCAAGCCGGCCGTGTTCTTCGGTGGCAAGACCCGCATCATCGACTTCGCCCTGTCGAACGCGCTCAACTCCGGCATCCGCCGCATCGCCGTCGCCACCCAGTACAAGGCGCACAGCCTCATCCGCCATCTGCAGCGCGGCTGGAACTTCCTGCGCCCCGAGCGCAACGAGAGCTTCGATATCCTGCCCGCCAGCCAGCGCATGTCGGAGACCCAGTGGTACGCCGGCACCGCGGACGCGGTTTACCAGAACCTCGACATCGTCGGCAGCTACGCGCCCGAGCACATCGTCGTGCTGGCCGGCGATCACATCTACAAGATGGACTACGAGCTGATGCTCCAGCAGCACGCCAACTCCGGCGCCGATGTCACCGTCGGCTGCCTCGAGGTGCCGCGCATGGAGGCCACCGGCTTCGGCGTCATGCATGTCGACGAAGAGGACCGCATCGTTTCCTTCCTCGGAGAAGCCCAAGGACCCGCCCGGCATGCCCGACAAGCCGGACATGGCTCTGGCCTCCATGGGCATCTACGTCTTCCACCGCAAGCTTCTGTTCGAGCAACTGCGTCGCGACGCCGCCGACCCGAACTCCGCCCACGATTTCGGCAAGGATCTGATCCCCTACATCGTCGCCAACGGCAAGGCGGTCGCCCATCGCTTCACGCGTTCCTGCGTGCGCTCGCAAGGTGAGGAAGAGTCCTACTGGCGTGATGTCGGCACGGTCGACGCCTATTGGGAGGCCAATATCGACCTCACCGACGTGGTGCCGGCGCTCGACCTCTACGACCAGGACTGGCCGATCTGGACCAATGTCGAACTGACCGCGCCGGCGAAATTCGTCCACGATCTCGAAGGCCGCCGCGGCATGGCGATCTCCTCGATGGTCGCCGGCGACTGCATCGTCTCCGGCTCGGCGATCCGCCGTTCGTTGCTGTTCACCGGCGTGCGCGTCAATTCGTTCTCCGCCGTCGAGGAGGCGGTCGTTCTGCCCCGCGCCCGCATCGCCCGGAACGTCCGTCTCAAGAAGGTGGTCGTCGATCGCGGCGTCCACATTCCGGAAGGCCTCGTGGTCGGCGAGGATCCGGAGCTCGATGCCAAGCGCTTCCGCCGCACCGACAGCGGCGTTTGCCTCATCACCCAGGCCGATGCTCGACCGGCTCGACATGACCAAGGTCCTCGCCGTCGCCGCCGAGGTCTTTCCGCTGGTCAAGACCGGCGGCCTCGCCGATGTCGTCGGCGCCCTGCCGGCGGCGCTGAAGCCGCATGGCGTCGAGATGCGGGTGCATGGTGCCCGGCTATCCGGCGGTCATGGCGGCGCTGAAGAAGCGCGAGGCGATCCACCGACTACACGACGGCTGTTCGGCGGCAAGGCGACGCTGGTCGCCGGCAAGGCGGCCGGGCTCGACCTCATCGTCCTCGACGCGCCGCACCTCTTCGATCGGCCCGGCAATCCCTATCTCGGACCGGACGGCGCCGACTGGCCGGACAACTGGAAGCGCTTCGCCGCGCTTCGGCGCGCCGCCGCCGAATGTCGGGCAGCGGCAAGGTCGCCGCCTTCGTCCCCGACATCGTCCATTGCCACGACTGGCACGCCGGCCTCGTCGCCGGCCTGGCTGCGGTTCGCCGACGGGGCCGGCGGCGCGCATCGGTGATGACCATCCACAACCTCGCCTTCCAGGGGAATTTCCCGGCGGCGATCTTCCCCGTCGCTCGGCCTGCCGGCAGCCGCCTTCGCCATCGACGGCGTCGAGTACTACGGCAGCGTCGGCTTCATGAAGGCCGGCACTCCAGCTCGCCGACGCCATCACCACGGTCAGCCCGTCCTATGCCGCCGAGATCTGCACGCCGGCCGGCGGCATGGGCTTCGACGGCCTGCTGCGCGCCCGCCACGGCGTCCTTTCCGGCATCCTCAACGGCATCGACACGGACGTGTGGAATCCGGCCGCCGACGGCGCGCTCGCCGCCACCTATGACGGCGACCTCGCTCGCGCCGCCGCGCCGGCAACCGGCGGCGCCGTGGAGGAGGCATTCGGGCTGGAGCCGGCGACGGCATGATCTTCGCCGTCGTCAGCCGGCTCACCTGGCAGAAGGGCATGGATCTGCTCGGCGATATGCATCGACGGGCTGGTCGCGGCCGGCGCGCAGCCTGGCGGTGCTCGGCACCGGCGATCCGGCGCTGGAGGGCATGTTCCATGCCGCCGCCGTCGCGCCATCGCGGCCGCGTCGGCGTCGTCGCCGGCTACGACGAGCGGCTGTCGCATCTCCTTCAGGGTGGCGCCGACGCCATCGTCGTGCCGTCGCGCTTCGAGCCCTGCGGCCTGACCCAGTTCTATGGCCTGCGCTATGGCTGCGTGCCGGTGGTCGCCCGGGTCGGCGGCCTTGCCGACTCGATCATCGACGCCAACGATGCCGCGCTTGCCGCCGGTGTCGCCACCGGCATCCAGTTCCTGCCCGTCGAGCGGGCCGGCCTGGAAGCCGCCATCGGCCGCGCCATTGCTGCTTCACGGCGATCGCGCCGCATGGACCAGACATGCAGAAGCGCGGCATGAAGACCGACGTATCGTGGGCGCGGAGCGCTGGCCGCTACGCCGCGCTCTATCGCGAAGTCCAGAAACGGAAGACGCCGATGATCCGGACCGTCGCCACCACGCCCTTCGACGATCAGAAGCCCGGCACCTCGGGCCTGCGCAAGAAGGTGCCGCATTTCCAGCCAGCCGCACTACGTCGAGAACTTCATCCAGTCGATCCTCGACACGATCGAGCCGCGTCGCCGGCAAGACGCTCGTCCTCGGCGGCGACGGCCGCTACCTCAATCGCGAGGCGATCCAACTTGCCCTGAAGATCGCCGCCGGCAACGGCGTCGGGCGGGTCATCGTCGGCCGGGGCGGCCTGCTGTCCACGCCGGCCGCCTCCAACCTCATCCGCAAGTACCATACGGCCGGCGGCATCATCCTGTCGGCGAGCCACAATCCCGGCGGGCCCGACGGCGATTTCGGCATCAAGTTCGACACCGCCAATGGCGGCCCGGCGCCGGAAAAGGTCACCGACGCGATCTTCGCCCACACCAGGACGATCGATCGCATTCTCATGGCCGACGGCGCCGACATCGACATCGACCGGATCGGGCTACGACCAAGCTCGAGGAGATGGCGATCGAGGTCGATCGACCCGGTCGCCGACTACCAGCGCGCTGATGGAGACGCCTGTTCGACTTCGACGCCATTCGCGGCCTGTTCCTGTCCGGCTTCCGCATGAGCTTCGACGCCATGCATGCCGTCACCGGCCCCTACGCCAAGGCGATCCTCGAGGACACGCTCGGCGCGCCCGCCGGCACCGTCGTCAACGGCACGCCGAGCCCCGATTTCGGCGGTCACCATCCCGACCCAACCTCGTCCATGCCAAGGCGACCTGTACCAGCTGATGATGTCGCCGCAGGCGCCCGATTTCGGCGCCGCCTCCGATGGCGACGGCGACCGCAACCTGATCATCGGCCGCGGCCAGTTCGTCACCCCGTCGGATTCGCTCGCGGTTCTCGCCGCCAACGCCCATCTGGCGCCGGGCTATCCAGCCGGCCTCGCCGGCATTGCCCGCTCCATGCCGACCAGCGCCGCCGCCGATCGCGTCGCCGAAAAGCTCGGCATCCCGTGCTACGAGACCCCGACCGGCTGGAAGTTCTTCGGCAACCTGCTCGATGCCGGCCTCGCCACCATCTGCGGCGAGGAAAGCGCCGGCACCGGCTCCAACCACGTGCGCGAGAAGGACGGCGTCTGGGCGGTGCTCCTGTGGCTCAACATCCTCGTCCACCGGCGCGCAGAGCGTCGCCGAGATCATGCGCGACCACTGGCGCACCTACGGCCGCAACTACTATTCGCGTCACGATTACGAGGAGATCGAGACCGAGCGCGCCAATGCCGTGATGAAGCATCTGCGCGACCAGTTGCCGAAGCTGGCCGGCGGCAGCCTCGGCGGCTTGGACGTCGCGCCTCGCCGACGATTTCGCCTATGACGATCCGGTCGACGGCTCGCTCACGACCGGGCAGGGGATGCGCATCCTGTTCGCCGACGGCTCGCGCATCGTCTTCCGCCTGTCGGGCACCGGCACCGCCGGCGCGACGCTGCGCGTCTACATCGAGCGCTTCGAGCCCGACCCGGCCCGCCACGGCCACGACACCCAGGTGGTCCTTGAACCGCTCATCGATGCCGCCGCCGAGGTCAGCGATCTCCGGCGCTCACCGGCCGCGACCAACCGACGGTCATCACCTGATGAACGGTCGCATTGCCCGGCATGTCTAGCGGCCATCCGGCGTGATCGGCGAATACCTCATCATCTTCGTCGACGCTGGCGCTTGAGCGGCTTCGTCAAGGGCGTCATCGGCGCCGGCCTGCCGGTCGTCGCCGTGCCGGTGCTGGCGTCCTTCTTCGACGTGCCGTTCGCCATCGCCATGATGGTCGTGCCGACCGTCACCACCAATATCTGGCAGCTCTGGCAGTTTCGCGGCGAGCGCATCGGGCTCGGCTGGCTGTGGAGCATGTGCGTGCTCGCCGGCCTCGGCATCGCCGTCGGCACCTGGCTGCTCGCCAGCCTGTCGCAACATGTGCTCGGCATCGTGCTGGCGGTGGTGGTCGTCGCCTATGTCGCGCTGCGCCTGGCCCGGCCGCACTGGCATATCCCCCGGGCTATCGCGTGCCCGCGTTGCGCCGGCGTCGGGCTTCGTCTCGGGCCTGCTTCAGGGCGCGACCGGCATTTCGGCGCCGGTCAGCATCACCTTCCTGTCGTCGCTCGGCCTTGGTCGCTCGGGCTTCGTCTTCGCCATCTCGACCCTGTTCGTCAGCTTTTCCGTCGTGCAGGTGCCGTCGCTCGCGCTCGCCGGCATCCTGACGTGGGACCGGCTGCTGCTCAGCGCGCTCGCCCTCGTGCCGATCCTGATCGCCATGCCGCTCGGTGGCTGGCTGGCCTCGCGCATCAGCCGCGAGGCGTTCGATCGGCTTGTGCTGGCGCTGCTCGCCGTGATCGCGGCGAAGCTGGTCTACGACGCCTTCACCTGAGCCCGCGCCGCCTGGCAGGCGCGCCACACGCGCTCCGGCGTCGCCGGCATGTCGATCGCCTCGCCGCCGGGAATCGCGTCGGCGATGGCGTTCATCACCGCCGCGATCGCCGCGGTCGAGCCCGGCTTCGCCGATGCCCTTCACGCCGAGCGGATTGGTCGTGCACGGCACCGGGTGGAAGGCGGCGGCGATCGTGCGGCATGTCGGTCGGCGCGCGGCATGGCGTAGTCCATCAGCGAGCCGGTGAGCAGTTGGCCGCCTTCGTCGAAGACGACCCGCTCCATCAGCGCCTGCCCGAAGCCCTGCGCCAGCCCGCCGACGATCTGGCCTTCGGCCAGCGTGTGGTCGAGCACGACGCCGCAATCGTCCACGGCGGCGTAGGCGACGAGCCTGGTCGCGCCGGTGTCCGGATCGATCTCGACCTCGGCGATATGGCAGCCGTTGGGGTAGGTGTTGGTCGCGTCCGCCTGCGCCACCGACGGTCAGCGGCGTGTCCGCTTCCGCCATGCGCGCCGCCAGGTCGAACAGCGACAGCCGCCGGTTGGTGCCGGTCACCTCGACATAGCCGTCGCGATACGACACGTCGCCGACGTCGGCCTCCAGCACCGTCGCGGCCGCCTCGCGCGCCCGCGCGACCAGCTTCTTGACGCCATCGATGATGGCGACGCTGCCGGCATTGGTCGAGCGCGAGCCGACCGCCGGGCCGCCGCGGAACGGCACGTCCGAAGTCGCCTTCGGAGACGACGACCTGCTCCTCCCGGATGCCGCAGCTGCTCGGCGAGCACCTTGCGGAAGACCGTGCCGTGCCCTTGTCCCGAGGCCTGCATGCCGAGCCGCACGACCAGCTGGTCGCCGGCGAAAAGCAGCTCGGCGCCTTCCGTCGGGCCGCCGCCGGCATGTTCGAGAAAGCAGGAAACGCCGATGCCGCGCAGCCTGCCGCGTCCTTGCGCTTCGGCGCGGCGTTGCGGAAAGCCGTCGAGCCCGGCGAGCGCCACGGCGGCGTCCACCACGCCGGCGAAGTCGCCGCTGTCATAGGTCGGGCCGCAGGCGGAGCGGTAGGGCATCGCTGAGGACGGAATGAGATTGCGCCGGCGGAGCGTCGAGCGGGTCGATCCCCATCTGCCGCGCCGCGGCGTCCACCACCCGCTCCATGACGTAGTTGGCTTCCGGCCGGCCGGCGCCGCGATAGGCCCCGGTGGGTACGGTGTTGGTGAAGGCGAGCCGCACACCGACCGCCACGTGCGGGATATCGTACATGCTCGGAAAGCAGTTGCCGAAGCCTATGGTCGCGATGATCGCGCCGGACGAGACGACATAGGCGCCGAGATCGGTAACCGCCTCCACGTCGAGCGCCAGGAAGCGGCCGTCGGCATCGAGCGCCAGCGCCGCCTCGCTGACGTTGTCGCGGCCCTGATGATCGGCGAGGAAGCCTTCCGAGCGTGTCGCCATCCAGTGCACCGGCCGGCCGGTCAGTCTTCGCCGCGACCAGCAATGCCGCGTGTTCGGGGTAGGGCGGCGTCTTCAGGCCGAAGGCGCCGCCGACATCGGCCGACAGAACACGGAGTTCCGCCGGGTCGAGTCCCATGATGGCGCAAAGGCCGGCCTTGAGCGAATGCGCGCTCTGCGATGGCGCGTGCAGCGTGTAGTGCCCGGCCGCGGCATCGAAGGTGGCGGTCGCACCGCGCGTCTCGATCGGCACCCCGGCGAGGCGCTGGTTGACGACGCGCACGCGGACGACATGCGGCGCCGACGCGATGATGCGTTGCACCTCCTCCCGCTCGGCGGTCGCTGATCGCCGGATGGACCCAGTCGAGCGCCAGGTTGCCCGGCGCCTCCGGCCAGATCTGCGGCGCGCCCGGCGCCAGCGCCGTTGTCGCGCCGGTGACCGCCGGGCGTTCGTCGTAGTCCACGGCGACGAGATCGGCGGCGGCGCGAGCCGCGGCAAGCGTCTCGGCCACAACCAGCGCGATCGGTTCGCCGACATGCACGACACAGTCCGGCTGCCAGCGCCGGCCGATGCGGCACGACCAGCGGCCGGTCGTCGCGGCCGGTCTGCGGCGGCGGCCGCGAGATGCTGCCAACCCCTGCCGCCTCCATGTCGGCCGCGGTCAGCACCGCGACCACGCCCGGTTGCGTCAGCGCCTCGGCCGTATCGACACGGATCGAGGCATGCGCATGGCTCGGACCGCACGAAAACCGCGGCGAGTTGGCCGTCGATGGTCAGGTCGTCGGAGAAGCGGCCCTCGCCGCGGACCAGCGGAATATCCTCGACCCGTCGGGTCGGGGGGAACTGATAGGGTGTGTTCGGGTTCATGGTCCGGCTGTGATCGCAAAACGGAGCGGGGGGGATTCGCCACTGCGGTTGGCGATCTGGCAAGGATAGCGAGGAATCCCGCCGAAACAACGCGCGAATGGGCGACCGGGGGAGATTGATCCGCCCGCCCCCCTTGATTGCGTGCATTGGATTGGGCGAGCATGAGGCATGGCGAAACCTGCGGTCGCTGAACGACGTCCGAAGGTGCCCAAGGCCAAAGGGGCCCCGGTTCATACTGTTTCGGCCGCCGCCAGGGCGTTGCTGGCCCTTGCCGCCAATCGCGTCGCCATCGAGGCGGTTGCCCCCGAAATCGATGCCGGCCGCTTCCACGCCAAGACTCTGGTTGGCGAACCCTTCGTCGTCGAGGCGGATATCTTCGCCGACGGCCATGACACCATCGCCGCTGCCTTCCTCGTCCGCCCCGCCGATGGCCAGGACTGGCGCGAAGTGCCGATGGGCTTCGTCGACAACGATCGCTGGCGCGGCGTCACCACGTTCGACGCCATCGGCCGCTATCGCTTCACGCTGATTGCGTGGCGCGATCTCTTCGCCGCCTGGCGGAGCGAAATCGCCAAGAAACACGCCGCCGGCCTGTCGCTGGCGCTGGAACTGGCCGAGGGCCGGCAACTGGTCGAGGCGGCCCAGGCCAGGGAGAACGAGCGGGCGACGGCGGACGACCGCACCGCGCTCGGCGCGCTGCTCGGCCGGTGCGACGCTGCGGCGGACGATGCCGGCCGTCTGGACGTGCTGATGTCGACCGAGGCTGCATCGCTGATGGCGCGCGCCGGCGTGCGCACCGATCTGTCGCTCTACGCCCGCGAGTTGCCCGTGCTGGTCGAGCGCCGCACCGCCGGCTTCAGCGCCTGGTACGAACTGTTTCCGCGCTCCGCCTCCGACGATACCGGCCGCCACGGCACCTTCGACGACGTCATCGGCAAGCTGCCCTATGTCCGCGACATGGGCTTCGACGTGCTCTATTTCCCGCCGATCCATCCGATCGGCCGCACCAATCGCAAGGGCCGCAACAACACGCTGACCCCCGGTCCGAACGATCCCGGCAGTCCCTATGCCATCGGCTCGGAGGAGGGCGGCCATGACGCCATCCATCCCGCCCTCGGCACGTTCGACGATTTCGCCCGCCTGCTCGCCGCGGCCCGCGAGCACGGCCTCGAGATCGCCATCGACTTCGCCATCCAGTGTTCGCCCGATCATCCGTGGATCAGGCAGCATCCGGAATGGTTCGACTGGCGGCCCGACGGCACCATCAAATACGCCGAGAACCCGCCGAAGAAGTACGAGGACATCGTCAACGTCGATTTCTATCGCGGCGGCCTGCCCTCGGTGTGGCTGGCGCTGCGCGACGTGGTGCTCTTCTGGTGCGAGCGCGGCGTGCGCATCTTCCGCGTCGACAACCCGCACACCAAGCCGCTGCCGTTCTGGGAATGGATGATCGGCGAGGTCCAGGACCGTCACCCGGATGCGATCTTCCTCGCCGAGGCGTTCACCCGCCCCAAGGTCATGAAGCGCCTCGCCAAGGTCGGCTTCACCCAGTCCTATTCCTACTTCACCTGGCGCAACACCAAGCAGGAACTGACCGATTATCTGACCGAGCTGACCACGACCGAGTGCCGCGACACCATGCGGCCGAACTTCTTCGTCAACACGCCGGACATCGATCCGTTCTTCCTGCAGACCAGCGGCCGCGCCGGCTTCCGCACGCGCCTGGTGCTCGCCGCCGCGCTGGGCGGCAACTACGGCATCTACAGCAGCTTCGAACTCTGCGAGGCGACGCCGATTCCGGGCCGCGAGGAGTATCTCAACTCGGAGAAGTACGAGATCAAGGCGTGGGACTGGGACCGCCCCGGCAACATCCGGCCCGACATCCGCCTGATGAACCGGTTGCGCCGCGAGCATCCGGCCCTGCAATCCTTCACCAACCTGAAGTTCTACAACGCCTGGAACGACCAGATCCTCTATTTCGGCAAGGCGACGCCGGACCTGTCGGATTTCCTGCTGTTCGCGGTCAACCTCGATCCGCGCAACGGCCAGGGCGCCAATTTCGAGGTGCCGCTGTGGGAGTTCGGCCTGCCCGACGAGGCCAGCATCCAGTCGGAGAACCTGGTCACCGGCGAGCAATCCACCTGGCAGGGCAAGATCCAGCACATCTGGCTTGACCCGGCCAACAATCCCTACGCCATCTGGCGTCTCGACCCGTCAGCGGAGCGACATTGATGGACGCCGTGCCCACCGCCTCGCACAAGACCGCGCACCGCAACGGCGAGGACAACGTCGATCGCAGCCGTGCCGATTGGTACAAGGACGCGATCATCTACCAGCTGCACATCAAGGCGTTCTTCGATTCCGACGGCAACGGCATGGGCGATTTCGCCGGCCTCATCGACCGCCTCGATTATGTCGCCAGCCTCGGCGTCACGGTGATCTGGATCCTGCCGTTCTATCCCTCGCCGCTGCGCGACGACGGCTACGACATCGCCGACTACCGCTCCATCAATCCCGCTTACGGAACGATGCGCGACTTCAAGCGTTTCGTCGCCGAGGCCCATCGCCGTGGCATCCGCGTCATCACCGAGCTGGTCATCAACCACACCTCGGACCAGCATCCGTGGTTCCAGCGGGCGCGGCGCGCCAAGCCCGGTTCAGCGGCGCGCGACTATTACGTCTGGAGCGACACCGACGACCGCTACCAGGGCACCCGCGTCATCTTCATCGACACCGAGAAGTCGAACTGGACCTGGGACCCGGAGGCGCATGCCTTCTTCTGGCACCGTTTCTATTCCCATCAGCCCGACCTCAACTTCGACAATCCGCGCGTCATCGAGGAGGTCAAGCGGCTGCTGCACTACTGGCTCGACATGGGCGTCGACGGGCTCCGCCTCGACGCCATTCCCTATCTCGTCGAGCGCGACGGCACCAACAACGAGAACCTGCCCGAGACCCATCTCGTGCTGAAGGAAATCCGCCGCGAGATGGACGCCAGTTACCCCGATCGCATGCTGCTGGCCGAGGCCAACCAGTGGCCCGAGGACACCCGGCCCTATTTCGGCGACGGCGACGAGTGCCACATGGCGTTTCACTTCCCGCTGATGCCGCGCATGTACATGGCGCTCGCCCAGGAGGACCGTCACCCGGTCACCGACATCATCCGCCAGACGCCGGACATTCCGGAAAACTGCCAGTGGGCGATCTTCCTGCGCAATCATGACGAACTGACCCTGGAGATGGTCACCGCCGAGGAGCGCGACTATCTGTGGCGCACCTATGCCGGCGATTCCCGCGCCCGCATCAATCTCGGCATCCGCCGGCGCCTGGCGCCGCTGCTCGACAACGACCGCCGCAAGATCGAGCTGATGAACGCGCTGCTCCTGTCGATGCCCGGCACGCCGGTCATCTACTACGGCGACGAACTCGGCATGGGCGACAACTATTTCCTCGGCGATCGCGACGGTGTGCGCACGCCGATGCAATGGTCGGCCGATCGCAACGGCGGCTTCTCGCGCGCCAACCCGCAGCAGCTCTACCTGCCGCCGATCATGGACCCGGTCTACGGCTTCCAGGCGGTCAACGTCGAGGCGCAGCAGAACGAAGCCTCGTCATTGCTCAACTGGATGCGGCGCATGGTCGCCGTGCGCAAGCAGCACGCCGCCTTCGGCCGCGGCACGATCACCTTCCTCTATCCGCACAACCGCAAGATCCTCGCCTATGTCCGCGAGCACGACGGCGAGCGCATCCTCTGCGTCGCCAATATCTCGCGCGCCGCCCAGGCGGTCGAACTGGAACTGTCCGAGTGGCGCGGCGCCGTGCCGATCGAACTCAGCGGCAACGCGGCGTTCCCGCCGGTCGGCGACCTGCCCTACATGCTGACGCTGCCGGCTTACGGCTTCTTCTGGTTCCTGCTGGCGCCCGAGGCCGACGCGCCGCGCTGGCACACGCCGATGCCCGAGCCGCTGCCCGAATTCGTCACCCTGACGGCGACCGGCGGCAAGCTCGCCCGTGCCCTGGAAGGCCGCGAGCTGACCCAGTTCCAGCGCGACGTGCTGCCCGAGATTCTTGGCCGCCAGCGCTGGTTCGCCGGCAAGGCCGCCCGCGTCAAGCGCGCCCAGGTCACGCCGCTCGGCGAACTGCCGGGCAATCCCAACCAGCTTCTCTTCCTCGATGTCGAGACCGACGGCGGCGGCACCAACCGCTATTTCCTGCCGGTCTCCGCTCTGTGGGGCGAGGAGAACCTGCATTTCGGCGCCGCCAAGCTTTCCTACACGCTCGCCCGCCTGCGCTACGGCCCGAACCTCGGCGCTCTCATCGACGCCTCTTTCGACGAGCGCTTCCATTGGGATCTGGTCAAGGCCATGCGCGCCGGCGAGGACATACCGGCGATCGGCGGCAAGCTCGTCTTCGAATCGAGCGCCGAATTCCATGAGCTGGAGCTGACCGAGAATATCCGCCCGGTCGGCGTCGAGCAGAGCAACGTCTCTTTCATCGTCGGCGACAACGTGATGATGAAGGTCTATCGCCGCCTGCGCGCCGGCGAGCAGCCGGAGGTATCGGTCGGCCGCTTCCTGACCGACGTGGCGGGCTTCCGCAACACGCCGCCGTTCTACGGCAGCATCACCTACAAGCCGGACAAGGGCGAACCGGTGATGCTGGCGGCCGCCTTCGCCTTCATCCGCAACCAGGGCGACGCGTGGAGCGCCGTCCGCGACGCGCTCGACCGCGACCTCGATGCCTTCGCCCTGCTTCCCCGTGACGAGCACGGCGCGCTCGTCGATCCCGCGCCGGTGTTCGAATACCCCCTCGATATCGGTGCGATCCTCGGCAAGCGGACCGGCGAACTGCACGCCGCCTTCGCCACGCCGACGAAGAACCGTCGTTTCGCCGCCGAGCCGATCGGCGCCGCCGACCTCAAGCGCTGGACGGCGAGCGTCAGGCGGGACGTCAGCGACGCCCTCGGCCGCCTGTCGCGCATCGCGCGCCAGCTCACCGGGCCGGCGAAGTCCGATGCCGCGTCCCTGCTCAAGGCGCGCACCGCCGTCGCGGCGCGCGTCCGGGCGGCCGCCGGCCTCACCGGCGCCGGTCTCAAGACGCGTGTCCACGGCGATTATCACCTCGGCCAGGTTCTGGTCGTGCGGGATGACGTGTCGATCATCGATTTCGAAGGCGAGCCTGGCCGCGGACTGCGCGAGCGCCGCCAGAAGGTTTCGCCGCTGCGTGACGTTGCCGGCATGCTGCGCTCCTTCGACTACGCCGCATGGTCGGCCGTCTATCGGGTCGAGGATCGCGACGGCACCATGCCGCCGGTGCGCGAGCGCGCGATCGCAGTGGCGCGATGCGATCACACGCGATTTTCTCGCCGCCTATTGGCCGGTGGCGACAGAAGCCGGGTTGGTTCCGGAAGACGAGGAGACGCGCCAGCGCCTGCTCGATCTCTTCCTCATCCAGAAAGCCGCCTATGAGGTTCTCTACGAGGCCGCCAACCGCCCCACCTGGTTGCCGATCCCGGTAAACGGCCTGCTCGCCCTCACCGCCAGCAAGGATGACGCTCCATGAGCGCCGCGAAGACAGCGCGGCCGGCCTGGCGGCCGGATGACGGCGCCATCGACGCCGTCCTTGCCGGCCATCACGGCGATCCCTTCGCCATTCTCGGCATGCATGGCGGCAGCGGCAGCGGCGGGCCGCTGTCGGTGCGCGTCTTCTGGCCCGGCGCCGAAATCGCCGAGGTCATCGACGCCGGGACCGGCGAAGCGGTGGCCTCGCTGGAGCGGTTGCGACCGGATGGCTTCTTCGCCGGGCCGATTCCTCGCCGCCGCAAGCCGTTCGCCTATCGCCTGCGCCTGACCCGCGGTCGCGACCGCTGGGAAGCGGAGGACCCCTATCGCTTTCCGCCGCTGCTCGGCGACCTCGACATGCATCTCATGCGCGAGGGCACGCATCGCCGTCTGTTCGAGCGGCTCGGCGCCCACCCGACGGTCGTGGACGGCGTCGCCGGCGTTGCCTTCGCCGTCTGGGCGCCCAACGCCGCGCGCGTCAGCGTCGTCGGCGACTTCAACTCCTGGGACGGCCGCCATCACCCGATGCGCAAGCGCATCGAGGCCGGCGTCTGGGAGATCTTCATCCCCGGCGTCGCTCTCGGCGCCACCTACAAATATGAGCTTCTCGATGCCGCCGGCCGGCTCCTGCCGCTGAAAGCCGATCCGGTCGGCTTCGCCCACGAGGTGCCGCCGGCGACCGGCTCGCGCGTCCACGGCCTGCCGCGTCCCGACTGGACGGACGGCGACTGGATGGCCGGCCAGAAGGCGCATCAGGCGCTCGATGCGCCGGTCTCCATCTACGAGGTCCATCTCGGCTCGTGGCGGCGCAAGGACGGCGACGACCTGCTCACCTACCGCGATCTCGCCGACCAGCTCGTCGGCTACGTCAAGGACCTGGGCTTCACCCATATCGAGTGCATGCCGGTCTCCGAGCACCCGTTCTCCGGCTCGTGGGGCTACCAGCCGATCGGCCTGTTCGCGCCCACCAGCCGCTTCGGCAGCCCGGAGGATTTCGCCGCTTTCGTCGATGCCTGCCACCGCGCCGGCCTCGGCGTCATTGTCGATTGGGTGCCCGCCCATTTCCCCAGCGACGCCCACGGTCTGGCGCATTTCGACGGCACCGCCCTCTACGAGCACGCCGACCCGCGCCTGGGTTTCCATCGCGACTGGAACACGCTGATCTACAATTTCGGGCGCACCGAGGTGCGCAACTTCCTCGTCGCCAACGCGCTCTTCTGGATGGAGTATTTCCACATCGACGGCCTGCGCGTCGATGCCGTCGCCTCGATGCTCTACCTCGACTATTCGCGCGAGCCCGGCGACTGGCTGCCCAATGTCCACGGCGGTCGCGAGAACCTCGAGGCGATCGCCTTCCTGCGCGAGATGAACACCCGCGTCTTCGGCGATCACCCCGGCGCCACCACCATCGCCGAGGAATCGACCGCCTGGCCGCAGGTGTCGCGCCCGGTCGACGGCGGCGGCCTCGGCTTCGGCTACAAGTGGAACATGGGCTGGATGCACGACACGCTGGAATACATGAAGCACGAGCCGGTGCATCGGAAGTACCACCACGGCCAGATGACCTTCGGCATCCAGTACGGCTTCTCGGAGAACTTCGTCCTGCCCCTCAGCCATGACGAGGTGGTGCACGGCAAGGGCTCGCTGTTCGAGCGCATGCCCGGCGACCGCTGGCAGAAGCTTGCCAACCTGCGCGCCTACCTTGCCTTCATGTGGACCCATCCCGGCAAGAAGCTGCTGTTCATGGGCGGCGAGTTCGCCCAGGAGCGCGAATGGAATCACGACCGGTCGCTCGACTGGCACCTCGTCGGCGACCCCGGCCACCGCGGCGTGCAGGATCTCGTCCGCGACCTCAACCGCGCCTACCGCGAGATTCCCGCCCTGCACGTCAAGGACACCGACCCGGCCGGCTTCGAGTGGCTGGAGGGCGCCGACGCCGAACGCAGCGTGCTGGCCTATGCCCGCCACGGCAATGACGGCGATTCTCCCGTGGTCGTGTTGTGCAATTTCACGCCGATGGTGCGCGAGGGGTACCGCGTCGGTGTGCCGCGCCCGGGCCGCTGGCGCGAGCGCCTCAATACCGATTCCGCCGGCTATGGTGGCTCCAACGTCGGCAATCTCGGCGGGGTCGAGTCGGAGCCGGTGCCCTGGCACGGGCGACCGGCATCCATCTTGCTTACCCTTCCACCGCTGGCCACCCTCATCCTCGAACACGTGACCTAGTCGGGTTTCGGAGAAGGAAGTTCCCCACATGTCGAAGCTGCGGGTCGGGCCTGGCCTGTCGCATCCGCTCGGCGCCACCTGGGACGGGGCAGGGGTCAACTTCGCCCTGTTCTCGGCCAACGCCACAAAGGTCGAGGTCTGCCTGTTCGATCCCAAGGGCCGGCGCGAGGTCGAGCGCGTCGCGCTGCCCGAGTACACCCACGAGGTCTGGCACGGCTATCTGCCCGACGTCCGGCCCGGCCAGCTCTATGGCTATCGCGTCGACGGCCCCTACGATCCGGCCAACGGCCACCGCTTCAATCCCAACAAGCTGCTCATCGATCCGTACGCCCGCGCGCTCGTCGGCGACATCGCCTGGCACGACGCCTGTTACGGCTATCGTGTCGGCTCGCCGCGCGGCGACCTCGTCATGGACCGCCGCGACTCGGCTTTCGTCATGCCCAAGTGCCAGGTCATCGACACCGCCGTCACCTGGGGCGGCGACCGGCATCCCCGGCGGCCGTGGGCCGACACCATCATCTACGAGGCGCACGTCAAGGGCATGACCGCCGCCCGCGAGGATATCGCGCCGCCGCTGCGCGGCACCTTCGCCGGGCTCTCCGACCCGCGCATGATCGAGCATCTGCAGAAGCTCGGCGTCACGGCCATCGAGCTGATGCCGATCCAGGCGTTCTTCGACGATCGCGAACTCGTCCAGCGCGGCCTCACCAACTATTGGGGCTACAACACCGTCAACTTCTTCGCGCCGGCCGCCCGCTACATTTCGCCGGGCGCCGACATCCACGAGTTCAAGCTGATGGTCCGCCGGCTGCACGAGGCCGGCATCGAGGTCATTCTCGACGTGGTCTACAACCACACCGCCGAGGGCAACCACCTCGGGCCGACGCTGTCCTTCCGCGGCATCGACAATGCCAGCTACTACATGCTGGGCGAGGACCGGCGCTACTATTTCGATACCACCGGCTGCGGCAACACCGTCAACCTGCGCCACCCGCGCGTCCTGCAGATGGTGATGGATTCGCTGCGCTACTGGGTCGAGGAGTGCCATGTCGACGGCTTCCGCTTCGACCTGTCCACCGCGCTCGGCCGCGAATACGACCAGTTCGACACCAACGCCGTCTTCTTCGACGCCGCCCGCCAGGACCCGGTCCTGCAGCGCGCCAAGATGATCGCCGAACCGTGGGATCTCGGCCCCAACGGCTACCAGGTCGGCAACTTCCCGCCCGGCTGGGCCGAGTGGAACGGCCGCTACCGCGATACCATGCGCTCGTTCTGGAAGGGCGACAGCGGCCTGCTGCCGGCGGTGGCGCAGGGCATGCTCGGGTCCTCCGACCTCTACGATCACAAGGGCCGCAAGCCGTGGGCGAGCGTCAACTTCGTCACCGCCCATGACGGCTTCACGCTGGCCGACCTGTGGTCCTACGACGCCAAGCACAACGAGGCCAACGGCGAGGGCAACCGCGACGGCCACGGCGACAATCGCAGCTGGAACAGCGGCGTCGAGGGGCCGACCGAGGACCCCGACATCCGCAGTCTGCGCGATCGCCTGCGGCGCAACACGATCGCCACGCTGCTGCTTTCGCAGGGCACGCCGATGATCCTCATGGGCGACGAGATCGGCCGCACCCAGCTCGGCAACAACAACGCCTATTGCCAGGACAACGACATCACCTGGATGCGCTGGCGGGGCATGACCGGACGCGACTTCGCCTTCATGGAGTTCGTGCGCGGCGTCGTCGCCATCCGCAAGCGCTACGCCTTCCTCCATGCGTCGGAGTTCCTGCACGGCAACCAGATCCACGGCGACGGCACCCGCGACGTCGTCTGGTACCGGCCGGATGGCGTCGAGATGGACAATGGCTCGTGGTCCGATCCCTCCGCCAAGGTTTTCGGCGTCATGCTCGGCGACATCCCCTCGCGGCTGCTCATCCTGGTCAACAGCTACCACGCGCCGCTCTCCTTCCTTCTTCCCAACGGCGGCCGGCCCTACTGGCGCGTGCGTGTCGATGCCGGGCGCGGCGAGATCGATCCGCCCGGCCGCACCCATTCGGTCGGCGAGACGCTCGAACTGGAGGGGCGGACGGTGCTGCTCCTTGCCGGGGAGACCATGATGGGCGGCAGGACGGCGCCGAAATGAGCGACGACCTCTACCGCCTCGCGACGCTCGCCGGCATCCAGCGCGACTATCAATCGCTCCTGGGGCCGATCGTCACCGCCTCCGATCATGCCCTGCGCCTCACGCTGCAGGCGCTTGGCGTCTCCGCCGACGATGACGCCGCCGTCGCCGCCAGCCTGCGGACGGTCCGTCCCGCCGATCCCGATGTCATGCAGGCGCCGCAAGGCGTCGCCTGCTACCTGCCCGACTGGCTGCGCGACGGCCGCTGCTGGGGCGTCGCCTGCCAGGTCTATGGCCTGCGCTCGAAGCGCAACTGGGGCATCGGCGATTTCGAGGACCTCGCCCGCTTCGCCGAGATCGTCGCCGCCGCCGGCGGCGATTTCGTCGGCGTCAATCCGCTGCATGCCCTGTTCATGGCCGACGCCGGCACGTTCAGTCCGTTCTCGCCGTCGAGCCGCCGCTTCCTCAATCCGCTCTACATCGCGCTGGACAAGGTGCCCGGCGCCGAAACCGTGCTGGCCGAAGTCGCGGTCCCGCCGCGAGGTGCGCGACGCCGAATTCGTCGATTACGCCGCCGTCGGCCCGCTCAAGCTCAAGGCGCTGACGTTTCTCTTCCGCGCCTTCCGCGAAGCCGGCGCCCCGGCCGATGCGGACGATTTCGCCGCCTATGTCGCCGCCGGCGGCCGGCCGCTCTACCTGCATGCCCTGTTCGAGGCGCTGTCGGCGGCAATGGTCGAACGCGGCCACGGCGCCACCTGGCACAACTGGCCGGAGGAATTCCGGCATCCGGCCGACAAGGCCGTCGCCGCCTTCGCCGCCGACAATGGCGAGGCCATCGCCTTCCATTCCTGGCTGCAATGGCTGGCCGAGCGCCAGCTCTCCGCCGCCCAGGCGCGCGCCGAGGCCGCCGGCATGCGCATCGGCCTCTACCTCGATCTCGCCGTCGGCGTCGCCCGCGACGGCTCCGACACCTGGTCCGACCGCGATCTCACCGTGCCGTCGGTGCGCGTCGGCGCGCCGCCGGATTATTTCAATGCCGACGGTCAGGATTGGGGCGTCGCGCCGCTGTCGCCGTCGGCGCTGGTGGCCCGTGATTATGAACCCTATCGCGAGGCCATCGACGCCGTGCTCCGCCACGCCCGGGCGCTGCGCATCGACCACGCCATGAGCCTCTATCGGCTGTTCTGGATCGCCGACGGCCTCACCGCCGCCGACGGCGTCTATGTGCGCTATCCGCTCGCCGCCATGCTGCGCACCCTTGCCGAAGTCTCGCAGGCGCACCGCTCGATCGTCATCGGCGAGGCGCTCGGCGTCGTCCCGCCGGGCTTCCCGGAAGTGCTGGCCGCCTGCGACGTGCAGAGCTACCGCGTCTTCTTCTTCGAGATGCGCGACGGCCGCTTCATCCCGCCGGCCGAATATCCGCGCGCTGCCCTGGCCTGCATCACCACCCACGACCTGCACACGCTCGCCGGCTGGTGGAGCAACCACGACCTCAATGTGCGCGTCGGCATCGGCATGGCGCGTGCCGAGGACCTCGTCCACGCCCTCGCCGAGCGCGCCAACGAGCGCCATCAGCTCATGGTCACGCTGGCCGACCACGGCCTGTTGCCCGACGAGATGCACGCCGTCCGCGACGGCCACGTGGCGCCGCCGGAATTGCTGCCCGAGTCGGTCGCCGTCGCGCTGCATCGCCTGGTGGCGCGCACGCCCTCGCGTCTCTTCGTCCTCGCCGTGGAGGACCTCACCGCGTCGCCCGAACAGGTCAACATCCCCGGCACCATCGACCAGCATCCCAACTGGCGGCGCAAGATCGCCTGCGACATCGAGGAATTGCCCGACCAGCCGTTCTTCAGGGCGATCACCGCGGCGCTGCGCGAGGAGCGCCCGCGCTAGGTCAGGCCGAAGGTCCGAGGCGGAGGCCGGCGGGATCGAAGGGCCGCAGCCGTCCGGGCGCGAAGGCCGAGATATCGACCGTCTGCGCCGTCCCGTCGAGGATCAGTTCGGCCATCGCCTCGCCGGTCGCCGGCGCGTTGAGGATGCCCCAGACGCTGTGGCCGGTCGCCACATAGGCGCCGGTGACGCCGGACAGCGGACCGATCAGCGGCAGGCCGTCGCGGGTCACCGGCCGGAAACACGCCTGTGCCGCCAGCACTTTCGCTGCGGCAAGCGTCGGCGAAATATCGGCGCAGATCGCCGTCAGCCGCTCGATCGCGCCATCGTCCGGCATCACGTCGGCCGGATCGACCGGCAACGGGCTCTCGCTGGAGATCGCGCAGACATAGGTCGTGCCGTCCGAGCGCGGGAATACCTCCGGCGACGAGGTCGCCCCGGTCGCCTCCTGCCAGTCGAGGAACAGCGCCTCGGCCGGCACCGCCGCGCCGGTCTCGAAGACGAGGCTGTGGCCCTTCAGCCCGTAGACCGCCGGCAGGGGCAGCCAGTGCGCCGCCATGATCGACCACGGCCCCATGGCGATCACCACCGCGTCGGCGGGAATGGTCTCGCCGCCGACCGTCACGCCGGTCACGCGGCCGTCTGCCTGCGCGATGCCGGTCACTTCGCCGGCCGCGAGCGTCGCGCCGTGCACTTCCGCCGCACGCATCATCGCCTGGGTGTATTCGCCGGGGTGGACCTGCGCCGTGGTCTGGGGCGAGCCGAGGGCGCGCCCGATGGCGACCGCGTCGGAGACCCAGCCGACCGGTCCGTTTCGCCGGCCGCCGCCGGCATTTCCCGCGCCGCCATAGGTGGTCATGCGGCGGTAGTTCCAGTCGTCGCCGTCGAGCGTGTCGGCGAGTTCCGCGTGCAGCGTGAAGCTCCGTCGCGCCAGTTGCTGCAGCGGTCCGCCGTCGCACCAGTCATAGGCGAGGAAGCCGCCGGACTTGCCGGAGGCGGCGTTGGCGACACCCGCCCGTTCGATCACCGTGACCTCGGCGCCGCGCCGGCTGAGGAAATAGGCGATCGACGTGCCGATGGCGCCGCCGCCGCAGATGACGACCTTCACTTCGCTTTCGCCTTCTCCGCGTCGTAGCGCGCCCTGGTGGCCTCGTTCATCGGGTAGAGGCCGGGAAGCGGCGTGCCGCGGTCCACTTCCTCCATGATCCAGGCTTCCATGCGCTCCTGCTCGGGCGCCTCCGCCAGCACCGCGTCGAGGAGCGCCGCCGGGATCAGCACCGCGCCGTCGGCGTCGGCAACCACCACGTCGTCGGGAAACACCGCCACCCCGCCGCAGGCGATCGGCTCCTGCCAGTTGACGAAGGTGAGGCCCGCGACCGATGGCGGCGCGGCCGCGCCCTGGCACCAGACCGGCAGGCCGGTGCCGAGCACGCCGGCGAGATCGCGCACGACCCCGTCGGTGATCAGCGCCGCGGCGCCGCGTTTCGCCATGCGCGCGCACAGGATGTCGCCGAAGATGCCGGCGTCGGTCACGCCCATGGCGTCGACGACCACCATCGCGCCTTCCGGCATCGCCTCGATCGCCGCCCGCGTCGATTTCGGCGAGGCCCAGGATGCCGGCGTGGCGAGATCCTCCCGCGCCGGCACGAAGCGCATGGTGAAGGCGGGCCCGACGATGCGCGGATAGCCGGGCGCGATCGGCCGCGCCTTGCGCAGCCAGACGTTGCGCAGCCCCTTCTTGAGCAGGACGGTGGTGAGCGTTGCCGTCGAGACGGCCTTCAGGGCGGCCGTGGCCGCTTGGTCGAGTGACATGGGATCTGGAGCCTCGGGGTTGGTATCGCCGGCGATCCTGCCGCGAAAGCCGGCGGAAAGAAACCGTCGGCCGAAGCCGGACGCCGTGCCCACCCGGCCGGGCGGCTATTTCCAGATCGCTTCGCTGGTCTTGGCGTCGAAGAAGTGCAGGCGCTGGGTGTTCACGCCGAGCTGGATCGGCTTGCCGAGCGTCACCTGGCTCTTCGGCGTCAGCCGGGCGATGCACGGACTGGCGCCGCGCTCGCCGGCGGAGACATTGATCAACTCCAGCGCGTCCGAACTGCGCACCGAGACCGGCTCGGCGTCCAGTCCGAAATGCACCATGATGTCGGAGCCCAGCGCCTCGACCAGGTTGATCGTGGAATTGATGCGGCCGTCCGGCGGGTGGTCGGTGCTCACCGCCGTGTCCTCCAGGTCCTCCGGGCGGAAGCCGACGATGATGCGCCCGCCCACGTGCGCTGCCAGCCCCGGCCGCTCGTTGAGCACCGACGGCGGAACCTGAATGGTGTTGGAGCCCAGCGTCAGTTTCGCCCCAGCCCCGTTCGCCTCGCCCATCGTCGCCCAGAACAGGTTCATGGTCGGCGAGCCGATGAAGGTGGCGACGAACGTGTTTATCGGGCGGTTGTAGATGCCGTCCGGCGTGTCGACCTGCTGCAGCAAGCCGTCGCGCAACAGCGCGACGCGATGGCCCATGGTCATCGCCTCGGTCTGGTCGTGGGTGACGTAGATCGTCGTCACCCCGAGGCGGTGCTGCAGTTGCGCGATCTCGGCGCGCATCTGCACGCGCAGCTTGGCGTCGAGGTTGGAGAGCGGCTCGTCCATCAGGAACACCGCCGGCTGGCGCACGATGGCGCGGCCCATGGCGACGCGCTGGCGCTGGCCGCCGGAGAGCTGGCCGGGCCGCCGCTTGAGCAGGTCTTCCAGTTCCAGCGTCCGGGCGGCGACCCTTACCCGCTCGTCGATCTCGGCCTTCGGTCGCCCCTGGATCTGCAGGGCAAAGGCGATGTTGTTGTAGACCGACATGTGCGGATAGAGCGCATAGTTCTGGAACACCATGGCGATGTCCCGGTCCTTGGGATGAATGTCGTTGACGAACTCCTCGTCGATCCACACTGCGCCGTCGGTGATTTCCTCCAGTCCGGCAATCATCCTGAGCGCGGTCGACTTGCCGCAGCCCGACGGTCCGACCAGAACCAGAAACTCGCCGTCGGCGATTTCCAGGTCCAGGTTCTGCACCGCGTTGATGGCGCCGCCGCCATAGTTCTTGGTCAGGTTGTCGAGAGTCACGCTGGCCATGGTGCCCCTGTCTCCGCCCGTTACTTGAACCCCTGCGTGGCAATGCCACGCACGAGCAGGCGTTGTGACGCCAGAAAGAAGCCCAGCACCGGACCGATGGACACAAAGACCATGGCGAACAGGCCGCCGAACGACGATGTCCCGCCGCTCGGATCGAGGAACAGGCGGAGCGCCACCGGCACCGTCATCTGCTTTGTGTTGGTCAGGTAGATGAGCTGCGACAAGAAGTCGTTGTAGGTATTGATGAAAGTGAAGACCGCCGTCGTCACCAGGGCGGGCATCGACAAGGGCAGGATGATCTTCCAGTAGCGCTGCCAGTAGCTGGCGCCGTCGATCATCGCCGCCTGCTCGAGTTCGGGCGGCAGGGAGCGCATGAACTGCACCATCAGGAAGACGAAGAAGGCGTCGGTGGCGAGGAACTTGGGCACTACCAGCGGCAGGATCGTGTTCACCCAGCCGATCTTCAGGAAGAAGATGTATTGCGGGATCAGCTGGGCGTGGATCGGCAGCATGATCGAGCCCAGCATCAGCGAGAACCACACCCATTTCAGCCGGAAATGCAGGCGGGCGAACGCATAGGCGGCCATCGAGCACGCGATCAGGTTTCCGACGACGGCAAGGCCCGCGATGATGAAGGAATTGATGAAGAAGTCGCCGAACGTCCGGTCGCCGAACAGGAACCAGCCGGTAATGTAGTTCTGAAGCGTCCAGGTTTTCGGGATGAGACCCAGGCCGCCAAAGATCTCGTCCTCCGGCCGAAGCGACGATAGGGCCATCCAGATGACCGGATAGAGCATCACGATCAGCAGCAGGATCAGCAGCAGGTGGAGCGAGAAGTGGCGAAGCGTCCGTTCGCGCGCCCGCCGCTCGCGCGAGCGGCGCACCGCCTCGCGGTCGTACTTCCGTATCGTCCTGTCTGAGAGCCCGCTATCCAGGCTAACGGTCACCATAGAACACCCAGAATCGCGTCGTCCAGAATATGAAACCCGTCAGCGCCGCGATCGTGATCAGCAGGATCCAGGCCATGGCCGCCGCGTATCCCATGTCGAGGTTCACGAAGGCGCGCTGATAGAGGTACAGCGTGTAGAGCAAGGTCGAGTCGATCGGCCCGCCGGTGCCGCGCGACACCACGAAGGCCTGCGTGAACGACTGGAACGAGCCGATCGTCAGCAGCACCATGTTGAAGAAGATGACCGGCGTGAGCAGCGGCAGCGTGATCCGCCAGAACTGCTGCACCTTGTTGGCGCCGTCGATCGACGCTGCCTCGTAATACGACTGCGGTATCTGTCGGAGCGCGGCGAGGAAGATGACCATCGACGCGCCGAACGTCCACACGTTGAGGGCGATAACCACATTCAGCGCCGAGTGCGGGTTCGTCATCCAGCCGATGCCCTGAATTCCGAACAGGGCGAGGAAGGCGTTGAAGATGCCGCGCTCGCCGAAGACCTCGCGCCACAGGATGCCGATGCCGACGCTCGCGCCGATGAGCGACGGTATGTAGAAAAGCGAGCGGTAGAGGGCGAGCCCGGCGAGCCCGCGGTTGAGGGCGACCGCGATGATCAGGGAGAAGGCAAGGATGCAGCGGGACGGAGACAGCGACGTAGGTGATGGTCACGCGGACGGTGTTGTCGAACCGGCGATCATGCGTGAACAGCTTCACATAGTTGTCGAGGTTGATCCATTTCGGCGCGCTGAGGATGTTGAAGTCGGTGAAGGACAGGTACAGCGACGCGATGATCGGAATGATGGTGATACCGAACAGGCCGATGAACCAGGGTATCAGAAACGCATAGGCCGCACGGTTCTCGGCCTTCTGGAACGGCGAACCGCCTCGCCCCGGGGGAATTGGCCTGTGCCGTATCGAGGGCACGCCCGGGAGGCGGGTGGTTCCGGCAACCGCGTCGGGGCTGCTGGTCATGTCGTCGAAGGCCGTTCAGACATGCGTTGATCCCGGCAGATCAGCAGAACAACGAAACGAGGGTCGCGCGAGAGGGGGATGCTCTCGCGCGACCGCTCCGCCATACTAGTTCAGGACGTCTTCGACGTCGGCATGGAACTGCTTGGCGGCGTCTTCGGCGCTCATCTGGCCGACGCAACCGCCTCGT
>CAWGJV010000025.1:0-252710 GCA_963822975.1 uncultured Alphaproteobacteria bacterium
CGATCAGGGTGCCCCAGACCGGCAGGCCGGTGATGAAGGCGCGGGTGCCGTCGATCGGGTCGAGCACCCAGACGAAGTGGGCGTCGGCGCGCTCGTTGCCGTATTCCTCGCCGACGATGCCATGGTCGGGCTAGGCCGCGTTGATCAGCTGGCGCATGGCGGCCTCGGCATCGCGGTCGGCCGCGGTGACCGGATCGAAGCGCCTTGTCGCCCTTGCTGGCCACGACGGTGCTGCCCGAAAATGCGGCATGATCAATCAGAGGCAGCGTCGGCCAGGCGGTCGAGGAAAACCGCCAGCGAGGCCCGGAAGGTCAGCGGTCACGGCGCTGAGCGTTAATTGGTCAGGCGGCTGTTGCGCGATTGGTCACGGTCTGCGACATCCTGTTTATCCATTTGAAATACAGGATTTCGCATTCTTCCGAGTTCTTCGACGGTTTGGCCGCCTGCGACGACCGTGACTGGAAAATTCGCCAGCGGTCTTGATTTTTTCCTGCGGGCTCAAATTATTGCGGTGCGGTAGCGATATCGCACTGCCCTCCTTGGGCGTTTCCTCCCTAGACTTGGGCCGCCTCGGAAGCGAGCGGCCCTTTTTCTTACCGCTGGCGTTCCGCCGGCGCTACTCGGCTGCCTCGGCCGCGGACCGGAAGCCCGCCTCGAAGGCAGCGGCCAGCTCGCCGACAAGAAGCGGCGAGGTCCGCGCGCAGAGCCGCTCGAAGCCGCTCGCTCTTCTCCAGCGTCCGCTCGTCCATGTAGAGGCAGCGGTTGACCTCGATCTGCAGGGCATGGATGCCGCGGGCCGGATTGCCGTAGTGCTCGGTGATGAAGCCGCCGGCATAGGGCTTGTTGCGGCTGACCGAATAGCCGCGGCGGCCGAGGATGTGCGCGGCGAGGTCGGTCAGCTCGCTGGCGCAACTGGTGCCGTAGCGGTCGCCGAGCACGATGTCCGGCCGCAGACGCCCGTCGCCGCCGCGCACCGTCGAGGGCATCGAGTGGCAATCGATCAGCACGGCGATGCCGAACGCGGCGCGGGTCTCGACCAACAATTGCGCAGAGCGCCGGTGATAGGGCTTGTAGACCGCGTCGATGCGCGCCAGGCCCTCGTCGACCTGCAGCGGGCCGGCATAGATCTCCTCGCTCTCGGAGACGATGCGGGCGATGGTGCCGAGGCCGCCGGCCACCCGCACCGAGCGAATATTGGCGAAGGTCGGCAGCGCGCCCGCGAACATCTTCGGGTCGAGCTCGTAGGGCTCGCGGTTCACGTCGAGCCAGGCGCGGGGAAAGTTGGCGCGCAGCAGCGGTGCGCCGAGGCTCGACCGCGGGCAGCAACAGCTCGTCGACAAAGGTGTCCTCCGAACGGCGGATCGCCTGGTCGTCGAGGCGCGAGGCGGCGAGGAAATCGGCGGGATAGTGCTTGCCGCTATGCGGCGAGTTGAGAACGATCGGCAAGGCTGCTGCCGGTCGCGGCGCGAGGACTCGAAAGGCGGGTTGGCCGGCGAAATCGGGAGGCGTTTCCATCGCGCTGTCGATGCGTCCGATGGCGGCTGGAGGTGCCGCGGCTCGGGGTCGATGTTGCCAAGATCGCGGGCGCTGTCCATAGCCGTGAACGCCGCCTGTTTCTGCGGCTCGTTCACGCGATCTTTACTCGGTTACGGATAATCGGCCGCGGCCTTGTCGGCCGGGCGAGGCGCGGGGGCTTCCGGTCTCGACGATGTCCCGAATCCTGCTTGCCGAAGACGACAACGACATGCGCCGCTTCCTTGCCAAGGCGCTGGAGAACGCGGGCTACGACGTCGTCTCCTTCGACAACGGCCGTTCGGCCTATGAGCGCATTCGCGAGGAGCCGTTCACGCTGCTGCTGACCGACATCGTCATGCCGGAGATGGACGGCATCGAGCTCGCCCGGCGGGCGACCGAACTCGATCCCGACCTCAAGGTGATGTTCATCACCGGCTTCGCGGCGGTGGCGCTCAACCCGGATTCGAACGCCCCCAAGGACGCCAAGGTGCTGTCCAAGCCGTTCCACCTCAAGGATCTCGTCGAACGAGGTCGAGAAGCTTCTCGCGGCCTGATCGGCGCGGCGTCCGGCGACAAGACTTGAAGCCGCCGCCCGGCTGCTATATCGGCGTCCTGTCGCCGCAGGGGGCCGGCACGGCGGCGGCAAGGATGGGCGGTTAGCTCAGCGGGAGAGCACTACGTTGACATCGTAGGGGTCACTGGTTCAATCCCAGTACCGCCCACCATTTCCCGACAGAGATCAGAGACTTACGGCAGATAGCCGAAGCGCGCCATCTGCTCGCCGTGGGCCGACACGACCCGCTCGACCTGGGCGGGCGTCAGCGCCTCGCGCCACTGACCGGGCCGCCCGGCGCGGAAGAAGCGGTCGGCGGTCGGCGGGAGGCTTGGAAAGCCCTGTTCCGCCTCGGCCTTTCGCATGCGGTCGAAGGACGAGCGCTCGATCGCCGCGGCAAGTTCCGGCGGCGTGTGCTGCATGCTCACGTGATTGGCGATGGCGCCGAAGGTCTCCGTCGGCTGCTCGCAGAGGTCCTCGTAACGCACGACCATCAACGCCGGATGCTCGGCGGCGGTCCACGTCGACACGTTTTCCGACCACGAACCGATGAGCGTCAGCACGGTGTCGGCAGTCGCCGGCGCGCTCAGTCCCGAGGTCGCAAGGTTCTCGATCGTGTCGTCGATGGAGCGGCCACGGAAGGCGGCAAGGGAAACCACCACATCGAGCGGGTTGCGGACGACGTATATGGCGCCGACCGTCACGCCCGGCGTCACGATGGGCACGCCGAAGATGGTGACGTTGGCGCTGTTGGTCCCGACCAGGACAAGACCTTGCGAATTCTCGACCAGAGAGCCGAAGACCTCGGTCCGGGCGGCGGCGACTGCGGCGGGCTCCGCTTCAACCGCCGGTCGGCCGAGGAACTGCTCATAAGGTTTAGCGGCGGCATCGGTCAACGCGAACTGGCTCGTCCAGCCGAGGTCGTCCGGGTCTGCCCCCGACTGAACGCCAATCAGGTTGTTGACGAAGATGCGCACCCACGTGCTGCCGGAGCGCGGGTAGGAGGCGAGCCACACGATACCGCGCGGATTGGATGGGTCGACGTCGATCATGGGGCAGCCTTATACCGATACGGCGCCATGTTCCAAGCCACTTCTTGGCGCAGGACCGGCGCTGCCGGAAGCCTTGCTTGACACCCCGGGCCGGGGTCCATATTTTGCCGCTCCAATCGACAGGGCGCGGATTTCCGCGCTCGTTTCGTTAGAGAACTGTGCGCGGGCCGCCCCCATGAAAATCCGCAATTCGTTGAGATCGCTCCGCAAACGCCACCGTGGCAACCGCCTGGTGCGGCGCAAGGGACGCGTCTACATCATCAACAAGACCAATCGCCGCTTCAAGGCGCGCCAGGGCTGAGCAGCCCCCGGCGGCCGGCGGTTCCGCCGGCCGTGGCTTTGACGCGCTCCGGCGCTGGCCCTATCATTCCCCGCATGAGGATGATTGCCGCGGCAGTCGCCGCCTCGCTCATGCTGGTGCCGGGCCTTCCCGCGCGGGCGCTCGACAACACCCCGATCGAAAATCTCGGCGCGGGCAAACCGGCGGCGCCGCCGGCGACACGCGCCGAGGAACTCGACAAGCTGTTCACGGCCCTCAAGTCGAAGGACGAGACGGCGGCCAAAGCCGCCGAGGACCGGATCATCACCCTCTGGCTGCAATCGGGCAGCGACACCATAGACCTGCTGATGTCGTGGGGCGCGCAGGCGATCGACGACAAGGACTATGCCACCGCCCTCGATGTCCTCGACCGCATGGTGACCCTCAAGCCCGACTATGCCGAGGGCTGGAACAAGCGGGCGACGGTCTATTATCTCACCGACAAGTACGGCCAGTCGCTTGCCGACATCCAGCGGGTGCTGGCGCTCGAGCCGCGTCATTTCGGTGCGCTCACCGGCCTGGGCGCGATCTTCCGCGAGATCGGCGAGGACAAGAAAGCGATCCGGGCCTATGGCGAGGCGCTGGCGCATCGACCCCTATCTCGACGGCGTCAAGAAGGCCCTCGACGAACTCGAGAAGGACAACGCCAGCAAGGGCATCTGAGCGCCGGTTGCGGTAACGCTCGCGTGTTTTGACCCGCCCCGGCTTCCGGCCGATAGGATTCGCGTCATGCGGATGGTCGTCTCCCTGCTGTTTGGCCTGCTGCTGACGTGCGGCGCGGCGATGGCCGTGGAAACGCCGCCGAGCGCTGCCGAACCGCCCGCGGCCAGCGCCGCTCCCCATGCCGCCGAACTCGACCGGCTGTTCGCCAGCCTCAAGGCCACGTCCGACTACGACGAGGCGCGGAAGATCGAGGCGCAGATCTGGGAGCTGTGGCTCGATTCCGGCGACGCAGCACGTCAACAAGCTGATGGACTACACCATCGCCGCCATGAACGTCCGCGCCTACGAGCTGGCGGTCAATTACCTCGACACGATCATCGTGACCAAGCCGGACTATGCCGAGGGCTGGAACAAGCGGGCGACCGTTTACTGGCTGATGCGCGACTACGACAAGTCGCTGGCCGATATCAGCCCATACGCTGGCGCTCGAGCCACGCCACTGGGGCGCGCTGTCCGGGCTCGGCATGATCATGAGCGACCTCGGCGAGAACCGAGAAGGCGGTGGACGCCTTCAAACGGGCGCTGGCGATCGATCCCAATCTCGAGGACGTCAAGGTCGGTCTGCATTTGCTCGAGGACAAGCTCGGCAAGGGCATCTGACTTCTGGCTGGACGACGCGCTGCTCAGGCGCTGCCGAAACCGCCCGGGCCGACAAAGGCGATGCGCAGCATGTTGGTCGCGCCGGGCGTGCCGAGCGGCACGCCGGCGGTGATGATGATGCGGTCGCCGGGCCTGGCGAGAGCCTTCCTCGTGGGCGACGAAGCAGGCGCGGCTGACCATGCCGTCGAGGTCGCTCGGCTCGTCGCCGAACACGCAGTGCAATCCCCAGACGATCGACAGCCGGCGGGCCGTGTTGATGACCGGCGACAGGGCGACGATCGGTGTGCTCGGCCGTTCGCGCGCGGCGCGGATGGCCGTGGTGCCGGACGAGGTGTAGCAGCAGATGGCGGCGAGGTTCAGCGTCTCGGCGATCTGCCGCGCCGCCGCGGAAATGGCGTCGGAGCCGGTCGCCTCGGGCTCGGTGCGCTGCGCCCGCATGATGTTGACGTAGTTGGGGTCGCGTTCGACCTCGTTGGCGATGCGGTCCATGGTGGCGACCGCCTCGACCGGATAGGCGCCGGACGCCAACTCGGCCGACAGCATGATGGCGTCGCAGCCCTCGAACACGGCCGTGGCGACGTCGGACACCTCGGCGCGGGTCGGCGTCGGCGCGGTGATCATCAATTCCAGCATCTGGGTGGCGACCACCACCGGCTTGCCGGCGCGGCGGGCGGCGCGGGTGATCTGCTTCTGGATGCCGGGCACGCGCTCCAGCGGCATCTCGACGCCGAGGTCGCCGCGGGCGACCATCAGCGCGTCGGCTGTTCTCGACGATCGCGGCCAGGCGCTCGACCGCCTGCGGCTTCTCGATCTTGGCGAGGATCGAGGCGCGGCCGCGGGCGATCTTGCGCACCTCGGCAAGATCGTCCGGCCGCTGGATGAAGGACAGCGCGATCCAGTCGACGCCGGCATTGAGCGCCGCCTCGAGGTCGGAGCGGTCCTTCGGCGTCAGCGCGCTGAAGCCGATGGTGGTGTCGGGAACGCTGACGCCCTTGCGGTCCGAGAGCTTGGTGCCGACCTCGACCACGGTTTCGGCGCGCGTCCTGGTCACGCTCGGTGACGCGCAGCCGCACCTTGCCGTCGTCGAGCAGCAGCCGGTGGCCGACCTCGAGCGCGGCGAGGATTTCCGGATGGGGCAGTTCGACGCGGCTGGCGTCGCCGGGCTCGGGGTCGAATCGAGCACGAAGGTCTGGCCGGGCGTCAGCGTCACGCTCCTGTCGGCAAAGGTGCCGATGCGCAGCTTCGGGTCCCTGCAAGATCGACGAGAATGCCGATCGGCCGGCCTTCCTCGACCTCGACCTCGCGGATGAGCGTCACCAGCCGGCGCATGTGCTCGTGGCTGGTGTGGCTCATGTTGATGCGGAAGAGATCGGCGCCGGCGCGGAACAGCTTGCCGATGACCGTCTTGTCGGTGGAGGCGGGGCCGAGCGTGGCGAGGATCTTGGTGCGGCGCGTCCGCCTCATCAGCTTCCGGTTCCCGACTGGCCCGGTTCGGTCAATTGAACCGTCCAGCTCTTCTGCTCGCCGGTATCGACCTCGAAGAAGCCCGTCTTCTCGAAGCCGCGCGCCACGCAGTCCTCAATGCCATGAATGGTGAACATCTTGTCGCGCGTGCACATCTGCGCCTTGCCGCCCCACACGCCGCCGCGATCGTAGTCAACGGCATACACGTAGTAGAAGCGCGAGACCAGCGCACCGGCGACCAGCGTCTCGCAGGTGTCGGGGGCGACGTTCCACCAGCCTTCGGTCGACCAGCGCCGGTTCTCCTTGTAGCCGATGGCTATGCCGACCCGGCTCGGCGTGCGGTTGCACAGGCGCAGGCCGCCGCCGCTGGCGTCGGTGCCGCCGGAGACGCCAGCGGTCGCGGTGGTTTCGGACAGCAGGCGGGCCTCGGCGTCGCCGCCGTCCTGGCGCAGGAGCAGCGAAGGCGATCGGCGCCGATCAGGACAAGCGACGCCGATGCTGGCGATGACGACCACCTGCCGGTGCCAGGATTTGATGCTGCGCGATCGTTTGGCCACGGTCGGTGAATCTATTGACTCAATGCATTTGGAGGCTTGCCGGCACTTATGGCGCGCACGATTTCAACCGTCAACGCGCCACCGGAATCCCGCGCTTTTCGCCGCTTCCCGGGCGGATCGGCGGGCGCGCGAACCAATCCTGGCCCGTCTTGTCGGTCGAGAAGACGGCGGGATCGTGACCGGGGTCGCTGGCAGGCGCGGCGGCGCCTCACTATGATCGCCGGCCGATGGATGTTGTTAGCTGTAGCGCCGGCCGAATCGCATGCCGGGGACTTTCCTCCCTTCACGGTTGTCGACGGGGATCCGGCGGCCGGGCTGCTGGTCATCTGCGATCATGCCGAGAACCGACTGCCGGCCGAATACGGCGATCTCGGCCTGCCGCCGTCCGAGTTCCAGCGGCATATCGCCTACGATCCCGGCGCGGCGGCGGTCAGTCGCGGCCTCGCCCGGCGGCTCGGCGTGCCGGCGGTGCTGTCGACCTTCTCGCGCCTGCTCATCGACCCCAATCGCGGCGAGGACGACCCGACGCTGATCATGCGCCTCTCCGACGGCGCGGTGGTGCCGGGCAACGCGGCGGTCGACGCCGGCGAGCGGGCGCGGCGGATCGCCCGGTATCACGCGCCCTATCACGCCGCCATCGACGCGGCGATCGACCGCGCGCTGGCCACCGGCAACCCGCCGGCGATCATCTCGATCCACAGCTACACGCCGGTCTGGCGCGGCTACCGGCGGCCGTGGCATGCCGGCATCCTGTGGGATGTCGATCCGCGCCTCGCCGAGCCGCTGATCGCGGCGCTGCGCGCCGATCCCGACCTGGTCGTCGGCGACAACGAGCCCTATTCCGGAGCGCTCGCCAACGACACGATGTATCGCCACGCGACGCGGCGCGGCCTCGCCCATGGTCTGCTCGAAATCCGCCAGGACCTGATCGGCGATCGCGGCGGGGGCGGCGCTGGGCCGACCGGCTGGCGCCGATCCTCGCCGACCTCAACCGCCGCCCGGGCGTGCACGACATCCGCCACTACGGCTCGCGCAGCGGGCCGGTGGACCCTATCTAGTGGCGGCGCAAGGCGCTGGCGCCGCGAAAGGAGACCGATGATGGCCGACGACCGGAACGCGCACCGAACTGGAGGCGGCGGTGTTTCGCCGGCTGGTCGAGCATCTGAGGACGCGCAGCGACGTCCAGAACATCGACCTGATGAACCTCGCCGGCTTCTGCCGCAACTGCCTCGCCAACTGGTATCGCGATGCGGCCGCGGAGACCGGCAGTCGAGATCGACAAGGACGCGGCCCGCGAAATCGTCTACGGCATGCCCTATGGCGAATGGCAGGCGCTCCATCAGCGCGAGGCGTCGACGGAGGTGCTTGCCGCTTTCGAGAAGAACCGGCCGAAGGAGTGACTACAGCCGCCGCACCCAGGGCGCGGCGTGAACAGGCTGGTGTCGCGGAAGCTGCCCTTGGCGCGGCCCTGGCGGTTGTCGACGTCGAAGACCACCGCCATGTCGACCCGTTCGTCAAAGCAGTCCGGCGACAGGATGCGCCGGCAGAAGGCATCGATGGTCTCGTCGGAGTGGACGAGGATCGAGGAGGTCGGTCTCGCCCCACCAGTCGCCCGTCTGGAGACGCGACATGAAGTTGTCGAGGCGCAGGCCGTAGTTCTCGCTGTGGCCGAAACGGAAGGTGACGAGATAGGTCGGCATTACCGGATTCGAGCAGGGGCGGGGCGGTTCGATCGCCAGCTTAGCCAGCGTCCGTGACTCGGCGCCAGTCGCGGACTTGACCGGGCGCGGCGACTCGGAGCAACTCACCCGTCCGCCCCGAAAGGGGTGTCCCACAGACCGTTGCAGGAGTGCGTGGAATGGCCGACCCGGCAGGCTTCGCCAAGGACCAGCTCAAGTCCATCGTCGAGCGCATCGAGCGGCTGGAGGAGGAAAAGCAGGCGCTCGCCGACGACATCAAGGAAGTCTACGCGAGGCCAAGGCCAACGGCTTCGACACCAAGACGCTGCGCACGGTGGTCCGCCTGCGCAAGCAGGACAGCGCCGAGCGCCAGGAGCAGGAGGCCCTGCTCGAACTCTACATGCACGCTCTGGGGATGGCCGGACCGTCCGAGTAAGACGGCGCGGACCGCCTCAGCGGGTCGAGGCGACGAATGAATTGAGCCGGAGATCGACGATCGCCGGCTCGGCGAGCAGCGCCCGAGAAGCGGTCGGTGCGCAGTCCGGCATAGGCGTGTCGGCTGAACCCGGCGGCGAGCGCCACGTCCGGCTTGTCCATCAGTTCGCTGCCGGCCGCGGCGAAATCGGGCATGGTCAGCACCGCATACGCCTTCTGGCGGGTCGATGCGGTACCGATCCACATCCGCAGGCCCTGCGTATCGAGCGCCGTCATGGTCAGCCCCGGCGCGCTCATGAAGCTGCGGCCGGATCGCGTGCCCGGCGAAGCGGCGCGCGGGCGACGGCGCGCAGCGGATTGAGGCGAGGCATCGGAACGCCGCCGGTGTCGGCGCGAACCGGCTGGCGTGGCGGCAAACGCCGACGGGGCGTAGGCGAGGATGCCGGAGACGCTGGTGGGTGCGGCGGCCTGATCGTTGCGGCGGAGCACCGCCGTGGTGATTGCCTCGGCGCGCAGCGGACGGTTGACGTCAATCGTGGCGACGACCGCGGTCGGTGTGATCGGCAGCGACGTGCCGCGGCGGGTCTGGTCGCGTTCGGCCATGGCGGCGGCGAGGGCGGCGGGAACCGCCGGCGCCGACCAGTCCTGGGGACCGCCGAAGTCGAAGTCAGGCGAGGCCAGCGATCCGACCGCGAGGCTGGCGATGTGGTCGCGGGCGCGCGCGGGGCGTCGCTGGCCGGGGGCGGCGCCGGCGCTGCAACCGCCATCGGTCGCTGCAGGCGCGGCGCCAGGCGCGGCATGGGAACGGTGGTCGTGGCGTAGCTGGCGACGGCAACGCCGACGGTCCGCTTCGGATCGACGGCGGGGGCAGGCGTGGCGTCGGCGACGATAGCCGCATCCGCCTCCTCGGCATTGTCGTCGGCCGCCGGGTTGGCGGCGGCGAGCAACATCGGCTTGCCGGCCGGCTTGGCGCCGCTTGTGATCACCGGCGCGTCGCCGAAGCTCGCGACCCTGGTGTCGGAGGTCAGTCCGGCCTTGCGTGCCTTGTAGGCGGCCAGTGCCTTGGCGTAGCCGGGCAGGGGCTTGCCGTCCGAGGGAACGTGCAGGGTGTTGCCGTTGGGGAAGACGCGGACCAGCTGCTGGCGGGTCATGCGCGGCCAGTGGCGGACGCTGCCGGTGTCCATGTGGACGAACGGCGAGCCGGAGGTCGGATAGAAGCCGACGCCGCCGAGCTGCATCCTCAGGCCGATCTCGCGCAGCTTGGACAGCGGCACGTCGGGAATGAAGAAATCCATCGCCTTGCCCTGCATGTGCAGGCTGTTCTGGGCGACGCCCTTCGAACGGCGGCGGAGCATGGCGTTGGTCGGCGGCGACCGATAGCCGCACACGACCTGGATGTAGTCGCTGGAGCCCGACTTGCTTGTAGACCTGCCACAAGAGGTCGAACAGGTGCGGGTCCATCCTGGTGGGCTTTTCCTGGCGCCAGTCGCGCAGGAATTTGTTCAGGGCATCGAGCCCCTGGCGGTCGTAAACGCCGTTGTGCTTGAAAACGATCGTGGCGCGTTCGTGGGTGTGCAGATTGTAGAGCTTCAGCGCGCGATCGTCGGCGAAGCTTTGGCCGTGGGAAAACAGCGTGACCAGACAGGGCCGCGGCGCCGAGCCTCAGGCGTGCGACCGCCCGGCCCGTCCCCAGCCGCCTAGCCGGTAGGTCTCTCTGATTGCCCCGCCAGTACAAAACTCTCCGCCGTCCCCACCCTGAAAAAACAGGTCACCACGCGGCGCATTGTCGGAGCGTAAGGTAAACGCCCCTTTAACCAATTGGAAAAGCGCCCAAATTCCCAAAAACGAGTGCGAATCCCTCTCCGCACTCGATTAGGCGTGGATCGTGGCATTTAAGAGGCGCCGGGGCAAGCCCGGCTATCCGCGCAAAGCTCAATCTTTACGGGTGCTTGGCCCGTCTCACGAGGTCAGGCCGAGCGCCTTCTCCATGCGCTTGTCGTGGCCATAGACATCATTGCGCACCTGCAAGCCGCCGTTGGCATCGACCCAGGCGGTGAAATAGGTGATGTGGACGGGGATGTGGCGGGTGAGATTCACCTGTTGCTCGCGGCCGCCGACCAGCTTCCTGAGGCTCTCGGCCGAGACGTTGGGATCATAGGTCAGCAGGGCGGCGGCGAAGTCCCACGGGTTCATGACGCGCATGCAGCCGTGGCTGAGGGCGCGATAGTCGCGCTTGAACAGGCTCTTCGACGGCGTGTCGTGGAGATAGACCGCGTAAGGGTTGGGGAACATGAACTTGACCGAGCCGAGCGCATTCTTCTCGCCCGGCGGCTGCTTGATCTGGATCTTGCGCATGTCGACGTTGCGCCAGTCGACCATCCACGGATCGACGGCGCGGAAGCGGCCGCCGATATTGGCGAAGACCTGATAGCCGTTGAGCGCCTGACCGGGATTGGCCTGGATCTGCGGCAGCATCTCCTTGATCGCGATCGAAGACGGCACGTTCCATGTCGGGTTGACGATGACGTGCTCGATTTCGTCGGAGAAGATCGGCGTCTGGTTGGTCACCTTACCGTCGACAATGCGCGTCGTGTAGAAGACCTTGCCGTTCTTGTAGATGTCGAGGTTGAAGTTCGGGATGTTCACGCGGACATAGAATTCGCCGAGGTGCTCCGGCATCCAGCGCCAGCGTTCCATGTTGACGATGATCGTATCGACATGGTCGTCGGCGGCTGAATTGAGCGAGGCCAGAGGTGTTCGGGCCGACAACCCCGTCGGGCTTGAGGCCGGCCGACTTCTGATACGCCTTGACGGCCTCGACCACGCTGTCGTCGTAGACTTCCGGGTCGAAGGGCGGCGGCGCGACCACTTCGGGAGCGCTGGCAACGTCCGTGGTAGCGGCTGGATCCGCTGCGGGTGCGGGGGCGTTGGCCACGGCAACGGTCGCGGTGACCTCATCGGCAGCCGGTGCGGAGGCGGGCACGACCGCAACGTCGGTGGCGGTGTCGGCCGGTGCTGCGGCTTCCGTGGCAGGCTTCTCGGCCGGTGCGGCGGCGTCCGTCGCCGGCTTTTCGGCAGGCGCCGACACGGACGGCGTGTCGGGCATGGCGGCCGGCGGCGGCTCGGGCGGCGGAATCTTCAGGCGCTCGCGCAGCGTGACGACGCGCGGGTCCTTCGATCCGAGCTTGAGGTTGGCGCCAGCCGGAATGACCGGCGGCAGGTCGTTCTTCGCCGCGCGGACTTCAGCGAGCTTGTCGCGCAGTGCCGCGAATTCCGGCCGCTGCGGGTTGTAGGAGGCGAGCACCGCCGGCGCGTCGTCGGCCATCGATATTTTGGTCAGGGCCTCGACCGGGTCGGCAACGTGTGGGGCGTAGTTGAAGTTGACGCTGACATCGGCAGGGTCGAGACGGCCGGAATGGGCGTCGTGGACGTAGTCGATGACCGCCTGGCTCAGCATGACCTCGGCGCGGGCCAGCGCCTTGAGGGCAGCCGGCTGGGCCATGCCGATCTGGAAGTGCGGCAGGCGATAGTCGGCCGGGTTGAGGCCGTCGGTGTCGGCCGCCTTGATGCGGTCGATGACCGCCAGCGCGCGCTTGCTGAACTTGCCGTCGGTGATCCATGACGGCGCGTCGCCCTGACGTTTGTAGAATTCCGTCAGCGCCCCGACGTCCTTTTTCTCAAGGAAATCGCCCTGGCCAGCGACGTTGGTCAGGATGGCGCGAATCGAGGTGCCCATCGGATCGACGGCGCGGTCGCCCATCGAATAGTAGTTGGCGACGACGACCGGCTTGTCCTGCGCAGCCAAAGGACCGGCAACTGCCAGCAGGGCAGCGGCGGCCAGGACACTCGAAATCGCAATGCGTGAAGTCATAACAACGGGCCTCGTGGTCGTGTGCGACGGCGGAGTTACCCTCAATGATACAGATTAATGCTGACTTTCAACGGCCGGACCGCGCCATCAAGGGGATTTTACCGCCTACTCGGCCGCAATTCCGGAGACTGTGTCAGAAATGCCAAGGTCCTTGAGCTTGCGATACAGCGTCGAGCGGCCGATTCCGAGCTTGCGGGCGACCAGCGTCATGCGGCCGGAATAGCGCTCCAGCGCCAGGCGGATCATGGCCGCCTCGACGTCGGCCAGCGACCGGACGTCCCCTGCTTCGTCGACGGTCGCGACGCCATCGGCGGCGGGCGGTACCGGCAGGGCGCCGGCCACATCGAATTCGATCGGTTCAGCAGGCGCCGGGGCGGCTTCGAGCGGCCGGGACGGCGCCGCCGCGCCGCCGATCTGGGCGGCGATCTGGGGGAATTCGTCCGGCGTCAGCATGGGGCCGTCGGCGAGAACCACGGCCCGGAAGACCGCATTTTCGAGCTGGCGGATATTTCCCGGCCAGTCGTGGCGGCCGAGCAACTCGATCGCCGCCGCCGACACGCCGCGGAGCGCCGTCTTGCCCTCCTCAGCCGCAAATCGCACGGTGAAGTGGCGCACCAGTTCGGGGATATCCTCGCGCCGCTCACGCAAGGGCGGGATGCGAATCGGGAAGACGTTCAGGCGGTAATAGAGGTCCTCGCGGAAGGCGCCCGCCTTGACCAGGTCGATGAGGCTGCGATTGGTCGCCGAGATCAGGCGGAAATCGACGCGCAGCGGCCGGCGCGCGCCGACCGGGTCGATCTCGCCGTCCTGAAGCGCGCGCAGGAGCTTTACCTGCACCTCGGCCGGCAGTTCGCCGACTTCGTCGAGGAACAGCGTGCCGGTGTGGGCCTCGCGGAACTTGCCGACATGCTTTTCGGCGGCGCCGGTGAAGGCGCCTTTCTCGTGGCCGAACAGAATGCTTTCGACGAGGTTGTCGGGGATGGCGCCGCAATTGACGGTAACGAAGGGCTTCGAGCGGCGATCGCCGGCACCCTGGATGGCGCGAGCGATCAACTCCTTGCCGACGCCCGATTCGCCCTCGACCAGGATCGGGATCTGCGAGGCGGCGGCGCGCTGGCCGAGGCGGATGACCCGCTCCATGGCGGGACTGCGGGTGATGATGTCGCGGAAGGTGAGGGTGCCGGTGGCGGCGCGCTTCATGCGCGCGATCTCGCCTTCCAGCGCGCCGAGCTTGAGCGCGTTTTCGATCGACACCTGCAGCCGCTCGGCCGAGGTCGGCTTGACGACGAAATCGATCGCGCCGGCGCGCATGGCGCCGACCACAGTGTCGATACCGCCATGAGCGGTCTGCACGATGACCGGAATCTGGCGATCGGCCTCGCGCAGCTTGCCGAGAACCGCCATGCCATCGAGATCGGGCATCATCAGGTCGAGGATGACAAGGGCAATGCCGTCGCCGTCAGGCCCGGAGATCAGGTCGATCGCCGCCTGGCCGCCGTCGACCGGGGTTGCCACGTGCCCCATGCGCTCCACGGTGGCCGACAGCAGGCGCCGCTGGACGGGATCGTCGTCGACAATCAGGATGCTGGTCGCCATCGCGCGCGTCGGTCTCCGGCTGGAAAGTGTCTCCAAGCGGCACAATTGTGGGAGCTGCCGCCGGAGAATCCCAATGAAATCAACGCTAGTGGTTACTGGCCCCGGCGCGATGATCGGGGCGGCGAGTTAATCGCTCCTTAACCGCCGGCCGGACCCGGCCAGACCTGTGGACGGTGTGGAAAGCGGTGACCCCGGGATGCGCGACCTTGCGAATCGATCCGCTTTGTTGGCGTGGCCGGGGTTGCGGGGAGCCGTTCGGTCGCCCTATTTGGCTGACACATTCCCCGGCTATTGCGGCCACAGTTCCTTTCCCGCGAGTGGATACCCGACATGACCCTGCCCGATATTGCCCGCGCCACGGTGGCCAGCGCCGCTGCCGAGGCCAATGATGCCGACCTCGGCGCGTTGCCCGAGTGGAACCTCGACGACCTCTACGCGGGCATGGACGATCCGGCGCTCGACCGCGACATGGCGCTGGCGGAAAGCGAGTCGGTGTCCTTCGAGGAACGCTTCAAGGGCAAGCTCGCCGCGATGGCGGAGGAGGGCGGTGCCGTTCTTGTTGCGGCGGTGGTCGCCTTCGAGCGGCTGGAGGAATTGCTCGGGCGGATCGTGTCCTTCGCCGGGCTGCTCCATGCCGGCGACACCAGCGATCCGGCACGCTCCAAGTTCTTCGGCGACGTTCAGGAGAAGATCACCGCGGCGAGCGCCCATCTCCTGTTCTTCCCGCTGGAACTCAATCGCATCGCCGACGACGTGCTGGAAAAGGCGATGGGCGATGCCGCGCTCGGCCGCTACCGGCCTTGGCTGGAGGACGTGCGCAAGGAGAAGCCCTACCAGCTCGAGGATCGCGTCGAGCTGCTCTTCCACGAAAAGTCGGTCACCGGACGCGGCGCGTGGAACCGGCTGTTCGACGAGACGATGACGGCGCTGCGCTTCAACGTCGCCGGCAAGGAACTCGCCATCGAGCCGACGCTGAACCTGCTCCAGGACGACGACGGGGCAAAGCGCCAGGCGGCGGCCGAGGCGCTCGCCGGGACGTTCAAGTCAAACATCCGCCTCTTCACCCACATCACCAACACACTCGCCAAGGACAAGGAAATCTCCGACCGCTGGCGCGGCTTCAAGGACGTCGCCGACGCCCGCCACCTCGCCAACCAGGTCGAGCCGGAAGTGGTGGCGGCGCTGGTCGAAGCGGTGCAGGCCGCCTATCCGCGCCTGTCGCACCGCTACTATGCGCTGAAGGCGCGGTGGTTCGGCCGCGACCATCTCGACCACTGGGATCGCAACGCGCCGCTGCCGGATCGGCCGACGCAGACGATTCCGTTTGGCGAGGCGCGTGCCAAGGTGCTGCGCGCCTACGGCGCCTTCGCGCCGGAGATGGCCGAGATCGCCGATCGCTTCTTCGAGAAGAACTGGATCGACGCGCCGGTGCGGCCGGGCAAGGCGCCCGGCGCCTTCGCCCATCCGACAGTGCCGTCGGCGCACCCCTATGTGCTGGTCAACTACCAGGGCAAGGTGCGCGATGTGATGACGCTCGCCCATGAGCTTGGCCACGGGGTGCACCAGGTGCTGGCGGCGCCGCAGGGCGCGCTGATGGCGCAAACGCCGCTGACCTTGGCCGAGACGGCGAGCGTCTTCGGCGAGATGCTGACCTTCCGCGCGCTGCTCGCCGACACCCACGACGTGCGCGAGCGCAAGGCGATGCTCGCCGCCAAGGTCGAGGACATGATCAACACGGTCGTGCGCCAGATCGCGTTCTACACGTTCGAACGCAACCTGCATCTGGAGCGCCGCAAAGGCGAACTGACCTCGGAGCGGATCGGCGAATTGTGGATGGAGGTGCAGGGCGCCAGCCTCGGTCCGGCGATCCGGATCGGACCCGGCTACGAGACCTTCTGGAGCTACATCCCGCACTTCATCCATTCACCGTTCTACGTTTACGCCTACGCCTTCGGCGATTGCCTGGTGAACTCGCTCTACGCGGTCTACGAGGAGGCCGCGTCCGGCTTCCAGGAGAAGTATTTCGCCATGCTCAAGGCGGGCGGCAGCAAGCACCACGGCGAATTGCTGGCTCCCTTCGGCCTCGACGCCAGCGATCCGGCCTTCTGGCAGAAGGGTCTCGGCGTGATCGACCACATGATCAGCGAACTCGAGACGATCGAAGCCGCCTGACCGCAGGTTGCACACCCGAAAAGCCGGATTGCTTCGCCGGCGTCTTTTTCGTTTGTCTTTGTGTCTGCGACGCGCACAATGCCGCGAGCGACGCGTTTTCGTCGTCGCGTTGTGGGCGTCAAACGATGATGCGGACGATGATATCCCGCGGCCTCTTCGCATGTGTCGTCGCGCTGATGGTGTTCCCGCCGGCGTCGGCGAGCGCGCTGACGCTGTTCGGAACGGCCGAAGACATTCATCCGATCCAGGACGTCGACCTTGCCGGGCCCGACGGGCAGACCCTGTTCCTCGGCTACAAGACCTCCACGACCTATTTCATCGGCGGCGTGTCGGTCAGGGATGACGGCTATGTCCTCGGCCTCAGGTCGGACCACTCGCGTTTCCTCGACATGCCGCCCACCGAAGCCGTCACCGGGTTCCAGACCCAGGGGCTGCTGCCAAGCCCGCTGCCGTCCTATTCGCTGGGCTTCCTCGACTATCTGAGGGGTTATTCCCTGTGGATCGTAGTCGCGCTCGCCATCGCGCTCTATCTGGCGATCTTCTTCAGCCGCAGGCCCGAACGTCGCCACGAGTGACGTCGCTCGCGCGCACTGCCATTGAATCAACCCGGGGTTGACCGTACGATGCCGACCAATGGCGGTGGCTCGGGGGGAGGACCTTGGCGAGAGACACCTACGTCGCGCCCGGCGAGATCGATTTCTACGACGTCATTCAAGGCGGAAATCAGGGCGATCAACCGGCGCCGCGCCAACCTGAATTCGCGTCATCCTGGCGGCAAATACGCGCGCCCGCCGCTGGCGGCGCGAGCCGCACGGGCAGGGCGACCTGCCCGTGCTCGAGGCGATCGGCCTTTCGCTGTCCGGTGGCGGCATCCGCTCCGCCGCGTTCTCGCTCGGCGTCCTCCAGGCGATGAACCAGCAGGACGTCATCAACCGCGTCGACTACCTCTCGACCGTGTCCGGCGGCGGCTACATCGGCGCGGCCATGACGGCGACGATGTCCGTGACGCAGGGCGATTTCGTCTTCGGCAAGAACACGGCGACGACCGGCGCGCCGCCGGCGGCGGACGTGAGCGATACCGAGGCGGTCGCCCACATCCGCAACTATTCGAACTATCTCATTCCCTTCGGTCTGCGCGACGTGCTCACGGCGCTGGCGATCATCGTGCGCGGGCTGGTCGCCAACATCGCCATCGTACTGCCGCTCGTTCTGGCGGCCGCCGCGGTGACAATCGCCTTCAACCCGACCCGCTCGGCGCTGCTTCATTCGCGCCTGCTCACCTGGCTCGGCCTCCCCGGCCTGCCGCCGTTCCCGATCACCGTCTGGCTCATGGTCGTCGGGTTGATCCTGTTCTTCCTCTGGGCGCTGTACCGGTCGTTCCTGTCCGCGGACCGTCTGGCCGAATTTCGCGCCGGCTTTCCGACCGCCGGCGCGGCCTGGCTGGTGCTGATAGCGATTGCGCTGGTCTGCGAATTCCAGCCGGCGGTCATCGCCGGCATGTTCGATGCCGCCGACGGTCTGCCAGCGGCGACGGCAGGCCAGACCTCGCCTGGCGGCTTGGTTGGTGCGCTGCTGGCGTCCTCGACCAAGGCGCTCGTGGCGTTCCTCGCGCCGATCTGGGTGGTGGTCCAGTTCTTCAGCAAGCAACTCGGCAACATCGTCGCCGCGAGCGACGGAGGATCGCGATGGCGCAAGCTGATCGCCAGTGTCGTTGCGCGACTGGCGCTGTGGGTCGCCGGGCTCGCCCTGCCCCTGCTGATCTGGGTGGGCTACCTCTATCTGTCCTACTGGGGCATCGCCAACGACAGATCGGCCGGAACCTCCGGCAGTCGAATGCCAGCAGGTCGCCGGCAATTTCAGCATGGACGTCCAGAGCGGTGACAAGAGCGGAAGCCTGTCGGGCAAGCTGGTCGGCGAGCCATGTCCGGCGAAGGTCGAGCCGGCAAAGCCGGCGGGTCACTTCGATCACACGCCCGGATGGCTCGCCTGGCTGTCGGCGCTGACCGGCGTGGGCTGGTTCTATTTCCTGGCGGCGGTGGTCCTCTTTGCATTCAGCTGGTTGCTTCGGCGAAACGCCAACTCGCTGCACCGGCTCTATCGCGACCGCATCAGCAAGGCGTTTCTGTTCAATCCGCAACGCAGGATCAGGGACGACGGCGTTGCGCAGAGCCGGGATTTCGTGCCGCTGGATCCGTTCCGGCTGACGGCCCTGTCGTCGGTCGACGCGCCCTATCACCTGATCAACGCCACCCTGAACATCCAGGGATCGGACTTCGCCAACCGCCGCGGCCGCAACGCCGACTTCTTCCTGTTCTCCTGCCGACTATGTCGGCAGCATCGCGACCGGCTATGCGCCGACCGAGAAGCTGGAAGCGGTCGCCGGCGACCTCGACCTCGGCACGGCCGTCGCGGTCTCGGGCTGCGGCCGCCTCGTCCAACATGGGCGCGTTGTCGATCCGTCCGCTGACGCCGACGCTTGCGCTGCTCAATGTCCGTCTCGCATACTGGATGAGGAATCCGCGCGGATTTCGCCAGCAGCCCGATCCGTGGGCGCCGCACGACAGCCCGTCTCTCGTTCCTGTGGGACGAAATCCTCGCCCGGCCGCGCGAGGACGGCAAATATGTCTATCTCTCCGACGGCGGCCACATCGAGAACCTCGGCATCTACGAACTCCTGCGGCGCAAGTGCCGCGTGATCGTGGCGGTCGATTGCGACAAGGACGCGGAAATGATCTTTCCGTCTTTCGTCGCCGTGCAGCGCTATGCGCGCATCGACCTCGGCATCCGCATCAGCATGCCGTGGCAGCCGATCGCCGAATGCGCCCGCGCCTGGATGGGCGCCGGCGCTCCCGGGTGGAAGAAGCCGGAAGGCGGCCCGACGAAGGGACCGCATGTGGCGATCGGCAAGATCGACTACGGCGGCGGCGAGATCGGCTATCTCGTCTACGTCAAGCCGGCGCTCAGCGGCGAGGAAAACGACTACATCCACGACTATGCCCGCCGCACGGCGACTATCCGCACGAGTCGACCGGCGACCAGTTCTTCAGCGAGGAGCAGTTCGAGGTCTATCGGGCGCTGGGTTTCCACGCCATGTTCGGTTTCCTCGAGGGCGAGGACGATGTCGCCGTCCATACCGACCCGTCGCTTCCGGCCGTGCGGCTCGGCCGCGCCGCCACGGCTGTTCGCTGCTCCGAGGTCGCCGCGCCTTCGACAGCCCCGGGCACGCCGTCGCCCCCGCATCCGGTGCCGTGCGATGGACTCAAGATCGTCGGCGGCAAGGACGACGCGCTGCAGCCTGTCCGCGACCTTCTGGGCATCTGATCGCGGCTTCCCGCCGGCCTCGCGGACGCCTACATAGGCCGCGATGGCCGCGCCAACCGACGACCCGGAACAGAACCGCCTGAGCGGGCGCCTCTCGCGCTATGCGCGGGTCGGCGCCGGCGTCGGCGGCGCGGCGGCGCGGATGGCCGGCGCGCGCCTTTTCGGCCGCGATCTCGGCGACCCGCGCAATGCCGTCGCGCTGGCGGCGACGCTCGGCAACCTCAAGGGGCCGCTGATGAAGGTGGCCCAGATGCTGGCCACCATCCCCGACCTGCTGCCGCCCGAATACGCCGTCGAGATGCAGAAGCTGCAGGCCGAAGCGCCGCCGATGGGGCCGGCCTTCGTCAAGCGGCGCATGATGGTCGAACTCGGGCCCGACTGGGAGACGCGCTTCAAGAGCTTCGAGCGCACGCCGGCGGCCGCCGCCTCGCTCGGCCAGGTCCACAAGGCCGTCGCCCATGACGGCACGCGGCTCGCCTGCAAGCTGCAATACCCCGACATGAAGTCGGCGGTCGAAGCCGACCTCGGCCAGCTCGGCATGATCCTCGGCCTGCAGCGGCGCGTCAGCCCGGAGATCGACACCACCGAGATCGCCAAGGAACTCGGCGAGCGGCTGCGCGAGGAACTCGACTACGACCGCGAGGCGCGGCAGACCGCGCTCTACCGCACGATGCTGAAAGGCGAGCGCGGCGTGCGCGTGCCGGAGACGTTCCCGGATCTTTCCACCGGCCGGCTGCTCACCATGACCTGGCTCGACGGCCAGAAGCTGCTCACCTATCTCGACCACGACCTCGCCGACCGCAACGCGATCGCCACGGCGCTGTTCCAGGCGTGGTGGAAGCCGTTCGCGCGCTACGGCGTCATCCACGGCGACCCGCATCTCGGCAACTACACCGTGTTCGAGAAATCCGGCAGGCCGGTGGGCATCAACCTGCTCGACTTCGGCTGCGTGCGCATCTTCCCGCCGGCCTTCGTCGCCGGCGTGATCGGCCTCTACCGCGCGCTCAGGGCCAACGACCGCGCCGACATCGCCGCTGCCTTTCGCACCTGGGGTTTCCGCAATCTCGACGCGGACACCATCGACACGCTGAGTCTGTGGGCGCGCTTCATCTACGGCCCGCTGATGGACGACCGCGTGCGCACCATTGCCGACGGCGTGGCACCGCAGGCCTACGGCCGGCGCGAGGCTTGGGAGATCAAGCAGCGGCTGAAGCCGAAAAAGGCGATTGTCATCCCGCGCGAGTTCGTCTTCCTCGACCGCGCCGCGATCGGTCTCGGCGCGGTCATGCTGCACCTCAAGGCCGAGCTCAACTTCCACCGCCTGTTCGAGGCGGCCATCGCCGATTTCGACGTCGACGCGCTGGCCAAGCGCCAGGCGCAGGCGCTGAAGGCCGTAGGGCTGTAGCCGGTTACACCGCCTTTGACGCCGCGATCAGCAGGAACATCGGGCGCCGGAGTTCCTGGCGCGTATCGGGACGCTCGGCAAGCATCTCCGGCGGTGGTTTCGGTTCGGACAGGGCGGTGATGCGGAAGCCGATGTCGAGCAACGTCCCGACGAAAGTCTCCAACGTGCGGTGATACTTGACGACATCGGCGCCCAGCCAATGCGCCTTGCGTTCACCTTCCATCTGGTAGTCGTCCACTGGCCAGTGCAGCGCCATGCCGGCCGCGTCCCGATGCCAGTCCTGCCCGGGCATGGCGGTGAAGACCGGGTGCTCGACGGAGAAGACGAAGGCGCCGCCATCGGAGAGGACGTCGCGGATCTTGCCGCAGACGAGGTCGAAGCGCTCGACGTAGTGGAATGCAAGCGAACTGAGGACGACGTCGAATGTGGCCGGCGGGAAATCGATGTCCTCGATCGCGCCTTGCCGGTACTCGATCGCCGGGTCGTCGGTGTCGGCCCGCGCCCGTTCCAGCATCTTCTCGGATAGATCGACGCCGACCACCGATCGCGCACCCATTCCGCGTGCATAGCGGCAATGCCAGCCGAAACCGCAGCCGAGATCGAGCACCCGCTTGCCGGTCAGGTCTGGCAACAGGGCGCGGAAGGCATGCCACTCGCCGGCGGCTTCGAGGCCGGCGGTGGAACGCGGCATGGCACTGTACCGGGCGAAGAACTCCGGATCGTCGTACTTGTTCTGCTTCACGCACTCTGTCCTAGCCTAGTGTCCCCGCGACGACAGGCCCGATTGCCCCTGCGGCCCGGTTTGCTATAAAGCGCCCGGATTCGTCAGGATCGCGCAAGGATACGCACACATGGCCGAGCAGGGGACCGTCGAACTGGGCGTTGCGACGGGCACGAATTACGCCGACCACCTCCATACCTATCAGGGCTTTCTGAAACTGGTGAAATATGTGACGGTCGGACTCGTCATCCTGCTGATCCTGATGGCCTATTTCCTGCTTTGATGATGGCGGACCGGCGGCCGGCTCCCGGCGGCGAGCAGCCGGCCGCAAAGCGCATCGCGGGCCTCAGGCGGCCCGCCCGACAGGGATACACTCCGCGATGAAGATCGCTGTGCCGGCGGAAGCCGACAAGGTCGAACCCCGGGTTGCGGCGACGCCCGAAACCGTCAAGAAATTCGTCAATCTCGGCGCCGCCGTCGCCGTCCAGGCAGGGGCGGGCGCCGCCTCGCGCATTCCCGACGAGGACTTTGTCGCCGCCGGCGCGACGATCGGCAAGTCGGCAGCCGATACGCTCAGGGGCGCTGACATGGTGCTCAGGGTGCGCCGGCCGGAAGCCGCCGAGCTGAAGCCCTACGAGCGCGGCGCGCTGGTGGTCGGCATCATGGACCCCTACGGCCACGAGGCGGCGATCAAGGCGCTCGCCGATGCCGGCCTGGTCGCCTTCGCCATGGAACTCATGCCGCGCATCACGCGCGCGCAGTCGATGGACGTTCTCTCCAGCCAGGCCAACCTCGCCGGCTATCAGGCGGTGATCGACGCTGCCAGCCAGTATGGCCGCGCCCTGCCGATGATGATGACCGCCGCCGGCACCGTCCCGGCCGCCCGCGTCTTCGTCATGGGCGCCGGCGTCGCCGGCCTGCAGGCGATCGCGACCGCGCGGCGTATGGGCGCCGTGGTCACCGCCACGGACGTGCGGCCCGCCGCCAAGGAACAGGTCGAAGTCGCTCGGCGCCAAGTTCGTCGCCGTCGAGGACGAGGAGTTCAAGCAGGCGGAGACCGCCGCCGGCTACGCCAAGCCGATGTCGAAGGAATACCAGGCCAAGCAGGCGGAACTGGTCGCCGAGCACATCAAGAAGCAGGACATCGTCATCACCACGGCGCTGATCCCCGGCCGCCCGGCGCCGCGGCTGGTGACCAAGGAGATGGTTGCCTCCATGCGGCCGGGCTCGGTGATCGTCGATCTCGCGGTCGAACGCGGCGGCAATGTCGAAGGCGCCAGGCCCGACGAGGTGGCGACCGTCGGCGAGGTCAAGATCGTCGGCTACCTCAACGGCGCCGGCCGCATCGCGGCGAGTGCATCGGCGCTCTACGCGCGCAACCTCTACGCCTTCGTCGAGACGCTGATCGACAAGGCCAACAAGACGCTCGCCGTCAACTGGGACGATGAGCTGGTCAAGGCCACCGATCTCACCCGCGACGGCAAGATCGTCCACCCGGCCTTTGCCGGCGAGGGAGCAAAGCCATGAGCGAACTCACCCCCGACCAGGCCCTCGACGCGGCGCGCGCCGCGGCGCAGGCCGCCAAGGATGCCGCCCAGGTGGCCGGCGACGCAGCCCACTCGGCGCAAGGCTACGCCGACCAGATTGCCGAAATGGTCAGTGGCGCGGCCAGCGCCGCCACCGGCGGGGCGATCGACCCGTTCGTCTTCCGCCTGGCGATCTTCGTGCTCGCCATCTTCGTCGGCTACTACGTCGTCTGGTCGGTGACGCCGGCGCTGCACACGCCGCTGATGTCGGTGACCAACGCGATTTCCTCGGTGATCGTCGTCGGCGCGCTGCTGGCGGTCAGCGTCAATGCCGCGGCGGTGGCGCTCGGGCCCGGCGCCGGCTGGGCGCGCGGCTTCGGCTTCGTCGGGCTGGTGCTCGCCTCGGTCAACATCTTCGGCGGCTTCATGGTCACCCAGCGAATGCTCGCCATGTACAAGCGAAAGACGAAGGGCTGAGCCGATGCGCGAACTGACGCCGCCCCTTTTCCAGCTGGCAACCGGCCTGAGCTTCCTGATCTTCCTGGGGGCTGCGCTGGTGGTGCGCCGCACCACGGTGGCCCTGTGGGCCCGCCTGCAGCTGGTGGGATTGCTGGCCGTGCCCTTCGCCTTCTTTCTTTTCTCCCGCGCTGTCGCGGAACAAACGCTCGGCCATGCCGGCTCGACGCTGGTAGTCGGCGGGGCGGTCATCCTGGTCGGATCCGCCTTCGCCGCGGCCGGCCTGGTGCTGGCCGCGCGCCAGGCGCAATAGGGGAACCCGGATGCTGAACGGCAACGTCACGGCGCTCCTCTACCTCGTTTCGGGGGTGCTGTTCATCATGGCGCTCCGCGGCCTGTCGAGCCCGGAGACCTCGCGCCAGGGCAACTATTTCGGCATCGCCGGCATGGTGATCGCCATCCTGACGACGCTGGCCTCGGCGACGCCGGGCTGGGGCGGCCTCGGGCTGATCGTACTCGGTCTGGCCATCGGCGGCGGCATCGGCGCCTTCATCGCGCGCTCCATCGCCATGACCGCCATGCCGCAGCTGGTCGCCGCCTTCCATTCGCTGGTCGGCCTGGCCGCGGTGTTCGTGGCGGCCGCCGCGCTCTATGCGCCGGAGGCCTTCGGCATCGGCAACCCCGGCGAGATCCACGGCCAGAGCCTGATCGAGATGTCGCTCGGCGTCGCCATCGGCGCCATCACCTTCACCGGCTCGGTCATCGCCTTCCTCAAGCTCGACGGGCGGATGTCGGGCAAGCCGATCCTGCTGCCCCAGCGTCATGTGGTGAATGCCGGCCTCGGCGTGCTGCTGGTCGTGCTGATCGCGGTGTTCTTCGCCAGCCAGGCGCCGATCGCCTTCTGGCTGATCGTCATCGTCGCGCTGACGCTTGGCGTGCTGATCATCATCCCGATCGGCGGCGCCGACATGCCGGTGGTCATCTCGATGCTCAATTCGTACTCGGGCTGGGCGGCGGCGGGCATCGGCTTCACGCTCGGCAATACCGCGCTGATCATCACCGGCGCGCTGGTCGGCTCGTCGGGCGCGATCCTCTCCTACATCATGTGCAAGGGGATGAACCGCTCCTTCATCTCCGTCATCCTCGGCGGCTTCGGAGGCGAGACGGCGGCGGCGGGCGGCACGGAAGAGCATCGGCCGGTCAAGATCGGCTCTGCCGACGACGCCGCCTTCATCCTCAAGAACGCCTCCAAGGTCATCATCGTGCCGGGCTACGGCATGGCGGTGGCGCAGGCACAGCACGCGCTGCGTGAGATGGCCGACAAGCTGAAAGCGGAAGGCGTCGAGATCAAATACGCCATCCACCCGGTCGCCGGCCGCATGCCCGGCCACATGAACGTGCTGCTCGCCGAGGCGAACGTGCCCTACGACGAGGTCTTCGAGCTCGAGGACATCAACTCCGAGTTCGCCCAGGCCGACGTCGCCTATGTCATCGGCGCCAACGACGTGACCAACCCGGCGGCGGAGGACGACCCGTCCTCGCCGATCTATGGCATGCCGGTGCTGCAGGTGTGGAAGGCGGGCACGGTGATGTTCGTCAAGCGGTCGCTGGCGTCGGGCTACGCCGGCATCGACAATCCGCTGTTCTATCGCGACAACACGATGATGCTGCTCGGCGACGCCAAGAAGATGACCGAGGGCATCGTCAAGTCGCTGTAGGGAACGCCCCGCCCAGCGCAGTCTCGCCATCGTTTGTCGCTCGCAAGGAGTTGGTCAGGCCGTCCATCGGCCCGTCGAGCACTGGGCTCGCAGCCGGCCGCCGGCCATGACAATCCGGCACAATTGCCTTAGCCTCCTGAGCGAGCGCGGCCGGCAAGCCGCCGGCGGCGAGTTTCTCGGACTCGGGGCGCATGGCCAAGATCGTCCTTTCCTACCGGCGCGACGATTCCCAGACAATCACCAGCTGGCTCTTCGAGAAGCTGGTCGACCGCTACGGCAAGGAATCGGTTTTCCGCGACATCGATTCGATCCAGCCGACGGAGAATTTCCGCAAGCGGATCGGCCGCGCCCTCAAGGACTGCGATTTCGTGGTGGCGGTCATCGGCCCCGGCTGGGAGGGCAAGGACGCGGAGGGCAAAGCCCGCATCGCTTCGGCCAACGACTGGGTGCGCGTCGAGGTCGAGACGGCGCTTCAGCTCGACATTCCGCTCCTGCCGGTGCTGGTCGAGGACGCGGAGATGCCGCAGCCCGACGAACTGCCGGCGAGCTTGCGCGAGGTCACCGAGATCAATGCCCTGACGATGGCCTCGGGCGGCCCGCGCTTCTACGAAGACCTCGAAAGGCTGTTCGCGGCCATCGACAAGGTGACCGGCGTCTCCGACACGGCCGATACCCAGGCCTCACCCGCGGCCGAGCCGGCGCCGGCAAGCCCGGTGGAGTCCGAGATCGCGGCACAGCCGCCGCCCCCTCCGCCGCGCCAGCAAGACGTGCCGGTTGCGAAGGCGCGCCCGGCCGAGGCCGCTGCCACCGCCCCGGCGGCGGCCCGCGCTCCGACAGGCAAGGCTGCCGCGGCCAGCCAGCCTCGCGGGACGGCGGCCGGGCCCGCACGTCGCGCCAGACTCACGGACCCGCGCACATTTGCGCTCTATGTCATTGTCCCGGCTATCGCCATGTGTGCCCTCTGGGTTGCGGCATTCGTGTCGGATCCAATGTCCGGCAACAGCGAGTTCCTCTATTTCGCGATCGCGATGTTCGGCATGGTCGGGCTCGGCCTGGCGATCCGCAGGGCCGGGATGACCGCGATCGACGCGGTGGTCGCCGGCGCAATCGTCGGCATCGCAACGACGCTGTGCGTTGTGGTGGTCGCAGACGTCAACCTCGAAGACGAGGGCGTGATCGTGTTGGCGGTCTTCGGCGGTGGCGGCATTGCCACCATCCTTGCCGGCTACGCCCTCGGGGCGCTGCCGTGGAACAAGGCGCCTTCGGCATAGCCGGGAGACGCGCCGCCGGACGCTGCAAACACCCTAGAGGAGAGAGGGCTTCCGGGACGGGTCAGGTCTGACCGAAGCCGCCGCCGGACGAGGTCCGCCGCATGCCTTCCCGCGCCGGCGCGTAGTTGGCGTTCAGCGAAGACGCGCGGGCGAAGGCGGCAAAGGCCTTCTGACGGTCGCCGAGCTTCTCCAGCGCCAGGCCCTGATTGGTCCAGCCCTCGTAGGATTGCTTGTCGCGCTTGACCACTTCGTTGAAGTCGTCGAGCGCGGCGCGGTAGTCGTTGGTCGCCAGGTAGGACAGGCCGCGGGCGTTGTACGGCTCGAGCGCGCCGGGGGCGAGCGAGATCGCCTTGGAGAAATCGGCAATCGCGACGATGTGCTGGCCCTGCGCCTGCTCGACCAGGCCGCGGTTGTGATAGGCGCGCGGGTCGTTGGCGTCGATCTGGATGGCGCGGTTGAAGTCGGCGAGGGCCAGATCGAGCTGCTGGCGCTGCCGGTACATGTTGCCGCGGCCGACATAGGCGACGGCGTAGTTCGCGTTGATCTGGATGGCGCGGTTGTAGTCCTGCAACGCGAGGTCGTCGCGGTTCAGCCGGCGCTGGACGAGGGCGCGGTTGGCGTAGGCCTGATAGAAGGACGGATTGAGCTGGATCGCCTTGTCGAAATCGGCGATGGCGGCCCTGAGGTCGCCGGACTTGCCGTAGGCACTGCCGCGCACGTTGTAGGCGCCGGCGTCGCCCGGGTTCTGTTGCACAACCGCGGTCAGCGAGGCGATGTTGACCTCGGAACCGGCGGAGCGGTCGATCTCGGCGGTGGGATATCCGTTGCGGGATGACTGGCAGCCCGCCAGCGCCAGGCCCGCCAGCAGGGTGATCGCGACTGCCGTCGACATGCGCCGTGCGGAGGTCGCCGGTTGTGTGGAATCGCCGCTCGGGATCAACGCCTGCACCTCAGTCCTCGCCCGACCCCGCCGCAAATCCGCACCTGTCCGCCGGCATGCGGGCGGGCAGGCTCCGTCCAATCAGCAGAACGCCGAAACCCGGCGATTCTAAGGGCGTCCGGCGTGAACCCGCGGCTTCGGGGCTGCGATCAGCCCCTCGCGCTGGGCCCGCTTGCGGGCGAGCTTGCGCGCGCGCCGGACAGCCTCGGCCTTTTCGCGCGCCCGCCGCTCGGACGGCTTCTCATAGTAGTTGCGGAGCTTCATCTCGCGGAAGAGCCCCTCGCGCTGCATCTTCTTCTTCAGAGCCTTCAGCGCCTGGTCGACATTGTTGTCGCGAACGAGAACCTGCAAGCGAAAACGTCCTGTTTATGATGTCGATTGATCGTTCGAGATGCGGCAAACCCCGGCGTTCGGCCGGCGCCGCGCGCGCCCCGAAATGTTGGCTTCCTTTACCAGAGAGGGCGCTGGCCTGTCAAAACGAACGTTCAGGAGCGCGGCCGCACCCGGTTGAGGTGACCCATCTTGCGCCCGGGACGGGCCTCGGCCTTGCCATAGATGTGCAGCCGGACGCCCGGCTCGGCGGCGCGTTCCCGCCAGTCGGCGACGTCGTTGCCGATGAGGTTGGTCATCACCACGTCGCTGTGGCGGGTGGTGTCGCCCAGCGGCCAGCCGCAGATCGCCCGAATGTGCTGCTCGAACTGCGAGGTGCGAGCGCCGTCGCTCGTCCAATGGCCGGAATTGTGCACCCGCGGGGCGATCTCGTTGACCATCAGGCCGGCCTCGGCGCCGGTGCCGACGACAAACATCTCGACGGCGAGCACGCCGACATGGCCGAGTGCGGTGGCGATCGTCTCGGCGATGGCGACGGCGCTGGCAGCGAGCGCCGGGGTCACGTCGGCCGGCACGGTGGAGGTGTGGAGGATGCCGGCCTTGTGGCGGTTCTCGGTCACATCCCAAGTGCGCATGGTGCCGTCGCGGGCGCGCGCCAGCACCACCGAGATCTCGCGCGCGAAAGGCACGAGCGCTTCGAGGATCGCCGGCGCTTCGCCGATCGCCCGCCATGCGTTGACCGGGTCGTCGCCGGTGCGGATGGCCGCCTGGCCCTTGCCGTCGTAGCCGAAGCGCCGCGTCTTGAGGATCGCCGGCCGGCCGGTGCGGGCGACGGCGGAATAGATGTCGCTGAGGGCATCGACGGCGCTGTAGGCCGGCACGGCGATGCCGAGCTGGTCCATCAACTGTTTTTCGGCGAGGCGGTCCTGGGAGACCGACAGGCTGCGCACGCCGGGCGATACGGTTGCAAGGGCGGCGAGGAACGCGATGGTGCTCGCCGGGATGTTCTCGAACTCGTAGGTGACGACGTCGACTGTCTCGGCGAAGGCGGCGAGCGCGGCCTCGTCGTCATAGGCGGCGATGGTGCGCTGGGCGGCGACGGCGAAGGCGGGGCTCCGTTGATCCGGGCAATAGATATGGCACGACAGGCCCAGCTCGGCGGCCGCCAGTGCCAGCATCCGCCCCAGCTGCCCGCCGCCGAGGATGCCGACGGTCATGCCGGGCGAGACCGGCTGGTCAGTCATTGTCGGCGGGACGCTCGCTGACGGAGGCGGTCTGTTCGGCGCGCCACTTCTCCAGCCTGCCGGCAAGAGCGGCATCGGAGACGGCCAGGATCGCGGCGGCAAGCAACGCGGCGTTGACCGCGCCGGCGCGACCGATGGCGAGCGTGCCGACCGGAACGCCGGCCGGCATCTGGACGATGGAATAGAGGCTGTCGAGGCCGGACAGCGCCTTCGATTCGATCGGCACGCCGAGCACCGGCAGCGGCGTCAGCGAGGCGATCATGCCGGGCAGATGGGCGGCGCCGCCAGCTGCGGCGATGATGACCTTGTAGCCGGCGGCCCTGGCGCCCTCGGCGAAGGCCACCATGCGTTTCGGCGTGCGGTGGGCGGAGACGATGCGCGCCTCGTGGGCGATGCCGAGCCCGTCGAGGGTCTCGGCCGCGTGGCGCATCGTCGTCCAGTCTGACTGGCTGCCCATGACGATGGCAACCAATGGGGTCGGTTCCGCCATGAAATTCCGTTCGGTCCCGCTGGCCCCGTGAAAGGGGGCGGATTATAGGCTGAGACTGCTGCACCGCAAGAAGCCGCGGCTCCCGTTCAGGCGATGATGTCGGGCAGGCGGCGGTCCTCGAGGGCGGCGATTCGGTCCTTCAGCGCCAGCTTGCGCTTCTTCATGCGCTGGATGCGGATTGTGTCGAGGGGCCCCGACTCGGTCATCGCGGCGATGGCGAGGTCGAGGTCACGGTGCTCCTGGCGGAGCTCGGCGAGCTCGCGTCGGATTTCGCGATCTTCCTCTTCGCTCAGGCGACGGTCCCGAGACCCCATCGTTCGGCCGTTTGGCCTCCCTAACAGCCTGCCAGGCGGCACCGCGGAGGATAGCACGAATGACCCTCCCGCTCCATTCGCGCCGGCGGACGAAAAGGGGTCTTGATGTGGGACCCGGGCGGCCCCAGATGGCTAAAGACCGGCCCCGAAATGCGGGGAGGGCGTTGTGTGCGCCGCACAATCGACGCCCGTTCGGTTCGACAGAATGACGGCTTTGTGTCAGACTGGTAGCCGTCAGATAGTCAACAGGAGGCACTTAACTGATGGCTATTGGTTCCCATGTGGCTGAGCTTGAGCGCCGCCACGAGACGATCGAAAAAGAGATCGAGGAGGCGCTGGCTCATCCGGGCGTCGATTCGCTTGAGTTGAGCGAACTCAAGCGGAAGAAGTTGTTGTTGAAAGACGAGATTGCCCGCCTGACCGGCGAGCGCGTCCATTGAGCGCCAAGCGCGCCTGAGTTTCGGTAACGTCAGCGCCGCGGCCTCCCCGCGGCGCTTTCGTCTTGTGTTGCGCCGAGGTCCCGCGCGTGTGCTGCGCTGCGGAAGCGGTTGTTCTATCCAATCGGGAATGGATTCGCCTTCAGCGCCGTGGTGCAGCGGCCGGTGGCCGCGGCCATGTCGTGCACAGACGTGTTCTTGAGCCGCGACGGTAGCGTTATCCGAAGCTCGCGGCGAGGCTTTCCCAGACGAGATAGGCGCCGACGACGAAGATCATGACGTAGACGACCCGGTAGTAGGCGGCGGCGTTGAACCGCTTCACCAGCCAGACGCCGGCGAAGGTCGCCGGAACCGAGATCGGCAGGAGGACGGCCGACGTCGTCAGGTTGGTCGCGTCGAACTGGCCGAGGAAGAAATAGGGGACGAGCTTCACCGCATTGATGACGGCGAAGGCGATCACCGATGTGCCGGCGAAGACACGCGGCTCGAGACGGAGCGGCACGGCGTACATCTGGAACGGCGGGCCGCCGGCATGGCTGACGAAACTGGTGAAGCCGGTGACCGCGCCCCAGAAGCCGCCCTTGGCGACGTTCTGCGGTTGACGCTCCTGGCTCAGTCGGTGGCGGAGCCAGTAGTTCAGCGCGAAGGCGACCGATATGGCGCCGACGATCAGCCGGATCTCCTGTTCCGTGACCCAGGCTGCCGTCCACCAGCCGATCGCGATGCCGACGACCGCGCCGGGGAGCATGATCTTCAGCGTCGTCGCATCGAAGATGCCGCGGTAGGAGAAGAGTGCCACGACGTCGCTGAGGACGAGGATGGGCAGCACGATCGCCGCGGCCTGAACCGGCGAGATGACCAGCGCCAGAGTCGGCACGGTGAGCATGCCGAGGGTGGTGAAACCGCCTTTCGACAGGCCGAGAATGATCATCGCCGGAATCGCGGCGACGTAGAACCATGGATCGGAAATCATCTGGATGGGCTGAGTCGCGGGAGGAGCCGGCCGGACGACGCGGCGGCGCGACTTTATGCTCCAAATGGCCGCCGGACAACCGTGGACACGACGGGTGCCTTTGGCTAACGCTTGGCCCACTGCGGCAAGACAGCGAGCGGAGGCAGTAGGGTGCTGCTCGAGAACAAGGTCGCCATTGTCACCGGCGGGGCGCGTGGAATCGGATACGCGATCGCGCGGCGTTTCCTCGAAGAGGGCGCACGTGTCACCATCGCCGACATCGACGAGGATGCCGGCTCGCAGGCGGTGCAGGATCTCGGCGCCTTCGGCGCGATCCGTTTCGTCGAATGCGACGTCGGCGAGCGGCTCGACGTTCACAATCTGATCGCGGCAACGGTCGATGCCCACGGCGGCGTCGACGCGCTGGTCAACAATGCCGGCATTCTGTCGGCCGGCGAATTCCTCGACCTCGAAGAAGCGGCCTTCGACCGCGTCATCCGCACCAACCTGAAAGGCGCCTTCCTCTGCGGCCAGGCCGTCGCCCGCCACATGGTCGAGCGCATTGCCGATGGCGGCGCGCCGGGGGCGATCGTCAACATGTCGTCGGTCAACGCCGTCTTCGCCATCGCCAACCAGGTGCCCTATTCGGTGTCGAAGGGCGGCATCAACCAGCTCACCAAGGTCATGGCGCTGGCGCTGGCGCCGCATGGCATCCGGGTCAACGCCATCGGTCCCGGCTCGATCATGACGGAGATGCTGGGAACGGTGATGGATGACGCGGAGGCGCGCAAGCGCATCCTGTCGCGCACGCCGCTCGGGCGCATCGGCGAGCCGAAGGAGATCGCCGCCATCGCCGCCTTCCTGATTTCCGACGAGGCGAGCTACATCACCGGCCAGACCATCTATGCCGACGGCGGCCGCCTGCCGCTGAATTATACCGTTCCGGTGAAAGGCTGACCGGCGGTCCGCCCATGCCGGCGCCAAGAGGCACCGGTGGCCTCCGCCACTCCTGACACAAGGCTGTCAGTGGCCCTCCACTAGTCTCTCCCCCATTCGCGGGCAGGCCGCGATTTCACCTCGGGAGAAGCGTCATGAGCATGATCGACGAGCGCGACAACGTCGCGGTGTGGTTCGAGATTCCGGCCTCCGATTTCGACCGGGCGGCAAAGTTCTACGAAACAATCTTCGACACGAGCCTCACGCGGGAATCCTTCGGCGGACCGCGCATGGGCGTGTTCCCCTACGCCCGGCCCAAGGTTTCCGGCTGCGTCATGGAAGCCCCGCAACTCGCCGGCAAGGACGCCGGCACGGTGGTCTACATCAACTGCAACGGACACCTGGACGAGGTGGTCGCCCGGGTCGAGAAGGCGGGCGGCGCCTTGCTGACGCCGCGGGTCGAGCTGCCGCCCGGCATGGGTTCGTTCTTCCATATCCGCGACAGCGAGGGTAATCGCGTGGGGCTCCACGCCGTGTCGTGAGGAATGCTCGCCATGCGCCGCGCCGACCGTCTCTTCGAGATCATCCAGCAATTGCGCGGTGACCGGCTGGTCACCGCCGGCGCGCTCGCCGAAAAGCTGGAAGTGTCGGTGCGCACGGTCTATCGGGACGTCCGCGACCTGCAGGCCTCGGGCGTTCCGATCGACGGCGCGGCGGGCGTCGGCTACCTGCTGCGACCGGGCTACCAGTTGCCGCCGCTGATGTTCCTGCCAAGCGAGATCGAGGCGCTGATCGTCGGCGCGCGCATGGTCAAGGCGTGGGCGGGCAAGGGGCTTGCCGCCGCCGCGGCCGAAGCGTTGGTCAAGATCGGCGAGGTCGTGCCGGAGGAGCGCATGCGGGTCGCCCAGCGCGTGCCGATCTTCGCGCCCGGCGCTCGCCTGCAGGACGCCGAACGCGACAATCTCGACGCCTTCGGCCTGGCGATCGACAAGCGGTTGAAGACCAGCTTCGCCTATCGCGACGCCGATGGCGGCGCCAGCCGGCGAACGGTGCGGCCGCTGGCGCTGCACTTCTGGGGGCAGGTGTGGACGCTTGCGGCCTGGTGCGAACTGAGGACCGACTTCCGGACTTTCCGGGTGGACCGCGCCGAGGGGCTGGAGGTGACGGCGGAGCGTTTCGATCGCGAGCCCGGCCGCACGCTCGAGGACTACCTCGCGCGCGTCACCCGGGCGCCGTGATCAGGTTTGCTCGTCGTCCTCCGACTCGGGACCCTTCATCGACTTCAGCTTGGCGAAAACGGCGTCCGCCTCGCGCGCGGCCTCGTGCTCGGGGTTGACCTGCGGCTGGGCGGCGGCGCTGGCCAGGGCGGCGGCGGCCGAGGTGGTGTGCGAAGCCGGCAGCAGCGTGGCGCCTTCCGCCGGCGCCTCCTCGACCGGCAGGTTCTTGGCGGCCTTCTCGACCTCGAAGTCGAGATCGATCTGCGAGGCCAGGCCGAGCGTCACCGGGTCCATCGGCTGGAGGTTGTTGGCGTTCCAGTGGGTGCGGCTGCGGATCGATTCGATTGTCGGCTTTGTGGTGCCGACGAGGCGCATGATCGCCGCGTCCTTCAGTTCGGGATGGTTGCGCAGCAGCCACAGGATGGCGTTCGGCCGGTCCTGCCGCCGCGACACCGGCGTGTAGCGCGGGCCCTTGCGCTTGGCGACCGGCGCACGGGTCTTCTGCTCGACGAGTCCGAGGCGGACGGCAGGATCGCCCTCGGCGCGCTGGATGTCCTCGCGCGTCAACTGGCCGGTCAGGATCGGGTCGAGGCCCTTGATCGACTGGGCGGCCTCGCCGTCGGCGATGGCCTGCACCTCGAGCGGGTGCAGCTTGCAGAAATCGGCGATCTGATCGAAGGAAAGGGCGGTGTTCTCGACCAGCCAGACGGCGGTCGCCTTCGGCATCAGGGGTATGGCATTGGTCATAGGGTTCTCCCGTTCGATCCGCCGGTTTTCCGCCCGGCGAGCCGCTTCCTCGACTGAATTGAGGGGATTGCGGTCTATATAGGGCGTCGCCCGCCGCGAAGCAAACCGAATTCAGGAACGATGGAGAGGCCCGCCCTGACCCCCGAAGAGACTTTCGACAGCGCTTTCGACTGCTACGTCATCAGCCTGGCGCGCACACCGGAGCGCATGGCCGCCTTCCTCGGACGCAATGGCGCCAGCGGGATTCGCTTTCGCCGCTTCGAGGCGGTCGACGGCAACGCGCTCGGCGAGGACGAGGCGATCCGCCTCGGCGTCATCAAGCCGAAGACGAAGTGGAACACCAAAGGCACGATCGGCGTAGCGCTGTCGCATCGCAACCTGTGGGACAAGGCGATCGCCGAGAAACGGTCACTGATCGTGTTCGAGGACGACGCCTACATCCGTCACGACGCCCGGGCCGCACTGACGGCGGCGATGGCCGGCATGGACGACTGGGACATCGTCCTCCTCGGCTACAACACCGACTCGCTGCTCGAGTTCAACGTCGTCGCCGACATGGACGTCAGCGCGCTGTTCACGGTGCGCTATCCGAAGCCGGCGCAACTGGAGAGGTTCGCGGCGGCCCGCGACCCGACGCGCCTCTTCGGCCTCCGCCATGCTTTCGGCATCTGCGGCTATGCGATCTCGCCGCAGGGGGCGGAGCGGCTGCGTGCTTCGTGCTTCCCGATGGACAACCGGATGCTGGAATTCCCGGCGACGAACAAGCGTTTTCCCGCCTATTCCATCGACGGGCTGATGAACGCCGTCTATCGGGAGATGGCGGCCTATGCCTGCATTCCGCCGCTGGTTCTGGCGCCCAACGACAAGAGCAGCTCGACCGTGATGAAGGGCCGGCCCTAGGCCGTCAGCACGATCTTGCCGATGTGCTGCGGACGCTTCCATGCGTGCCTGGGCCTTTGCCGCCTCGGCGAGCGGAAAGGTCGAAATTGATCACCGGCGCAACCTTGCGCGCCGCCAATAGCGGCCAGACTCTCCTGTGCAGCGCTTCGGCGACCGATGCCTTGAAGCTCGACCGGCCGGTGGCGGAGCCCGGACCCGGTGTGGGTCAGCCGCTTGTTCATCATCCGGCCGAGGTCGATCTCGACCTTGCCACCGTGCTGGAGGCCGATCTGGACGATGCGGCCTTCCTCGGCCGCGGCGGCGTAGTTGCGCATGACATAGTCGCCGCCGATCAGGTCGAAGATCACGTCGGCGCCGTGTCCGCCGGTGATCTCGGCGACGCGGGCGACGAAATCCTCCTCGCGGTAGTTGATCGCGGCGATGGCGCCGAGGCGCAGGCAGGCGTCGCATTTCGCCGCGCTGCCGGCAGTGGCGATGGCACGCGCGCCGAACGCGGTGGCGAGCTGGATGGCGACGGTGCCGATGCCGGAGGTGCCGCCGTGGACAAGCACGGTTTCGCCCGCCGCCAGACGTCCACGGTCGAAGAGGTTCGGCCAGACCGTGAAGAAGGTTTCCGGAATCGCCGCGGCCTCGACCATCGAGAAGCCGTCCGGCACGGGCAGGGCATTGGTCTCGTGGACCTTGCAATATCCGGCGTAGCCGCCGCCGGGCACCAGCGCCGTCACCGCGTCGCCGAGGCGATGGCGCGCTGCGCCGGGTCCGAGCGCGACCACCTCGCCGGCGATCTCCAGCCCGGGTACGTCGGGCGGCGCGCTGGCCGGCGGCGGGTGGCGGCCGAGGCGTTGCAGCACGTCCGGCCGGTTGACGCCGGCGGCGGCGACGCGCACCAGAATCTCGTGCTCGCCGGCGACCGGCAGCGGCCGTTCGGCGACGACCAGCTTGTCGAGGCCGCCTGGCTCGGTGATGGCGACGACGGTCATGGTCTCGGGGAGCTTGGGCATGGTGCTGGGGGGCTCGGTCGGTCGGTCGGGTCGTCCTAGCGGACACCGGCGGCGCTGACAATCGCGGCCTCGCGGTCTAGGTTTCCGGCACAAGGAGGCGCGCGATGGCGACCGAAGACGACGACAAACCGAAGAAGAAACCCGTACACCAGATCGGCGAGGATCTGTCGGCGCTTTCGCTCCACGAACTCGCCGAACGCATCGCCCTCCTGAAGGACGAGATCGCACGGATCGAGGCGGCGGTGGCGGCCAAGCAGGCGAGCGCCACGGTGGCTGCGTCGTTCTTCAAGACGTGAGACCGGCTGCCGCCCGGAGTTCCCGATTTGGCACGCTTTCTCCCCCGATCCCGACAATCTTCCGCGGGCCGTTAACCTTTTCTTAGGCTTTACGGAGCTTAACTGACCCTCGTCCAGTCATCTGGATTCGAGTGGCGCCTGCCACTCTTGACGCCTCCCTGTCAAAAAACCTTCAGAGCCGCCTCCTGGCGGCTCTTTTTTTGTCGCCCCTTGCCCCGCGCGGCCGGGAATGGGATGACGTTTGCTGGTCCGGGATTTGCTCATCCTTCGTCGCGGTCCCGGATCGAGGCTGGTCGACGCAACGGTCGCCGGCACAAGGCGCGCAGGTACGATGGAAGACAGTTCAACGGCGGCCAACAGCGGATCCGAACCGGTCGTCTTCGGCAAGCGGCTGGCGGGTTCGGAAGCCTTCAAGGCAATGTTCCGCGAGGGCATGGCGCTGGTCGAGGAGACCGCGACCTATCTCGACAAGGACGGACGGCGGGAGTCGCAGCGCCTGTCGCGGGCGGGCTCGCTGTCCTATGCGGCCGAGTCGATGCGCTTGACCACGCGGCTGATGCAACTGGCGTCGTGGCTCCTGCTCCAGCGCGCGGTCAACGAGGGCGATATCAGCGCCGAACAGGCGAGCGCCGAACGGGCCAAGGTGAAACTCGGCGGTGTTTCCTCGGGCACGGCCGGCAATGGCTGGAGCGACCTTCCCGAGCGGCTGCGCGAATTGATCGAACGATCGCTGCGCCTGCAGGAGCGAGTGGTGCGCCTCGATGCCGCGATACGGCGGCCGCCGGAGACCGGGGTCAACCGCGTCGCCCGCGATCTCGATCGCATCGCCGACGCGTTCGGCGGCGGACGCTGATCCCCGCAAACGAAAGCCCCGGCGCAGGGCCGGGGCTCAGGCAATCTCGCCGATGTCTTGCGGCGCTCAGCTGTCGCCGCCCATCAAGCCCTTGTAGCGGTTCTTGAAGCGCGACACGCGGCCGCCGCGGTCGACGATATGCTGGCCGCCGCCGGTCCAGGCCGGATGGGTCTTCGGGTCGATATCGAGATGGAGCGTCGCTCCCGGCTCGCCGAAAGTCGAGCGGGTGGTGTACTCGGTCCCGTCGGTCATCACGACCTTGATGTCGTGGTAGTCGGGGTGGATGTCTTTCTTCATGGCCTCGGCCCTGGATTTCGCGGGCGCCGGACGCAGGCCGGCGGTTTCGTGGCGGCGGGTATAGCCGGGGCGGGGGGACGGGTCAACGCGGGGTGGTTCAGGCGGCCGGTTTTGGCAGGCCGGCCTTGGCCACGCCTTCGCGAATCCGCGCGGCGTCGGCGGGATTTTGGAAGGGCAGCCGGCCGATGTGCTGCTCGAAATCGTAGTCTGGATTGATCGCCAGGAGTTCGTCCCAGGTCCTCCGCGCCGCCTCGACCTCGCCGAGGTGCCCCAAGGCGGAGGCAAGCATGGTGCGGGTCAGGTCGGATTTCGGCGCCTGGCGGATGCGCTCGCGGAAGACCGCCGCCGCCGTCTCGTAATTGCCGAGGAGCAGGTGGGCGAGGCCGACGAAATGAAGGTAGGCGCCTCTGGAATTCGTCGGGTCCAGCCGGATGGCCTGCTCGACATGCGGGATGGCGTCGGCGGGATGGCCGGTGAATATCGCGAAGGCGCCGCGCGAATTATGCGCGGCCGCGTAGTTCGGGTTGAGGGCGAGCGCCTTTTCGATGGATGCCTTGGCGGCATCCAGGTCGCCGCCGAGGCCCGACGAAACACCCATGACGTAATGTCCGTAAGGATTGTCGGGGGCAAGCGCGATTGCCTTGGCGGCGAGTTCCCGCGCGCGCCGCAACGCGGCTGGCGGATCGCCGGTCCAGTTGTTGTTGTAGTCGAGGGAATTTGCAAATCCGAGGCCGGCATAGGCCGACGCGTAGCCGGGATCGAGCGCGATGGCCTTCTCGAAGAGTGCGGCGGCTTCCTGAAAGATGGCCCGGTTGCTCGAGCCGCTGAGGAGCTCGCGCGCCCTCAGGAAACTGTCGTGGGCCTCCGGGTTGTTCGTCTCCATCTCGGAGATCCGGGCTTGTTCGCCCGGCGTCAGCGTCACCTTGAGGGCGGTGACGATCTCGCGGGTGACTTCGTCCTGGACGGCGAAGATGTCGGTGAGGTCGCGGTCGTAGCGCTCCGCCCACAGATGGGCGCCGTCGGCGGCGTCGATCAACTGCGCGGTGATGCGCACCCGGTTGCCGGCGCGACGGATGGAGCCTTCCAGCACCGAGCGGACACCGAGCTCGCGGCCGACATTGCGGATGTCGACCGCCTTGCCCTTGTAGGCGAAGCTCGAATTGCGGGCGATGACGATCAGGCCGCCGACCTTGGAGAGGTCGGTGATGATGTCTTCGGTGATGCCGTCGGAGAAATATTCCTGTTCGGGGTCGTGCGACATGTTGTCGAACGGCAGAACGGCGATGGAGGGTTTCACGGCCGCCGGCGCGGCGTCCGTCGGAGCGGCCGCCGGCGTGGGCCTGGCGGCCGGTTCGCCGGGGTGCCACTTCCACACGCGGATCGGCCGCTCGATGTTCTTGACCTGCACCTCGCCGCCGTCCCGGAAGCGGATATCGATGCGATTGCCGAGGCTTTCGTTGACGATCGAGGCGATGCAGATGCCGCCCGGTTCGGCCAGCGGTTCGAGCCGGGCCGCGACATTGACGCCGTCGCCGTAGATGTCGTCGCCGTCGATGATGATGTCGCCGAGATTGACGCCGATGCGAAGCACGATCCGCGGCTGAGCGTCGGCGACGGCGTCGCGCACGGCCTGCTGGATGGCGAGCGCGCATTTGACCGCGTCGACGACGCTGCCGAACTCGACCAGGGTGCCGTCGCCGATCAGCTTGACGATGCGGCCGCCATGGGCGGCCACTGCCGGATCGAAGAGCGTTTCGCGATGGCGCTTGAGCGCGGCGAGGGTGCCGGCCTCGTCGGCTCCCATCATCCGCGAATAACCGACGACGTCGGCGGCGAGAATCGCCGCCAGCCGGCGTACCGTGCGCTCCTCTGACATGCGGGTATTCCTATGGGAATTCAGGGATCGGCGCCAGCCGGACGGGGCGGCGCCGAGCTTCTCGCTGGCGAAATGCGCCCAAGCGGAGTGTCCGGGAGGTGCGGAGGGCCTTCCGGTGTTGAGGCGGGGGGCAACCTGCGGGCGTGGCAGCAGTGCGTCGGGTTGAACTCACAGTCTGACGCCGGGCGGGATTGGGGGGCTTGGGACAAGACAGTCCCGCCCGGCGTTGCTCGGCTGCGCGAGCAGAGCAGTCAAGAGCGTCGGAGAACCGGCTCGCAGCGCAAACGACCTACTTGGTCAGTCTAGTTCCTGTCGGTGTTGCGAACAGTACAGAAGTGCACACTCCCGCGAATTTGGCGGCCTGTGCCCGGCAACGAGCTGGCGGTCCTCGGCTTCGCGGCAATGCAATCGTCCCATCTTGGGGACAAGGCCGATGTGTCTCGTTTTTCCGGGGTCGCTCTCCCGGCCACCCAGAGCATTCGCGGTCTGACGAGGTTGGTGTTGGGGGGGCGCTTGCGCGCCAGCCGCAGCGCTCAGCGCTCGGTCAGTTTCAGCTCGATGCGGCGGTTCTGGGCATAGGCCGCATCGCTGTCGCCCTGCTCGAGCGGCTGGAACTCGCCATAGCCGGCGGCGACGAGATGGTCGGGTGGAATCCCCTGCGTGATGAAATACTGCACGACTGAAATGGCGCGGGCCGCGGACAGGTCCCAGTTCGACTTGAACCGGCCGCCGCCGCTGACCGGCCGCTTGTCGGTGTGGCCGTTGATCTGCAGAACCCAGGGAATGTCCTCGGGGATCTCCTTGATGAGGTCGCTGATGGCGTTCGCCACCTTGCCGAGTTCGTCCTGGCCCTGAGGGTTGATCTCGTCCGAACCGGTGGCGAACAGCACCTCCGACTGGAACACGAAGCGGTCGCCGACGATGCGGATGTCCGGGCGGTCGCCGAGGATCTGGCGCAGGCGTCCGAAGAAGTCGGAACGGTAGCGGGACAGTTCCTGGACGCGCTGGGCGAGCGCCACGTTCAATCGCCGGCCGAGGTCGGCGATCTGCGTCTGGCTCTCCTTGTCCTTCTGTTCGGAGGCGTCGAGCGCCGTCTCGAGGGCGGCGATCTGCCGGCGTAGCGCCGCGATCTGCTGATTGAGCAGTTCCACCTGGGAGAGCGCCCGCTGGCTGATCTGCTTCTCGCTGTCGAGGTCGGTGGTCAGCGCCGCGATCTTGTCGGTGGCGGTCGACGAGGCGTTGGCCTGCGAGTCGAGCAGGCCGCGCAGGCGGTCGCGCTCGCTCTCCGCCGCCGCGAGGCTCGCCTGCATGCTCGCCAGGCTGTCGGAGGTGTCGCTGCTCTTGGCTTTCTCCATCGCCAGTAGTTCGGTCAGTTGGGCGATCTGGGCGTTCAGCCGCTGGAGCACGGTATCGCGGCCGGAGATCTCGCGGCTCAGCAGGAACTGGACGAGCGCGAAGATCGACAGCAGAAAGATGAAGACGAGCAGCAGATTGGTGAGGACGTCGACGAAGCTCGGCCAGTATTCGGCGCGAGCGGCCACACGGCGGCGGGCCATGAGCGGTACCTATTCCCCCGGCGCGGGCGTCTGCAGCGCCCGGGCGATGGTCTCGAGCAGGGACTGAACCTCGCGCTGCTGCTGCGACTGGGTTTCGACCCAGCTGCGCACCACCTGTTGCTCGCTGCGCATGTGCTGGACGAGGCCCTGGATGCCCTCGGCGAGGTTGGCCATGGCGGTGGTGGCGCGGGTGGTGCCGGCGGCGGCGGCGACGGCTTGCGAATTGTCGCGCCCGCCGCCCTCCTGGATGGTGCGCGACAGGCGCTCGATGGCGACGCGCAGGTCCTCGGCGGTGGTGGCGCCGCCACGGTCGATCATGTCCGGGTCGAGGTCGGTCACCGTCGACAGCCAGTCCTCGAGATCGTTGTAGAACATGCTCTGCGCCTGGCCGGCCTGCAGGTCGAGGAAGCCGAGGACGAGCGAGCCGGCGAGGCCGAACAGCGACGACGAGAAGGCGGTGCCCATGCCGCTCAGCGGTGCGGCGAGGCCGGCCTTGAGGTCCTCGAAGATCACCCCGGTGTTGGATGACGACACATCGAGGCTGCGGATGGTGTCGGCGACCGCGCTGACGGTCTGCAGCAGGCCCCAGAAGGTGCCGAGCAGGCCAAGGAAGATGAGCAGGCTGGTGAGGTAGCGGCTGAGGTCGCGATCCTCGTCGAGGCGCATCTGGATCGAGTCGAGGATCGACCGCATGGTCTGTGTCGAGATCGCCGTGCGGCCGATGCGGTCGCCGAGCAGCGTCGCCATCGGGGCCAGCAAGACCGGCGGGCGGTCGACCTCGACGCCAGGTTCGGCGACGCGGAAGGTGTTCACCCAGCGGATTTCGGGGAACAGGCGGAAGATCTGGCGGAAGGCAAGGCCGATGCCGATCGCCAGAACGGCGACGATGACGCCGTTAAGGCCGGGATTGGCGATGAAGGCGGCGAAGACCTGGCGGGAAAGGGCAAGTGCGATGAAGGCGGCGATAATCAGAAATATCGTCATCCGCCAGAGGTAAATCTGCGGACTGGCAAGTTTGTACGGGTCGTATTCCCGCGACCGAGCTCGTCGGAAGAAACGCAAATTCAGTGCCTCTCTCGCCTGGCACAAGTCTTAGCGTGATTTGTGATCCGATAGAAACGGCAAAATCGCGGCGAAGCGCAGGTGTTTCGGAGGCCGCTCGGTCAGACGGCGGCGCGGGCCGCCGTCAGATTGGCCACCAGCGCTGCGTGCACGGTCTCGTTGCCGGCTACGATCGAGCCCGTCGTGAAGGCATTTCCAGCGCCCTGGGCGTCAGTGGCGATGCCGCCCGCCTCGCGCACAAGGATCATTCCGGCGGCGATATCCCACGGCGACAGGCTGTGGTCCCAGTAGCCGTCGAAGCGGCCCGAGGCGACCCAGGCGAGGTCCATGGCGGCAGATCCGGTGCGCCTGAGGCCGGCGACCTTCGGCATCAGCGGGCGGATCTCCTTGAGGACATCGTCGTGAATGCGCTTGGCCATGCCCGGAAGGCCGGTGGCGATGACGCAGGCGGCGAGGTCGCGCCGCGCGGCGACGCGCATCCGGCGGTCGTTGAGGAAGGCGCCGCTGCCCTTCTCGGCGACATAGAGTTCGTTGAGGATCGGATTGTAGATCACGCCGGCGACGATCTGGCCCTCGCGCTCCAGCGCCAGCGACACGGCGAAGAGCGGAATGCCGTGCAGGAAATTCGTCGTTCCGTCGAGCGGATCGATGATCCAGCGATTGGCGGCGTCGCTGCCTTCAATGGCGCCGCTCTCCTCGGTGAGAAAACCGTATCCGGGGCGCGCCTTGCGCAGTTCGGCGATCAGCACCTTGTCGGCGCGCCGATCGGCGGCCGACACGAAATCGCCGGGTCCCTTCAGCGAAACCTGCAGATTCTCGACCTCGCCGAAATCGCGGGCGAGGCCGCGGCCGGCCTTGAGCGCGGCCTGGACCATGACGTTGAGAAGGGCGGTGCGGGCCATGCTGGGGGCGATCCGGTTCGGCGGGGCCTTCTCGCACCACACTTCGCCGCCCGGTTCAAGGGCAGCGGCGCGTTGGGGATCAGTTGGCCGGCCAGCGCTGGGCGGCGGCCAGGGCAAGCTGGCGCTGGTCGGGCGTCAGCTTGCTGACGAAGTCGTCGAGGAAATCGTCGCTGCTGCCGCCGCGGCTTGCCAGGAAGTGGTACTTGGCGGCGGCCAGGGCATCCTCCGGAACGCCGCGCCCGGTGGCCAGCAGGCGGGCCAGGCGGTTCTGGGCGACCGGGTTGCCCAGATCGGCCGCGCGGCGGAACCAGACGGCCGCGGCGGCCTCGTCCTTGGCGATGCCGACGCCGTTGAACAGGCGAATGGCGTACTCGACCTCGGCCGGAACGTGGTTCTGTCGGGCGGCGTCGGCGAAGAGCTGCGTGGCGCGCTCCTGGTCCTGGGCAACGCCGGAGCCGGCCTGGTAGAGCTGCGCCAGCACGTATTCCGAATCGACGTTGCCAGCCTCTGCGGCGGTCGTCAGAAGGGCTGCGGCGCGTGTGAAGTCGCGCGGCCTGACCGTGCCGCCGATGTAGAGCAGGGCGAGGTTGTACATGGCGTCGACCTTGCCGTGGTTGGCGGCGGTCTCGAAATAGTCGGCGGCCTTGGCGCGGTCGGCCGGCACGCCGCGGCCCTCCAGGTACATGTTGCCGAGGGCGAATTCGGCCTCGCGGTTCCCCGCCGCCGCGGCGCGCTCATACCAGCGCGCGGCCTCGGCGAAATCGCGCGCGACGCCGTAACCGCCCTCGTAGATGACGCCGAGCAGGGTCTCCGCCGCGGCATCGCCCGCTTCGGCGCGCGGCTGGGCGATGTTGCGGGCGGAGATGTAGAGGCCGCGCTGGAAGGCGCCGTAGGCGAGGTCGGGCGCGCCTGCGTCGTTGTTGTTTGGCGCCAAGGCCGCAAGCGGCAGGGCCGGGGCCGCGGCGTTCGACGCCGGCTCGGCCATGGCGGGCGACTCCTTGGCCGTCACGGTGGGACGCGGCGTCGGCATCGGCGGGACGGGGCGAGCGTCCGGAGCGGTTGTCGCCGTCGGCTCGCTCGCTGGGCACGAGCTCGATCGGTCCCGGGGCAGCGGCCGGATGGCTTCGGCCTGGGCAGCTTGCGCGCCGGCGGTTCGGCGGTGCGTCCGCCGGCGGTGGGGTCAGCACCAGCGGCCCGTCCTGCGCGGCGACGAGCGAGGCAGTGCAACACAGCGCTGCGGCGGCGGCGAAGAGGGCGCGGGCGGTCCTCATCAGACCGTCTCTCCGGCGCGCGCCAGCCGTTCGCAGACGTCGGCCACGGCGGCGCGGGCCCCGCGCGGGTCGTCCCAGACGGCACGACTCAGAGCGACGAATTCGATGCCTTCGGCAGCCGCCGACGTCGACCGAGGCGATCGTGGCGCCGCCCATGACGATCGCCGGGATGACCGTCACCGACGGCGCACCAGGCCGCGAGGTCGAGCGCCTTGGGGTGGATGTCGTCGCCGGTGTCGCCGTCGAGGCGGCCGAAGAAGAGATAGTCGGGCCCGGCCTCGCCGAAGGCCATGGCGTCGTGCCGCGAGCGGATGCCGCCAGCGCCGACCATCAGCCTCGGATGGAGGGCGGCGACCGCCGACTGCACGTCGGCGATCCCGCTGTCGACGTGGACACCATCGGCGCTGGTGCGGCCGGCGATGCGGGTGTCGTTGTGGATGATGGCCGCCACGCCGTGCGTCTTGGGCGATCGGCACCAGCAATTCCGCCGCGCGCTGCAGCGATGCCGGGTCGGCGGCGTCGCCGGCGATGATCAGCGAGGCGACATCGCCGCCGGTCAGCGCATCGCCGACCTTGCCGGCGAGACCTGCGAGGTCGCTTGCCGGGCGTGTCACCAGACAGAGACGTGAACGGGCCGCGATATTCTTCGCCATGGCACAGGCACCACGTCGCCCCGGGTTACCTCAGTCGCTCGGACCGCATGCCACTTGGCCCGGCCAACGGCCGAGCCTAACAGGTTTTGGCCGTCTTCGCGCCCTAGGCGGCCTCTTTCTCCAAGGCGGCCGACCACTTGCCGGTGGCGGCGAGGCTGTTCATGCGGGCGCGATGGCTGAAGGCGCGCTGGCCGGCCGCGACCTTGTCGGGCTTGCCGCCCCAGGCCTTGATGGCGGCGGCCTGCAAGGCGCGGCCATAGGAGAAGGTCAGCGGCCAGGGCAGGCCGCCCATGGCGTTCATCAGCGACAGGTGCTCGGTCGCCACCTCGTCGGACTGGCCGCCGGAGAGGAAGGCGATGCCGGCGACCGCGGCCGGCACCTTCGCCTTGAGCAGCTTCACGGTCTTCTCGGCGACCTCCTGGGCGGACGCCTGCCGCGGCGCCTTGTCGCCGGCAATGACCATGTTCGGCTTCAGGATGGTGCCCGGCAGCGACACGTTGGCGAGGGCGAGCTGCTCGAACACCACCGTCAGCACCCGCTCGGTGACCGCGTAGCAGGTGTCGATGTCGTGGGTGGCGAGCTTGCCGTCCATCAGCACTTCCGGCTCGACGATCGGCACGATGTTGGCTTCCTGGCAGAGCGCGGCGTAGCGGGCGAGCGCATGGGCGTTGGCGTGGATGCCGTTGGCGGTCGGGATGCCCGGGCCGATGTCGATGACCGCGCGCCACTTGGCGAAGCGGGCGCCGAGCTCGTAGTAGTCGGCAAGGCGGTCGCGCAGGCCGTCGAGGCCCTCGGTGACCACTTCGCCGGGCGCCAGCGCCAGCCGCTAGGCGCCGATATCGACCTTGATGCCGGGGACGGAGCCGGCGGCCTTGATGACTTCGGTCAGCGGCGTGCCGTCCTTCGCCTTCTGGCGGATGGTCTCGTCGTAGAGGATGACGCCGGAGATGTAGTTGCGCATCGCGTCGTCGGTGCGGAACAGCATCTCGCGGTAGTCGCGCCGGTTCTCCTCGGTCGAGGCGAGGCCGATGACGTCGAAGCGCTTCTTGATGGTGCCGGAACTCTCGTCGGCGGCGAGAATTCCCTTGCCGGTCGCCATGAGCCGGGCTGCGATGTCTTCGAGGCGTTCGGCCATTTGTCCTGTCCAGATTGCTGTCGGTTGAGCGGTTCTATAGCCGAATCTCGACCAAAATTCACATAGCGCGCGCCAGACGCCCACTATGGCCAGCGAGCCGGCATCAGCTCCGCTTGCGCAGCACCTCGACGCCGGGAAGGGCCTTGCCCTCCATCCATTCGAGGAAGGCGCCGCCGGCCGTCGAGACGAAGGAGAAGTCTCTCGGCGACGCCGGCCTGATTGAGGGCGCGACACGGTGTCGCCGCCGCCGGCGACCGACAGCAGCTTGCCGGCCTTGGTGCGCTCGGCGGCGTGCCGTCGCCGCGGCGACCGTCGCCTTGTCGAAGGGCGGCATCTCGAAGGCGCCGAGCGGGCCGTTCCACACCAGCGTCGCCGCCTTGTCGATCCAGCCATTGACCGCGTCGACCGATTTCGGCCCGACGTCGAGGATCATCTGGTCGGCCGGAACCGCGTCGACGCGCGATCGTCTCGGCTCGCGGCGCCGGCCTTGAGCTCCGCCGCGACGACCACATCGACCGGCAGGACGATCGGCGAGCCGGCCTTCTCGGCGGCGGCGATGATCCGCCTGCGCGGTGTCGGCGAGGTCGGGCTCGGCCAGCGACTTGCCGACCGCGATGCCCTTGGCGAGCAGGAAGGTGTTGGCCATGCCGCCGCCGATCACCAGCGCGTCGACCTTGCTGGCGAGGTTCTCGAGCACGTCGATCTTGGACGACACCTTGGCGCCGCCGACGATGGCGACGACCGGCCGCTTGCGGATCGCCGAGCGCCGCCTCGAGCGCCTCGATCTCGGCCTGCATGGCGCGGCCGGCATAGGCCGGCAGCTGGTGGGCGAGGCCCTCGGTCGAGGCGTGGGCGCGGTGCGCGGCGGAGAAGGCGTCGTTGACGTAGATGTCGCCGAGCTTGGCGAGCGCCGCGGCGAAGAGCGGATCGTTCTTCTCCTCGCCCTTGTGGAAGCGGGTGTTCTCGAGAACCAGCACGTCGCCGTCCTTCATCGCCGCGACCGCCGCCTCGGCGATCGGCGCCGATGCAGTCCTCGGCGAAAGCGACCGGCTGCCGAGCACCGCGGCGACGCGCCGGGACGACCGGCTGCAGCGAGAATTTCGGCGTCCGGCCCGTCCTTGGGCCGGCCGAAATGGGCGAGCAGGATCGCCTTGCCGCCCTTGTCGGCGATCTTCGCTGATGGTCGGCGCGACGGCGCGGATGCGGGTGTCGTCGGCGACCTTGCCGTCGGCCATCGGCACGTTGAGGTCGACGCGGACGAGGACGCGCTTGCCCTTCAGGTCGCCGGTGTCGTCGAGGGTGCGGAAGGCAGTCATGATCGAGGTCTCTCTCAGAGCGTCGATGACGGTCGAACAGCGTCGGGATAGTCGAGTCACGAGGCCGTCGTCGTCGACGGGCAGGTCGGCGGCGAAGCTCCGGTCGGCCGCCTCGTAGCGATAGAGCGCAGTCCTGCGTCAAGGCAGCGGTAACGTCTGCCCATCGACGACCGGCGCGAACGTATCGAACGGCACGTACAGCCATCCGCAGTTCGCGTGGGCCGGCCGCCTGGCGCGCAGGTCCAGCGCGGCGGATCGGCAGCGTATTGGTGAAGGGCGAGCCGGCGAGGTCGATATCGATGCAACCGTCGAACGCCGCGATCATGCCGCGCATCGCCGTCGGTGCGCCAGTGCGCCGCTGCCGTCGGCGCGCAAGATGCAGGGTGCGGCCGTCGGTCGTATCGAGGTCGAGGCGCAGCACCGCTCCAGCCGGCGTCGCAGACGAACCGGTATAGTGCACGCCATACGGCGCGCCGCCGCGATCGCCGATGACGACGCTGTCTGACGGCGATGCCGTCCGCCTTCGGCGGCGGAGGTCGAGATGCTCGAGCCCATCGGCACCGACCGGCCGCCAGCGCGCGGTGCAGGGGACGAAAGGGACGGAAGGCTCATCAGCGCCGCCGTCGCGATCGGCTCTCAGACCGAGCTGCCCATGGCGACGGCGGTGTCGGCCATGCGGTTGGAGAAGCCCCACTCGTTGTCGTACCAGGAGACGACGCGGACGAAGGTGCCGTCGATGACCTTGGTCTGGTCGAGCGCGAAGGTCGACGAGGCGGGTCGTGGTTGAAGTCGGAGGAGACCAGCGGCTCGTCGGTGACAGCCGAGGATGCCCTTCAGCCGGTTCGACTTCGCGGCGTCGACAATCGCGTCGTTGATCTCGTCGACGGTCGTCGTGCGCTTGGCGACGAACTTGAAGTCGACCAGCGAGACGTTCGGCGTCGGCACGCGGATCGAGACGCCGTCGAGCTTGCCGTTGAGTTCGGGGAGCACCAGGCCGACGGCCTTGGCGGCGCCGGTCGAGGTCGGGATGATGTTCAGCGCCGCGGCGCGGGCCCGGTAGAGGTCCTTGTGCAGCGTGTCGAGCGTCGGCTGGTCGCCGGTATAGGAGTGGATCGTCGTCATGAAGCCGTGCTCGATGCCGATGGCGTTGTGGAGCACGTAGGCGACCGGCGCGAGGCAGTTGGTGGTGCAGGACGCGTTGGAGACGACGATGTGCTCGTTGGTGAGCTTGTCGTCGTTGACGCCGTAGACGACGGTCAGGTCGGCGCCGTCGGCCGGCGCGGAGACCAGCACGCGCTTGGCGCCGGCCTTGAGATGGGCCGGGCCTTCTCCTTGGAGGTGAAGATGCCGGTGCATTCCAGCGCGATGTCGACGTCGAGCTCCTTGTGGGGAAGCTGCGCCGGGTCCCTGATCGCGGTCACCTTGATCGGCCCGCGGCCGGCGTCGATGGTGTCGCCGTTGACCGTGACTTCGTGCGGGAACTTGCCGTGCACCGAGTCGTGCCGCAGCAGATGGGCGTTGGTCTCGACCGGGCCGAGATCGTTGATGGCGACGACCTCGATGTCCTTGCGCCCGGACTCGACGATGGCGCGCAGCACCAGCCGGCCGATGCGGCCGAAACCGTTGATCGCGACGCGAACCGCCATGACTTGTCTCTCCTTGCGAATGCGCTGCGCCCTCTCTCAGGCGAGGGCGGCGCTCGTGTCGTTAATGACCGCGAGGCTCAGGCGAGCGCCTTGACCCTCGTCAAAGCCGCTTCGGCGGCCGCCTCGGCGGTGATGCCGAATTTCTCGTAGAGCTCTTGATAGGGCGCGCTGGCGCCAAAGCCGTGCATGCCGATGAAGATGCCGTCGGGGCCGATGAAGCGGTCCCAGCCCTGGCGCACGCCGGCCTCGATGGCGACCTTGACCGGCGCATTGCCGATGATCTCGGCCTGGTAGTCCTCGCTCTCCGCCTCGAACAACTCGAAACAGGGAACCGAGACGACGCGGGCGGCGTGGCCCGCCTGGCTCGATCAGCGCCTTGGCGGCGAGGGCGATCTCGACCTCGGAGCCGGTGGCGAACAGCGTCACCTCGGCGTCGCCCTCGGCCGGCGCGAGTCTCGTAGGCGCCGCGGGCGCAGCGGTTGTCTTCGCTGAATTCGGTGCGCAGCGCCGGCAGGTTCTGGCGGGTCAGGGCAAGCACGCTCGGCGCACGTCGCGGCTTTCCAGCGCCAGCTGCCAGCACTCGGCGGTCTCGGTGGCGTCGGCCGGGCGGAAGACGAGGAGGTTGGGGATGGCGCGAAGCGCGGCCAGTGCTCGACCGGCTGGTGGGTCGGACCGTCCTCGCCGAGGCCGATCGAATCGTGGGTCATGACGAAGATCACCCGGTTGCCCATCAGGGCCGCCAGGCGGATCGACGGGCCGGCAATAGTCGGTGAAGACCAGGAACGTGCCGCCATAGGGGATCAGGCCGCCATGCAGCGCGATGCCGTTCATGGCCGCCGGCCATGCCGTGCTCGCGCACGCCCCAATGGATGTAGCGGCCGGAGAAGTCGCCCGGCTTGATCTCGTTCATGTCCTTGGTGCGGGTGTTGTTCGACGGGTCAGGTCGGCCGAGCCGCCGATCGTCTCCGGGACCACCGCGTTGATCACGTCGAGCGCCATCTCCGAGGCCTTGCGGGTGGCGACCTTGGGCTTGTCGGCGGCAAGCGTGCTTCTTGTAGTCGGCGATCGCCGTCGTCGAAGCCGGCGCGGCAGGTCGCCGCGCGATGCGCCGCTCGAACTCGGCGCGCGTGTCGCTGTCGGCGGCGGCGAGGCGCTTCTCCCACTCCTTGCGGGCTGGGCTCGACTTGAGCCCGGCGATGCGCCAGGCGTCGCGGACATCGGCGGGGATCTCGAAGGGCGGCGAATCCCAGCCGAGCGCCTTGCGGGCGCCGGCGATCTCCTCGGCGCCCGAGCGGCGATGCCGTGCGAGGCGGCGGTGCCGGCCTTGGTCGGCGCGCCGAAGCCGATGGTCGTCTTGCAGGCGATCATCGACGGCTGGTCGCTCTTCTGCGCTGCCTCGATGGCGGCGGCGATCTCGTCGGGGTTGTGGCCGTCGATGCGGGCGGCGTTCCAGCCGGCGGCCTCGAAGCGCGCCACCTGGTCGCCGGATTCGGCAAGCGACAGCGGCCCGTCGATGGAGATGCGTTGTCGTCGAAGAAGACGATCAGCTTGTTGAGGCGCAGATGGCCGGCGATCGAGATCGCCTCGTGGCTGATGCCTTCCATCAGGTCGCCGTCGGAGGCGATGACGTAGGTGCGGTGATCGACGAGTTGTCGCCGAACTGCGCCGCCATGATGCGCTCGGCAATCGCCATGCCGACGGCGTTGGCCGAGCCCCTGGCCGAGCGGGCCGGTGGTGGTCTCGACGCCGGGCGTCATGGACGTTTTCCGGATGGCCGGGCGTCTTCGAGCCGAGCTGGCGGAAGCGCTTGATCTCGTCGATGGTCATGTCCTCGACGCCGAGGAGGTAGAGGACCGAATAGAGCAGCATCGAGCCGTGGCCGGCCGACAGCACGAAGCGGTCGCGGTCGGGCCAGCGCGGGTCGGTCGGGTCGAACTTCAGGTAGCGGGTGAACAGGACCGTGGCGACATCGGCCATGCCCATCGGCATGCCGGGATGGCCGGACTTGGCCTTCTCGACGGCGTCCATGGCCAGCGCGCGGATCGCGTTGGCCATGCGTTCATGCTTGGCAAGGTCAGACATGGAAGCTCTTCGATCCGGTGCCGTGGTCAGACGATGGCGATCTGGAAGCGGCGATCTGCCGAGGGAAATTGCAGGGGCCCGGTCGCGGCCAAACCCTAGCCTGCGGACCGGTCCGGACGAGGCGCGCCAGACATATCAGGTGTGCCCGGTTAGTCAATTGCATCGCGGGTCGCAGTGCTTTGGCCTGCTGCCATTGACGCCCTCCGGCGGCACTGCCTAATGTCGCGCTGCCATTGCTTCGTGCGACAAGCCGCTTCCCGGGCCGGGAAGGGGCTGGTCGCGCGTCTGCATCATGGCGGCGAAGCAGGCGGGGCGGTTCGCGAGGCGGAGCATGACGGGCTCAGCACCCATCGACGATGCGTTGCGGCGATTGGCGAACGCGCTCGATCTCCTGGAGGGCGCGGTCGAGCGACGCCTGGAGACGGCGCACGCGATGACGGCGCTGGAAGGCGAACTGCATCGTCTGGGCACCGACCGCTCGCGGCTGGCGCAGTCGCTCGATGCTGCCGAGGCGCGCTCGGCGCGGCTGGAAGAAGCCAATCGCGAGGTCTCGCGCCGCCTGGTCGCGGCGATGGAGACGATCCGCGAAGTCCTCGGCACGGCAGGGCTGAGGAGACGCGCCATGGCGCAGGTGAACGTGACGATCAGCGGCAAGACCTACCGCATGGCCTGCGAGGACGGCCAGGAGGAGCACCTGACCGGCATGGCCGAGCGGCTCAACGATTCCATCGACCAGCTGCGCGCCCGTTTCGGCGAGATCGGCGACCAGCGTCTGACCGTGATGGCGGCGATCACGCTCGCCGACCAGAATGCCGAGGCCGAGCGCCGGCTGCGGCAGATCGAGGCGGAGATTGCCGGGCTGGAGGAGGCGCGCGCGGCCGTCGTCGAGCGCGAGGCGGCGGTTGAGGAGCGCGTCGCGGCGGCGATCGACGATCGTGGCGGCGCGCATCGAGGCGCTGGCGGTGCGGGTCTCCGGCGCCAATGGCCACGATCCGGTCATGAGGAGACCTGAGCCGCGTCGATCGCGCTTGCCAGTGGCGCGGCCGGTGGCGCCGGCCTATATGTCGGGGCGGCGAGGCTGCGGGGCCCGGCAGGAGAACAGCATCCCCGGGGCCTTACGATCCTAAAGGGAGCTGTCCCTGTGCGGGCCCGTGGGCTCGCGTATACGGCGCCCACCTACGCAGTAGGTCTCCGGGATCGAAATCTCCACCGACCATCGCGGCCTCGCTCCTGTCTTCCGTCCATCGCCCGAACGCACCATGACCGAACCCGCCGCCGCGAAATCCGCCAAAGCGGCGCTGCGGGAGGTGGCATTGGCCGCCGCGACGCGTTCTCGATGCTGCGGCGCGTGCGGCCGCTTCGGCACGCATCGCCGACCGCGCCATGGCCATCATCGCCGATCGAAAGGCCAGGGGTGCGTCGCCGCCTACCTTCCGATCCGCAGCGAGTGCGATCCGCGCGACATCATTGCGCGCGTCGCATGCCGCGTCCGTGGAAATTGTCCTGCCGCGCGTTGCCGATTCGCAGACGATCGAGTTTCGGCGCTATCGTCCAGGCGATCCGCTCGTCGCCGGCGCGTCTCGGCACGCAGGCGCCGTTGCCGGATCAGGCCATCCTCGATCCTGACCTTGTTATCCTGCCGCTGGTCGGGTTCGATCGGACGGGCGTGCGCCTCGGTCATGGCCGTGGCTACTACGACCGCGCGATTGCCGCGCTGGCGGCGCGCGGCGTGCGGCCGACGCTGGTCGGCATCGGCTTCGCCGCGCAGGAGGTCGAAGCGATTCCGGCCGAGCCGCACGACGCGCGTCTCGACTGGATCGTGACGGAGAACGAGGCGCTGGATCTGCGTCGGCAAGAAGTGAGGGACAGGCATTGCGGTTGTTGTTTCTGGGAGACCTGGTCGGACGCGTCGGCCGCAATGCGGTGATCGCACGCCTGCCGGCGCTGATCGCCGACCACGCCATCGATTTCGTCGTCGTCAACGGCGAGAACGCCGCCGGCGGCTTCGGCATCACCGAAGAGATCCTGCGCCAGGTGCTTGGCGCCGGCGCCGACGTGGTGACCACCGGCAACCACGTCTTCGACCAGCGCGAGGCGCTGGTTTTTGCCGAGCGGCAGGAGCGTTTCATCCGCCCGGCGAACTATCCGCAAGGAACGCCGGGCCACGGCAGCGGTTTGTTCATGGCGCGCAACGGCGCGCGCGTGCTGGTCGATCAACGCCATGGGCCGCGTCTTCATGGACGCCATGGACGATCCGTTCGCGGTCATCGACCGGGAAGTCGCCGCCTGTCCGCTGGGCGAGCAGGCCGACGCCATCGTGGTCGATTTCCATGCCGAGGCGACCAGCGAGAAGCAGGCGCTCGGCTTCCACCTCGACGGGCGCGTGTCGCTGGTGGTCGGCACCCACACCCACACGCCCACCTCGGACTACCGCATCCTGCCGGGCGGCACCGCCTTCCAGAGCGACGTCGGCATGTGCGGCGACTACCAGTCGGTGATCGGCATGAACCACGAGGAGCCGCTGCGCCGCTTCCTGCACAAGGTGCCCGGCGAGCGCTTCTCGCCCGCCGACGGACCGGCGACCATTGCCGGCCTCGCCGTCGAGATCGACGACGGCACCGGCCACGCCACCGCCGTCGCGCCGCTCAGGCTCGGCGGGGTGCTGTCGGAGACCGTGCCGGCATTCTGGGGCTGAGCCCCACCTTTACCTTCTCGCTCGCCGCCGCTCTATAACGCCGCCACAATCCATTATCGGGTCGTGGCGGCTCGACCGCGCTGAGCCTTGCGCGCGGCCGCCGCCCTTGCATCCGGGGACGTTCATGGCCGGTCATTCGCAGTTCAAGAACATCATGCACCGCAAGGGCGCCGCCGATGCGCGGCGCTCGAAGGCTGTTTTCCAAGCTGGCGCGGGAAATCACCGTTGCTGCGAAACTCGGCGCGCCCGACCCCGACATGAATTCGCGGCTGCGCCTCGCCATCCAGAATGCCCGCGCCGAGAACATGCCCAAGGACAATATCGAGCGCGCCATCAAGAAGGCGCTCGGCGGCGACGCGGACAATTACGAGGAAGTCCGCTACGAGGGCTACGGGCCGGGCGGCGTCGCCATGATCGTCGAGGCGCTCACCGACAACCGCAACCGCACGGCCGCGGCGGTGCGCTCCTATCTCTCCAAGCACGGCGGCGCGCTCGGCGAGACCGGCTCGGTCGCCTTCATCTTCAGCCGCATCGGGCAGATCGTCTATCCGGTCGGGCGCCGGTGATGCGGATACCGTGCTCGAGGCGGCCATCGAGGCCGGTGCCGACGACGTCAAGAGCGACGCCGACGGCCACGTCATCACCTGCGCCTTCGAGGATCTCGGCGAAGTGGCGCGCAAGCTGGAGGCCGCGCTCGGCGAGGCGGAGACGGTGAAGGCGGTCTGGCTGCCGCAGACCGCGACCGAACTCGACGACGACAAGGCCGCGTCGATGATGAAGCTGCTCGACGCCCTCGAAGAGGACGACGACGTGCAGAACGTCTATTCGAACTTCGAGATCTCCGACGCTGCAATGGAGCGGCTGACCGCGGCCTGAGGCGGATGGGAGTGCGGCGCTTGCGCATCTATGCGGGCCTTGCGGCCGCCATCGGCTGGTTCGCCCTCGGCCTGCAATTCATCCTGATCGTCACCACTGACAGCGACATCTCCGTCGCCGGGCGGGTGGTGAACTTCTTCTCGTTCTTCACCATCCTCAGCAATATCCTGGTGGCGCTGGTGTTGAGCAGCGCGGCGCTGGCGATCGGTTCCGGCCGGCTGGCGATCCTCACCGGGCCGAAGGTGCGGGCCGCTGCGGCACTCTATATCGGCTTCACCGGCGTCATCTATTTCCTGCTGTTGCGCACGCTCTGGGAGCCGCAGGGCTGGCAGCTTGTCGCCGACGCGATCCTGCACTACGCCACGCCGGTCCTCTATCTGGTGTTCTGGGCGGTCTTCGTGCCCAAGGGGCGTCTGCGCCTGGCGGACGTCCGGGCGTTCCTCGTGTTCCCGGTGCTCTACGCGATCTACTCGCTCCTGCGCGGGCCGCTGGTCGACTGGTATCCCTATCCGTTCCTCGATCCCGGCCGGGCCGGCATCGGGCTGGTCGCGATCAACGTCATCTTCCTGATCATGGGCTTCGGCCTCGGCAGCGCGGCGCTGATCGTGCTCGACAGCATGATGGCGCCGGCGGGCGACAAGGCACCGTCAGCGTAGCAGGCCGTCCAGCGCCGGCATGCTCAACAATGCCGCCAGCGCCACGACGACGTAGGCGAAAGGCCGGTAGCCGGCCCCGGCGGTTCGTCCAAAGACGTGGGAGCCGGCGTAGAGGGCCGCTGCAAAGGCCGGCGCCACCGTCAGCACCAGATGCAGCACCTCGGCGGTGAAGAAGCCGTTGATCAGGTACGCGGTGAACGACGACACTTTGATCAGCGCGAAGAAGACGAAGAAATTGCCGCGGATCGTCGCAGGGGGGTGCGGGCCGCTCATCCATAGCGCGACGATCGGCGGCCCGCTGATCTGCGCGAAGCCGCCGAGAAATCCCGAGATGCCGCCGACCGCCGCCGACACGGGAATCGCGGGTTCTCTGTGATAGCGCAGGCCGGAGGCGACCAGCGCAACCAGCACGAGGATGACGCCGGAGATTGCCCAGCGCAGCGCCGTCGGATCGCCCGTTGCGAGCGCCCAGGCGCCGAGGGGGGCGACCGCCGCCGCAGCAAGCGCGGCCGGCAGCACCGTCCGCCAATGCACGGCGGGCAGGGCGCGGCCGGCGAGCGGCAGGGTCATGACGAAATCCACGATCAGCAGCGTCGGTGCCGCGACGTCCGGCCCGTAGGCGGCGCTGGCGACGGGGACGAAGATCAGCGCCGAGCCGAAGCCGGTGAAACCGCGCACGAGGCCGGCGACGATCGCGGCAACCAGTGTGATCGCGAACGTCGGCGTCGTGAAGAAGGCGGGATCGAACGACATCGCAGGGCCCGGGCTCAGCCGCCCGGCGTCAGAATCCTGAGCAGGTTCATCTTGAACCCGCCGCGCAGCATGGCGTCGCCGCTCCGGCCGTCTTCGGCATCACCTTCATTTCCCGGAGGCCGGGCTTTCGGGCCGGCAGATCGATTTGCGCCGCGCCAGCGGCGACGGGCACACAGGCCAGCGCCGCCGCCGACGCGGCCAATAGCAGCCATGACGATTTCATGATTCAACCTCGGAAGCAGGGCGCCACCCGGCGCATCTGCATTCTGGCAGGGAAGGCGCGGGCGCGCTACGCCTGTAGCGATGAACCACCCGATTCGCATCATCGGCATCGACCCCGGCCTGCGCTCGACCGGCTGGGGCGTGGTTGCGATCAAGGGCAATACGCTCACGTTCATCGCCGCCGGCACCGTGAAGGCGCCGGTCGAGGACGACCTGGCCACGCGGCTGCGCATCATCCACGGCGGCCTGGCCGAGATGCTGGCGCTCTGGCAGCCGGACGAGGCGGCGGTGGAACAGACCTTCGTCAATCGCGACGCGGGCGCCACGCTGAAGCTTGGCCAGGCGCGCGGCGTTTGCATGCTGGCGCCGGCGCAGGCCGGGATTCCGGTTGCCGAATACGCGCCGAACGCGGTCAAGAAGGCCATCGTCGGCGCCGGTCATGCCGAGAAGGGCCAGATCCGGGCAATGGTCCGCGTCCTTCTGCCCCGCGCCAGCTTCGACAGCGACGACGCCGCCGACGCGCTCGCCATCGCCATCTGCCATGCCCACCACCGCCAGTCGGCGGCCGCCATGTCGCTGGCCTGACCGGCGCCGGGCCGCACGTGCCTGACGGCCGATTCGTGATAACAACGGCGCCATGATCGGCAAGCTGCGCGGCGTCATCGATTCCTACGGCGAGGACTGGGTCATCGTCGATGTCGGCGGCGTCGGCTATCAGGTCTTCTGTTCGGTGCGCACGCTGCAGGCCCTGCCGGCGGTGGGCGAGGCGGCGACGCTCTCCATCGAGACCTATGTGCGCGAGGATGTCATCCGCCTCTACGGCTTTGCCGGCGATCTCGAGCGGGAGTGGTTCCGCCTGCTGATGACGGTGCAGGGCGTCGGCGCCCGGGTCGCGCTGGCGGTGCTGGGCACGCTGAAGCCCGGCGATCTGGCGACGGCCATCGCGCTTCAGGACAAGGCGGCGCTCTCCCGCGCGCCGGGGGTCGGCAAGAAGGTGGCCGAGCGCATCGTGGCGGAGTTGCGCGACAAGGCGCCGGAATATTCCAGCGCCGATCCGACCATCGTCCACTTGCAGGCCGACCTCGCCGAGCACCGCGCGCCGCGCCCGGTCGCCGATGCGGTGTCGGCGCTGGTCAATCTCGGCTACGCGCAACTTCAGGCGAGCGCGGCGGTGGCCGCCGCCTCACGCGCCGCCGGTGAGGCGGCGAGTGCCGAACAGCTCATCCGCCTCGGGCTGAAGGAACTGGCCCGATGAGCGCCGACCGCATCGTCGCCGGCGACCTGCGCGAGGACGACGCGCCCGACTCCGCGCTGAGGCCGCAACTCCTGTCGGAGTTCGTCGGCCAGGCCCAGGCCTGCGCCAACCTCAAGGTATTCATCGATGCCGCGCGCGGCCGCCAGGAAGCGCTCGACCATGTGCTCTTCGTCGGCCCGCCCGGCCTCGGCAAGACGACGCTGGCGCAGATCGTCTCGCGCGAGCTCGGCGTCAATTTCCGCGCCACCTCCGGCCCGGTCATCGCCAAGGCCGGCGATCTCGCCGCGCTGCTCACCAACCTCGAAGAGCGCGACGTGCTGTTCATCGACGAGATTCACCGGCTGTCGCCGGCGGTCGAGGAAATCCTCTATCCGGCGCTGGAGGACTTCCAGCTCGATCTGATCATCGGCGAGGGGCCGGCGGCGCGCTCGGTGAAGATCGGCCTGGCGCCGTTCACGCTGATCGGCGCCACCACGCGGCTCGGACTGCTGACCACGCCGCTGCGCGATCGCTTCGGCATTCCGATCCGGCTCAATTTCTACGAGGTGGCGGAGCTGGAGCACATCGTGCGGCGCGGGGCGCGCATTCTCGGCGCCGAGCTGACCGCCGCCGGCGCGACCGAGATCGCCCGGCGCTCGCGCGGCACGCCGCGCATCGCCACGCGGCTGCTGCGCCGGGTGCGTGATTTCGCCAGCGTCGAGGACGTCGGTGCGATCGACGCCGATGTCGCCGACAAGGCGCTGCGGCGTCTGGAGGTCGACACGCTCGGGCTTGACTCCCTCGACCGCCGCTATCTCGGCCTGATCGCGGAGAGCTTCGGCGGCGGCCCGGTCGGCGTCGAGACGATTGCCGCCGCCCTGTCGGAGCCGCGCGACGCCATCGAGGAAATCGTCGAGCCGTTCCTCATCCAGCAGGGCCTGGTGCAGCGCACGCCGCGCGGCCGCATGCTGAGCGCCCAGGCTTTCCGCCATCTCGGCCTTGCCGTTCCGCAGCGCGAAGGGCCGCAGATGCCGCTTTTCGACGACGGTGGAACCGATCAGTAACCGCCATAGGTTAGCAGCGTCGACCCGGTCCATCGCCGCCCGCCGCGGCGTCTTCACCCCTACGCAGAATGGTTGCCCGGCATGAGCAGGCCAATTGAGGATTACGGTTTCATTGGCAACCGGCTGTCCTGTGCGCTGGTCGGCCGCGACGGGTCGATCGACTGGCTGTGCCTGCCGCGCTTCGATTCCGGCGCCTGCTTCGCCGCTTTGCTGGGCAGCGAGGACAACGGCTACTGGCGCATCGCGCCGGTCGGCGAGTATCGCGTCACACGCTGCTATCGCGATGGCACCACCATCCTCGAGACGACCTTCGAGACCGCCGACGGTGCGGTGACGCTGATCGATTTCATGCCGCTGTCCGACGACGAGAACTACGTCGACGTGATGCGTGTCGTGCGTGGCGATCGCGGCCGGGTGGCGATGCAGATGACGTTCGTCCTGCGCTTCGACTACGGCGAGGCGATCCCGTGGGTGCGCCGGCGCGACTTCGGGCTGAGCGCCGTCGCCGGACCGGACGGCGTCGAACTGCATACCTCGGTGCCGCTCCACAACGAGAACATGCGCACCACGGCCGGGTTCACCGTCGAGGCGGGCAGCACGGCCTCCTTCGCGCTTTGCTATCACCCGTCATACAAGCCGCGCGAACGCGCGGTGGATGTGCAGGCGCGGCTCGCCGAGACCGAGGCGTGGTGGCGCGAATGGAGCGGCCGCTGCCATTTCAACGGCGGTCCCGGCCACGGCTGGTACGACGCCGTTTCGCGCTCGCTGCTCACCCTCAAGGCGCTGACCTTCTGGCCGAGCGGCGGCATCGTCGCGGCGGCGACAACCTCCTTGCCGGAGCAGCTTGGCGGCGGGCGCAACTGGGACTACCGCTATTGCTGGATCCGCGACGCGACCATGACGCTCTACGCGCTGCTGACGTCCGGCTATCGCGAGGAAGCCAAGGAGTGGCGCCGCTGGATGTTGCGCGCGGCGGCCGGTCATCCGCAGCAATTGCAGATCATGTACGGCCTCGGCGGCGAACGCCGGCTCAGCGAGTACGAACTGCCGTGGCTGACGGGCTACGAGGGATCGCGGCCGGTGAGGGTGGGCAATGCCGCCCACGCCCAGATCCAGCTCGACGTCTATGGCGAGATCCTCGACACGCTGCACGTCGGCCGCCGCTTCGAGCTCGATGCCTCGCGCGACGGCTGGACCTTCCAGAAGGTCCTGCTCGAGGATTTGGCCGCCAAGTGGAAGCAGCCGGACGACGGCATCTGGGAGGTGCGCGGTGGCAAGCGCCACTTCACCCATTCGCGGCTGATGTCGTGGGTGGCGTTCGATCGCGCCATCTGCGGCGTGGAGGAGTTCGGTCTCACCGGGCCGGTGGCCCAGTGGCGCAAGACGCGCGATGCGATCCGCGAGGATATCCTCAAGAACGGCTGGAGCGAGAAGCGCAAGAGCTTCGTGCAGAGCTACGACGGCGACGCCCTCGATGCCTCCCTGCTTCTCCTGCCGCTGGTCGGCTTCCTGCCGCCGGACGACCCGCGCGTGATCGCCACCGTCGACGCCATCCGCCGCGACCTGACGCAGGACGGCCTCGTCAAGCGCTACCACACCCACGAGGCGCGCGACGGCCTCGCCGGTTCGGAGGGGACGTTCCTGGTCTGCAGTTTCTGGATGGCCGACGCACTGTCGATGATCGGCCGCCGCGATGAGGCGCTCGACCTGTTCGAGCGCCTGCTCGCCATGCGCAACGATCTCGGCCTGCTCGCCGAGGAATACGATCCGGTCGCCAGACGCCAGCTCGGCAACTTCCCGCAAGCCTTCTCGCATATCGGCATCGTCAACACCGCCAATAATCTGGTGTCGCGCGGCGGTCCGGCGGTGCAGCGCGCCGCGCACGCGCCGGCGCCCGAGACATGAGCGAGCCGGTGTGGCCCGATCTCGCCGGCCGGCTGGTCCCCGGCGGCCACGTCCTGCCGGTCCGCGTCTATTTCGAGGACACGGATTTCTCCGGCATCGTCTATCACGGCGCCTATGTCCGCTTCATGGAGCGCGGGCGCTCCGATTTCCTGCGCCTGCTCGGCGTCGGCCACGACGCGCTGGACCGCGGCGAACATGGCGAGCCGCTGGCCTTCGCCGTCCGCAAGCTGGTGGTCGACTACCTCAAGCCGGCGCGAATCGATGACGTGCTCGAGGTCGAGACGCGGGCGAAGGAGGTCGGCGGCGCCCGCATCATTCTGACGCAGACAGTGCGGCGGGGCGAGGTTGTCCTGGTCGCTGCCGAGGTCACGGTGGTGATGGTCAGCGCCGCCGGACAAGCCCGCCGGCTGCCGGCCGAGGTGCGCAGGCTGCTCGTCGGCGAGGACACTCCTTAACGGTCGGTTAACCCTGCGAGCCTTAGGAATGCCTTGGGTTTCGGCGTTGGCCAATTGACCCGCGCCCTTGTTTTGACATGATTACCGGTGACAGACCCGCGCCGGAAAAATGCAGTCCTGCCAGCGCCTTGTGCGTGCGTGTTCTGGCCGGGCGGGCGCCGTGGTCGCAGTTCTGGTTTGCCGCCGACGCCGCGCGGCTATCCGAGAGGGTCGGGGTTTCATGCCGGATGCGGTCACGCAAGTCGTTCTCCCCGTCGCCAGTGGGGAGATCTCGCTGATTGCGCTGTTCCTTCAGGCGCACATCGTCGTCAAGGTCGTCATCGTCGGCCTGCTGCTCGCCTCGGTCTGGTCGTGGGCGATCATCGTCGACAAGACCATCCTCTATGGCCGCGTCCGGCGGCAGATGGACCGTTTCGAGAAGCTGTTCTGGTCGGGCCAGTCGTTGGAGGAGCTCTACCGCTCGCTGACCGGCCGCACGCCGACGGCCATGGCGTCGGTGTTCGTGGCGGCCATGCGGGAGTGGAAGCGGAGCTTCGAGGCCGGCGCGCGCTCGCCGATCGGCCTGCAGACGCGCATCGACAAGGTGCTCGACGTCACCATCGGCCGCGAGACCGAGCGGCTCGAGCGGCGGCTTCTGTTCCTGGCGACGGTCGGCTCGGCGGCGCCATTTATCGGCCTCTTTGGCACGGTATGGGGCATCATGACCTCGTTCCAGGCCATCGCCGCCTCCAAGAACACCGCGCTTGCCGTGGTCGCGCCGGGCATCGCCGAGGCGCTGCTGGCCACCGCGCTTGGCCTGCTCGCCGCGATTCCCGCCGTCATCGCATACAACAAGCTGTCCAACGAGGCGGCCAAGATCGGGCAGCGGCTGGAAGGGTTCGGCGACGAATTCTCCGCCATCCTGTCGCGTCAGGTCGACGAGAGGGCCTGAGGCGTGGCCGCCGGTCCGATCGGTTCGCTAAGCACGCGCTCACGGCGCCGGCGCGAACGCAGCCGGCCGATGAGCGACATCAACGTTACGCCGTTCGTCGACGTCATGCTGGTGCTGCTCATCGTCTTCATGGTGACTGCGCCGCTCTTGTCGGCCGGCGTGCCGGTCGATCTGCCCGAAGCCAATGCCAAGCCGCTGGCGATCGAGAAGGAGCCGGTCACGGTGACCATCGACGCCGAGGGCCGGGTCTTCATCAAGGATACCGAGGTTCCCGTCGACGACCTGGTCGCCCGGCTCAGCGATGCCGTTGGCGGCAAGCTCGATGAGCGCGTCTACATCCGTGGCGACAAGACGGTCAGCTACGGTGCGATCATGCGGGTGGTCGGCAACATCAATGGCGCCGGCTTCCGGAACATCGGGCTTGTTTCGGTGAAGGAACCGGATAGCTGATTCCGACATGCGCGATGGATTGGCCGTATCGATCGCAGCCCATGCCGCCCTGCTGGCCTGGGGCCTCTTCTCGTTGCCGTCGCCCGCGCCGCTCGACGCCAGCTCGATCGAGGCAATTCCGGTCAATTTCGTCCAGATCGAGGACGTCACCAGCGTTCCCAAGGGGATAGCCGTCGCCAAGGTGGAGGAAGAGGCGCCTCCGCCGGAACCGGTCAAGAAGATCGTCGAGGAACCGCCGCCCCTGCCGGAGCCGACGCCGCCCGAGCCGACGCCCCCGCCGCCGGAACCCGAGCCGCTGCCGCTGCCGCCGCCACCGCAGGAGGAGCAACCCGAGACGCCGCCGCCGGAGCCTCAGCCACAGCCAACGCCGGAACCGCCGCCGCCGGCGCCCGCACCCGAGCCGGAAGCGCCGCCGCCCGCGCCGGAACCGCCGCCGGAAGCCGCCGCCGCGATCAAGCCGATGCCGACGAACGTGCCGCTGCCGAAGTTGCGTCCGCCCATGCCGGCGCCGAGGCCGCAGGTGGCGAAAAAGCAGCCGACGGACACGCTCGACGAGATCGCGGCGCTGCTCGACAAGGACCAGCAGCCGGCGGCTCAGCCGGAGCAGCCGAAGCCGGCGCTCGGTGCGGCGAGCGCGTCGATCGATGCCGGCATGACGGCCACCGAGCTCGACGCGTTGCGGGCCCGCCTCGCCCAGTGCTGGAGCCCGCCGATCGGATGGACCGACCCGGCGGAGGTGCGCGTCGTGCTGATGCTGTCGCTCAATCCGGACGGGACCGTGTCCAGCGAGCCGCAGGTTCTGCAGCAGCCCGCCGGCCGCTACGCCCAGACGGCGGCGGAGAGCGCCTTGCGCGCCGTGCGCAGGTGTGCCCCTTACGCATTGCCGCCGGACAAGTATGAATCCTGGAAGCAGGTGAAAGTGACTTTCGATCCGACGGAGATGGGCGGCACGTGACCGATGTGGAAACCATGAGGAGTGCCAGAATGCCAGCCATCGCCCCCGTTCGCCGCTGTCCCCGCCTTGCGGTCGCGCTGATCGCGGCGGCGATTGCCTCGATCGGCCTGGTCCGGCCGGCGGCGGCGTTGATCGAGATCGACGTCACCCACGGCAACGTTCAGCCACTGCCCATCGCCATCAGGGATTTCGTCGCCACCGGCAGCGACGCGCAACTCGCCATCAACATCACCCAGGTCGTGTCCTCCGACCTGAAGCGGTCCGGCCTGTTCCTGCCGCTCGATCCCAAGTCGTTCGTGCAGGGGCCGATCGGTCCGGACGAGACGCCGCGCTTCGCCGACTGGCGGGTGATCAATGCCCAGGCGCTGGTCAATGGCTGGGTCGCCCGCCAGCCCGACGGCCGGTTGCGCGCCGAGTTCCGCCTGTGGGACATCTTCGCCGGCCAGCAGATGACCGGGCAGCAGTTCTACACCACGCCCGACAACTGGCGGCGCGTTGCCCACATCATCGCCGACGCGATCTACGAGCGGTTGACCGGCGAGAAGGGTTACTTCGATACGCGCGTGGTCTTCGTCGCCGAGAGCGGTCCCAAGGACGCGCGCGTCAGGCGGCTGGCGATCATGGATCAGGATGGCGCCAACGTCCGCTATCTGACCGATGGCAAGGACCTGGCGCTGACGCCGCGCTTCAACCCGACGGCGCAGGAAATCACCTACATGCAGTATCGCGGCAACGAGCAGCCGCACGTCTACCTGCTCAACATCGAAACCGGGCAGCGCGAGCTGGTCGGCGATTTCCCCGGCATGACGCTGGCGCCGCGCTTCTCGCCGGACGGCAACAAGGTGATCATGAGCCTGCAGCCGGGCGGCAATGCCAACATCTACACGCTCGACCTGCGCTCCAAGCGCACGACGCGGCTGACCGACGACGCCGCCATCGACGTCAGTCCGTGCTATTCGCCCGACGGCTCGCGGATCGTCTTCACGTCGGACCGCGGCGGCTCGCCGCAGCTCTACATCATGAACGCCGACGGCTCGAACCCGAAGCGCATCACCTTCGGCGCCGGCACCTATGAGACGCCGGTGTGGTCGCCGCGCGGCGACCTGATCGCCTTCACGCGCCGCAATGCCGGCCAGTTTGGCATCGGCGTCATCCGCCCGGACGGCTCGGGCCAGCGCATTCTCACCGAAGGCTTCCACAACGAGGGGCCGACATGGGCGCCCAACGGCCGCGTCATCATGTTCTGGCGCGACACGCCGGGCGCCAATGGCGGGCCGCAACTGTGGACGATCGACCTCACCGGCTACAACGAGTACCGGGTGCCGATCGACGGCTTCGCCTCCGATCCGGCCTGGTCGCCACTGATCAACTGAGCGGCGGCCAAGAAAAGCGGTTCACGCGAGCGGCCAGTTGCTCTAGCTTGCGATTCGGGTGAGGGGTGGCGCGTAGCTGGTGGAATTCGCCGGCGGAGCAAGGACGCGGACGACGCCTCCCGATCCCGCTAACTCAAACTTAACCACCTTCCTCCACGGGCGCTTAACCACGCGCCTGCTAGACCGGGCGACGTCCGGCATGGTGGACGAGGAGTTACCCAGATGGTGAGAATACCGAGTATGTCCCGCGGCGCCGTTACGGTTGCGGTCCTTGGCCTTGCGCTGCTGGTTGCGGCTTGCGCCAGGAATCCGGCCGGCGACCCCGGTGGCCTCGGCCTCGGCATGGCGGGCACCGCGTCTCCCGGCACCACGCAGGATTTCGTCGTCAATGTCGGCGATCGGGTGTTCTTCGATACCGATTCGACCGACCTGACCGCCCAGTCGCGCGCCACGCTCGACCGGCAGGCGCAGTGGCTCAACCAGTATCCGCGCTTCACCTTCACGATCGAGGGTCACGCCGACGAGCGGGGGACGCGCGAATACAACATCGCCCTCGGCGCCCGCCGCGCCACCACGGTCCACGACTACCTGGTCTCCAGGGGCGTCGCCGGCAACCGGATGCGGACCATTTCCTACGGCAAGGAACGGCCGGTGGCGGTGTGTAACGATATCTCCTGCTGGTCGCAGAACCGCCGCGCCGTGACGGTCCTCAACAACGCCGGGACCTGAGCCGCGGCCGATGCCTGGCGTGCCGGCTGCGGTCGCCGGCAGCCGCCGATCCGTGCCCAATTTTGGCCGAACTGGGCTGCGCTATGCTAGGAACCCGGGCGGCACTCCGCCTCGTGCCTGACGGTACGGGGCAACGGGCAGGCGAGAAGGCAGGCGGATGCTGACGACGAAACGATATCTGGGCGGAGCGGTGGTGATCGCCGCCGGGCTTGCGGTGGCGGCGAGCGCGAACGCGGCCTCCTGGGGTTTCGGCGGCAGCGCAGCCCGGTTGTCCGCCTCGCGTCCCGTCCTGCTGGCGCAGGCGGCCGGCGGGGAGGTCGGTCAGCTCGCCGCGCAGGTGCGCAACCTCACCGGCCAGGTGGAAGTGCTCACCCACCAGCTCGAGCAGTTGCAGGCACAACTGGAGAAGATGCAGGCCGACAACGAATACCGCTTCCAGCAACTGGAAGGCGGCGGTTCGGCCAATGCGGCTCCGGCCGGCAAGACTCCCCCACCGCCACAGGTGGCAGCGGCGCCCGAACCCCAGCCGGGCCCGGGTGCGCCAGCCAGGCCGCTCGGCACGCTGACGCTTCCCGCTCCCGCGGCAGGCGGCAGCCAGCCGCTCGATCTTTCCGCGCTTGCCCGCGGCGATGCCGGCCCGGCCGAGCAGCCCGGCGCCGCGCAGCCACAGCTGGTGCCGGCGCCGACCGGCAATGCCGAGGCCGACTACCGGGCGGCCTACGACCTGTTCATCGCCGGCCAATACGCTTCGGCCGAAACCGCGTTCCGGCAGTTCATGGCCGCCTATCCCAACGATGCCCACGCCGCCGACGCCAGCTACTGGCTCGGCCAGAGCCTGTTCTCGCGCGGCATGTACCGCGAGGCAGCGGTCGAATTCGTCAATGGCCGCAAACGCTTTCCGAAGAGCCCGTGGGGCGCCGACACGATGCTGCTGCTCGGCAAGTCGCTGGCCGGCATCCCCGAGCGCGACGCGGCCTGCCAGACGTTCGCGGCGGCGCTGAAGCAGTTCCCGCAGATGTCCAACGCGCTGCGCCAGCGGGTCATCACCGAACAAGCCAATGCGGGCTGCTGAGGCGGCGACCGCGCCACTCGCCGACGCTGAACTCGACGGTCTGTTCGCCCCCTTCGCCGACGCCGGCCTGATTGCCCTGGCGGTTTCCGGTGGCGCCAATTCGCTTGCCCTGATGGTGGCCGCCGCACGCTGGCGCGACCGGCGCGGCGGGCGGCCCGATCTTCTCGTCCTCACCGTGGATCACCGCCTGCGGCGGGGTTCCGGGCGCGAAGCGGCCAACCTGGTGGCTCTTGCCAGGGCGCGCGGTCTCGCGGCGCGCGTGCTGGTGCGCAAGGGGCCGGCTCCGGACGCCGATATCGAGGCGGCCGCGCGGCGGGCGCGCTATCGCCTTCTGTTCGATGCGGCCGCCGCCGCCGGCGCCAGCCATCTGCTGACCGCCCATCACCGCGACGACCTCGCCGAGACGTTCCTCATGCGCCTGCAGCGGGGCGCCGGCCTGTTCGGCCTCGCCGCCATGCGGCCGGCGATCGATATGGGCGGTATCGTCCTGGCGCGTCCGTTCCTCGACGTGCCGCGTGCCCGTCTGGCGGCAACTGTCGCGGCGGCCGGCCTGACGCCCGTGGACGACGCCATGAACGCCGATCCGCGCTTCGCGCGAACGCGTGTCCGAAATCTCCTTTCGATGCTTGCCGGCGAGGGCTTCGACAGCGGCAAACTGGCCGCGGCGGCGCGACGGCTGGCGGAGGCGGCCGATGCGATCGACGCGGCGGCGAGCGACCTGATCAGGGAGGCTGTCGACGTGGACGCCTTCGCGGTCGCCCGGCTCGATCCCGGGCGGCTATGGGCCGCGCCCGGCGAGGTGCGCGGCCGGGTGCTGACGCGCCTCCTGATGGCGGTTGGCGGCGACGACTATTCGCCGCGCTTCGAGCGGCTGGAGGCGCTGCTGTCGGCGATGGCGGGGCAGAGGCGGGGGCGCTTCAAACGGACCCTGGCCGGCGCCGTGGTCGAATGGCGCGACAATGCCTTCGCCATCTACCGCGAGATTGGCCGGGACGGGCTGCCGCCGGTGGCGCTGGCGCCCGGCGCCGCCGTGGTCTGGGATCACCAATTCAGCGTGTCCGTCGAGCGCATGGCGCCGCAGGGACTGACCGTCGCCGCCCTGGGGGAAGCCGGCCGTCGGGCGATTGGCGTCAGGGTCGCGGCGCCGCCGGGGGCGGTGGCGGCGCTGCCGGCAATCCTGCGCCGGGGCCGGATCGTGGCGGTGCCGACCCTCGATTATTACGCGGAATCCCTGTGGAGCGCGGACCTCGTCGTCCGGCCGCTTCTGGCCCATCGGCTCGCCGATCCGCCCCTTTTTCCGGATCTGGCCGGCCGCCAGTGAGGCCGAAACGTTCACTTTGCCGCAATTACAGCATGATAGGCTGCAAAGTCTTATTGGCTTCGTAACGCCCAGTACCTATCTTACCTTTCATTCGACGCCTGACGGGTGACCAGCGGCGCCTCCCCCGGCTGACCCTATGGGATACCAATGAACGCCAATTTCCGTAACTTTGCGTTGTGGGTCATCATCGGGCTCGTCCTGATCGCCCTCTTCAACCTCTTCCAGAACACCGGCCAGCGCACGGCGGGCGTCGATGTCGCCTATTCGCAGTTCCTCAACGAGGTCGAACAGGGCCGCGTCCACAACGTCGTCATCGCCGGCCAGCAGATCGCCGGCTCCTATACCGACGGCAGCACGTTCCAGACTTACGCGCCGGCCGATCCGCAGCTCGTCCAGAAGCTCGAGGCCCGCGGTGTGACCATCACGGCCAAGCCGCCCAGCGAGGGTGGCCAGTCGCTGATCGGCATGCTGGTTTCGTGGTTCCCGATGTTCCTCATCCTGGCGGTGTGGATATTCTTCATGCGCCAGATGCAGGGCACCGGCGGCAAGGCGCTGGGCTTCGGCAAGTCCAAGGCGAAACTGCTGACCGAGGCGCATGGGCGCGTCACCTTCGAGGATGTCGCCGGCGTCGACGAGGCCAAGGAAGACCTCGAGGAGATCGTCGAATTCCTGCGCGACCCGCAGAAGTTCCAGCGGCTCGGTGGCCGCATCCCGCGCGGCGTGTTGCTGGTCGGTCCGCCCGGCACCGGCAAGACGCTGCTCGCCCGCGCCATCGCCGGCGAGGCGAACGTGCCGTTCTTCACCATCTCGGGCTCCGACTTCGTCGAGATGTTCGTCGGCGTCGGCGCGTCGCGCGTGCGCGACATGTTCGAGCAGGCCAAGAAGAACGCGCCGTGCATCATCTTCATCGATGAGATCGACGCGGTCGGCCGCCATCGCGGCGCCGGCCTCGGCGGCGGCAACGACGAGCGCGAGCAGACGCTGAACCAGCTTCTGGTCGAGATGGACGGATTCGAGGCGAACGAGGGCATCATCCTGATCGCCGCGACCAACCGGCCGGACGTGCTCGACCCGGCGCTGTTGCGCCCCGGCCGCTTCGACCGCCAGATCGTGGTGCCCAACCCGGACGTCGTCGGCCGCGAGAAGATCCTCAAGGTCCATGTCCGCAAGGTGCCGCTGGCGCCCGATGTCGATCTCAAGGTGATCGCGCGCGGCACGCCGGGCTTCTCCGGCGCCGACCTGATGAACCTCGTCAACGAGGCGGCCCTGCTCGCCGCGCGGCGCGGCAAGCGTCTGGTCACCATGGCGGAGTTCGAGGACGCCAAGGACAAGGTGATGATGGGCGCCGAGCGGCGCACGCTGGTGATGACCGAGGACGAGAAGCGGCTGACGGCCTATCACGAGGCCGGCCACGCCATTGTCGCGCTGCACGTCGCGGCGACCGACCCGGTGCACAAGGCGACGATCATCCCGCGCGGCCGTGCGCTCGGCATGGTCATGCAGCTTCCGGAGCGCGACAAGCTGTCGATGAGCCTGGAGCAGATGACCTCGCGCCTGGCGATCATGATGGGTGGCCGCGTTGCCGAGGAGATGATCTTCGGCAGGGAGAAGGTGACGTCCGGTGCCGCCTCCGACATCGAGCAGGCGACCCGTCTGGCGCGCATGATGGTGACGCGCTGGGGGCTCAGCGACGAACTCGGCACGGTGTCCTACGGCGAGAACCAGGAAGAGGTGTTCCTCGGCCATTCGGTGTCGCGCCAGCAGAACGTGTCGGAACAGACCGCCCAGAAGATCGACGCCGAGATTCGCCGGCTGGTGGAAGAGGGGCTCGCCGAGGCGCGCCAAATTCTGCGCGACCATGCCGACGAACTGGAGAAGCTGGCGCAGGGCCTGCTCGAATACGAGACGCTCTCCGGCGACGAGATCCGCAACCTCATCGCCGGCAAGCCGCCGGTGCGCGAGACCCAGGAAGAGGCGGCTTCGACCAAGGGCTCCGCCGTGCCGGTCACCAAGACCAAGCCGAAGGGTTCGCCCGGCGGCGAACCGGAAGGCGGCATGGCGCCGCAGCCTCAGGGCTGACCCTTCACGTCCATGAATGATCCGCGGCCGCCTCCGGGCGGCCGTTGCTTTTGGGACTCCGCGCAGATCGGGGCTCTCCCAGGCAATATTGTCATATTTACTTTTCGTTAAGGTAAAGAAGCGTGGTTAAAGAGCGTAGTTAACGCTGAGTTAGGATTTATACCTGACACTTCCTTTCCAACACCGGTCGCTCTGTCTCGCGACGGGGGCATGAGGAAAGGAACAGAGTCATGAGTGGTTTGAAGGTTTCGCTCGTCGGGGCCGCGATGCTGTTGTCGGCGACGGCGGGGGCCGTCGCCGCCGACCTCCCGCAGATCCCGCCCTACACGCCACCGCCGCTGGAAATCGGGGGCAACTGGTACTTGCGCGGCCATATCGGCATGGCCAACCAGCATTTCGGCGGGCTCAGCCATCCGCTCATCACGGAGGCGATGGCCACGGACGATGTTTTCCAGTGGTTGGATTCCGGTAATTTCGACGCGGTGCCGACCTTCGGCATCGGCATCGGCTATCGCCACAACGATCACCTGCGCTTCGATCTGACCGGCGAGTATCGCGGCAAGTCGTCCTTCAGCGCGCTCGACTACTACGACGTGGATACCGGCGTTGGTGGCGACGACGGCACCAACAACTACACCGCCAAGAAGTCGGAGTACCTGTTCCTCGTCAACGGCTACTACGACATCGGCACATGGCACGGGGTCACGCCGTATGTGGGCGCCGGCATCGGTGCGTCGCTGAACATCATCGACGATTTCCGCGACACCAACACCCCGACCGGCAACCAGGCCTATGCGCCGTCCGGCTCCATGTGGAACCTGGCCTGGGCGCTCCATGCCGGCGCCAGCTTCCAGGCGACCCAGAACCTGTCGATCGACCTCGGCTACAGCTTTGTCAGCCTGGGCAAGGCGCAGACCGGCATCCTGCAGACGGCCGGTGTGGCCTGCACGACCTGCGCGCCGATGACCTTCAACAACATCTACTCGCACGACTTCAAGCTCGGCGTGCGCTACGCCTTCGGAGCCCCTGAATACTACGGCCCGGCAGTCGTGAAGTACTGAAGCCCTCTCCTCGGGGCGTTCCCGCAGCGCCGTCTGCCCTCGGGCAGGCGGCGTTGTCCGTTTCGGGGCCGGTCGGCGGCTCGACACACCTTCTGTCGCACCCTCTCGCGATTGACACCGGCGGCGCCCGAGCGTATCTGCCGCGGCGGGCCACCCCTCCCCACCGAGGGGCTTCTATCTGAGAGGGTAGACAGATGACCGCTACCTGCCGCGCCGGCCGTGCGCCCGGCCAATCCCAATTTTTCCTCCGGACCCTGCGCCAAGCGACCCGGCTGGTCGCTGGACGGCTTGCGCAACGCCGCGCTCGGCCGCTCGCATCGCGCCAAGATCGGCAAGGCCAAGCTCAAGCAGGCGATCGACCTCACCCGCGAGGTGCTCGAGGTGCCGGCCGACTATCGCATCGGCATCGTGCCGGCCTCCGACACCGGCGCCATGGAGATGGCGCTGTGGTCGCTGCTCGGCGAGCGGCCGGTCGATGTGCTGGCCTGGGAATCCTTCGGCCTCGGCTGGGTCACCGACGTCGTCAAGCAGCTCAAGCCGAAGGACGTGCGCACGATCAAGGCCGACTACGGCAAGCTGCCCGACCTGGCGCAGGTCGATTTCAGCCACGACGTGGTCTTCACCTGGAACGGCACGACCTCGGGCGTGCGCGTGCCGAACGGCGACTGGATCGCGGCCGACCGCGCGGGCCTGACGATCTGCGACGCCACCTCGGCCGCCTTCGCGCAGCCGCTCGATTTCGCCAAGCTCGATGTCGTCACCTTCTCCTGGCAGAAGGCGCTCGGCGGCGAGGCGGCGCACGGCATGCTCATCCTCAGCCCGCGCGCGGTCGAGCGGCTGGAGAGCTACACGCCGCCGTGGCCGCTGCCGAAGATTTTCCGCATGACCAAGGGCGGCAAGCTCAACGAGGGCATCTTCGTCGGCGAGACGATCAACACGCCGTCGATGCTGTGCGTCGAGGACTATCTCGATGCGCTCGGCTGGGCGAAGTCGGTCGGCGGCCTCAAGGGCCTGATGGCGCGCGCCGACGCCAACTTCAAGGTGCTCGCCGACTGGGCGGCGAAGACGCCGTGGATCGATTTCTTCGCCGAGGACCCGGCGACGCGGTCCAACACGTCGGTGACGCTCAAGATCGTCGATCCGGACATCGCCGCAGCGCGACCTTGCCGGCCAGGAGGCCTTCCTGCGCGCCATCGTCGCGCGGCTCGACAAGGAGGGCGTCGCCTACGACATCGCCTTCCACCGCGACGCGCCGCCGCATTTCCGCATCTGGGCGGGCGCCACCATCGAGGCCTCCGACCTCGCCGCGCTGACCGAGTGGCTCGAATGGGGCTACGCGGTCGAAAAGGCCTCGCTCGCTGAAGCCGCCTAGGCGTCCGCGACGTCGTTCGCTTCCGGTCATCGCGCCGCTCTGTGAACGACGCCGTCGATCCGCGCGCATGCGCCCGCCAGCCAACAGGATTCTCACCATGACCGCCCCGAGGTGCTCGTTTCCGACAAGCTCTCCAAGGCCGCCGTGCAGATCTTCAAGGATCGCGGCGTCGAGGTCGACTATCAGCCCGATCTCGGCAAGGACAAGGAGAAGCTCGCCGCCGTCATCGGCGACTATGACGGCCTCGCCATCCGCTCGGCCACCAAGGTGACGGCCAAGCTGCTCGGCGCCGCCGGCAAGCTGAAGGTCATCGGCCGCGCCGGCATCGGCGTCGACAATGTCGACGTGCCGGCGGCGACCCAGCGCGGCATCATCGTGATGAACACGCCGTTCGGCAATTCGATCACCACGGCCGAGCACGCCATCGCCATGATGTTCGCGGTCGCCCGCCAGCTCCCGGCCGCCGACGCCTCCACCCAGGCCGGCAAGTGGGAGAAGAACCGCTTCATGGGCGTCGAGATCACCGCCAAGACGCTCGGCATCATCGGCTGCGGCAATATCGGCTCGATCGTGGCGGAGCGCGCCATCGGCCTGAAGATGCGGGTGATCGCCTTCGACCCGTTCCTGTCGGACGAGCGGGCCATGCAGCTCGGCGTCGAGAAGGTCGATCTCGACGAGCTGTTCCGCCGCGCCGACTTCATCACCCTGCACACGCCGCTGACCGAGAAGACGAAAGGCATCATCGACGCGGCGGCGATCGCCAAGATGAAGGACGGCGTGCGCATCATCAATTGCGCCCGCGGCGGCCTCGTCGTCGAGGAGGATCTCGCCGCGGCGATCAAGTCGGGCAAGGTCGCCGGCGCCGGCGTCGACGTGTTCGTCACCGAGCCGGCCGAGTCGAGCCCGCTCTTCGGCCTGGCCAACGTGGTGTGCACGCCGCATCTCGGCGCGGCGACGACCGAAGCGCAGGAGAACGTCGCCATCCAGGTCGCCGAGCAGATGTCGGACTACCTGATCGACGGCGCCGTCTCCAACGCGCTCAACATGCCGTCGATCACCGCCGAGGAAGCGCCGCGGCTGATGCCGTTCGTCAAGCTCGCGGAGGATCTCGGCTCCTTCGCCGGCCAGCTCACCGAGACCACGCATCCTCGGCGTGACCATCGAATATGCCGGCGACGTCGCCGACATGAACACCAAGGCGCTGACGTCGGCGCTGCTCGCCGGCCTGCTCCGGCCGATCCTCACCGAGGTCAACATGGTCAACGCGCCGATCGTGGCGCGAGAGCGCGGCATCGCGGTCGACGAGGTGCGCCAGACCCAGCGCGGCGCCTACGAGACCTACATCCGCCTGACGGTGAAGACCGAGCGGCAGGAGCGCTCGGTCGCCGGCACGGTCTTCTCGGACGGCAAGCCGCGCGTCATCCAGATCAAGGGCATCAACCTCGACGCCAGCTTCGGGCCGCACATGCTCTACATCACCAACAAGGACAAGCCGGGCTTCATCGGCCGGCTCGGCACGCTGCTCGGCTCCGAGAAGGTCAACATCGCCACCTTCAATCTCGGCCGCGCGGCGCCCGGCGACGATGCCATCGCGCTGATCGAGGTCGACGAGGCGATGAGCGACGACGTGCTCGAGCAGGTCGATGAAGCTGGAAGGCGTGGTCCAGGCGAAGCGGCTGAGCGTTCTAGCGCGGCGTTCGCCGCGCGCCCTTCTGGGCGACGACGATGCCGGCGATGATCAGCGCGTAGCCGACGCCGTGGAAGAGCTGCGGGCGCTCGCCGAGGAACAGGATCGCGATCGCCGAGCCGAAGACCGGGAATCAGGTGGAAGAACGGTCCGGCGCGGTTGGCGCCGATCAGTTCGACGCCGCGGTTGAAGAAGATGTAGGCGAGCAGCGACGGGAAGACGACGACGTAGGCGAGGACGGCGAAGGCCGCCGGCGTCGGGTCGATGCGGCGGCCGGCGAGGAACTCCCATGCCGTCACCGGCAGGAGCATGATGGCGCCGGCGATGATGGTGAAGGCGAGGAACGACAGGAAGTGGATCGCCGGCCGGCGGCGGAGCAGCGCGGCATAGAGCGCGTAGCTGACCATCGCCACCAGGAACCAGACGTCGCCCGGGTTGAGCGTCAGGCCGGCGAGTGCGGCGAGGTCGCCGTGGGCGATGATGACCAGCACGCCGGACAGCGACATCAGGATGCCGAGCAGCTGCGCCGGCGTCAGGCGGTCGCGGAACAGGACCAGCGACCACAGGCCGATCATCAGCGGCGCCGAGGACTGCATCAGCAAGCCGTTGATCGCGGTGGTGTATTCGAGGCCGTGATAGGCGAGCGTGTTGTAGATGGTGATGCCGGTCAGGCTGAGCAGCAGCATGATGCCGGCGTGCCGCGGATGGTCGGCCAGTCGCGGCGGAGGTGCCGCCAGGCGAAGGGCAGCAGGATCACGCCGGCGCCGACCCAGCGGATCTCCGACAGCGCCGCCGGCGGGATGGTGCCGGCGATGAACCGGCCGAGCACGATGTTGATCGCCCAGAACAGCGAGGTCAGCGACAGGAGCAGGTAGGGCCGGTCGAACAGCGAGCGGCCGGGCAGGGGCGGGGCAGTCACTGGCGGGTTTTCCGGCGTGTCGCGGGCGGCCGGCGCGGCGGCTGCCGTTCGGCCCGGGCCCCAGATAGACGACTGCGCCTGCGCCGGCAACGGCGGCTCGGCCGCTCGCGGCGATCCGTGGGCCATTTTGGGTCGCATGGCGCGGATGCAGACTGTATAGTCCGCCGCGTCTTCGCCCCGGTACACCGCCGGGGCGATTGTTTGCCGGCTGACCGGCAGAAGCGAAGGTCGAACGAGCAATGGCGAACGTGGTCGTCGTCGGATCGCAGTGGGGCGACGAAGGCAAGGGCAAGATCGTCGACTGGCTGTCGGAGCGCGCCGATATCGTGGTGCGCTTCCAGGGCGGCCACAATGCCGGCCACACGCTCGTCATCGACGGCGTCAGCTTCAAGCTGAGCCTGTTGCCGTCCGGCGTCGTGCGGCCCGGCAAGCTGTCGGTCATCGGCAATGGCGTGGTCGTCGATCCGTGGGCGTTTGTCGAAGAGGTCGAGCGACTGAAAGGGCAGGGCGTCGCGGTGACGCCCGACAACCTGCTCATCGCCGAAAACGCCGCCCTCATCCTGCCCGTGCATCGCGAACTCGACGTGACGCGCGAATCGTCCAACAGCATGCAGGCGATCGGCACGACGCGGCGCGGCATCGGTCCGGCCTACGAGGACAAGGTCGGGCGGCGGGCGATCCGCGTCGTCGATCTGGCCGACCCGGACAGCCTGCCGGCCAAGATCGATCGGCTGCTCGCCCATCACAATGCGCTGCGTCGCGGCGCCGGCGCGGTTGAGGTCGATGCGGCGGCGTTGCTCAAGGCGCTGAAGCAGATCGCGCCGACGATCCTGCCGTTCATGGGATCGGCGTGGCGGCGCCTCGACGAGGCGCGCCGCGCCGGCAAGCGCATTCTCTTCGAGGGCGCGCAGGGTGTGCTCCTCGACGTGGACCATGGCACTTATCCCTACGTCACCTCGTCCAACATCGTCGCCGGCCAGGCGGCGACCGGCTCCGGTCTCGGCACGCGCACCGCCGACTATGTGCTCGGCATCACCAAGGCCTATACCACCCGGGTGGGCGAGGGGCCGTTCCCGACCGAGGACAAGGGCGAGGCCGGCGAGCGGCTCGGTCGAATCGGCAAGGAGTTCGGAACGGTTACCGGGCGCAAGCGGCGCTGCGGCTGGTTCGACGCGGCGCTGGTGCGTCAGGTTGTCCGCATCTCCGGCATCAACGGCATCGCGCTGACCAAGCTCGACGTTCTTGACGGATTGGAAAGCATAAAGATCTCAGTTGGTTATCGTCTGGACGGGCGCGAAATCGACTATTTGCCGACGGCCCAGGGCGATCAGGCCCGGGTCGAGCCGGTTTACGAAACCATGGATGGATGGCAGGACTCGACGGCAGGCGCCAGGACATGGAATGATCTGCCGGCGCAGGCCGTCAAGTATGTGCGGCACGTGGAGGAATTGATCGGCGTTCCAGTGGCCTTACTTTCGACAAGTCCCGAGCGTGACGATACAATTCTCGTGCACGATCCTTTCCAAGACTAGGGCGATTCGCTAAGGGGTTCCGCAGAGCGAGGAAATGGCAGAATACTACGCCGTTCTCAGCAGGGCTGTTGCGAGCCTTGAAAACAATTCCGCAGAAGCGCGGCGCGCGGTCTACGACAAGGCGCGCAACGCCCTCATCGGGCAGTTGAAGGCGATCGTTCCGCCGCTGCCCACTTCGGAGATCTCTCGCCAGCGTCTTGAACTCGAAGAGGCCATTCGGCGCGCCGAGCGTGAGGCGTCGAATGCCGCCGCCGCGGCGCAGACGAGAACCGTCGCCCGCTCGGCTCCACCGCCGCAACAGGCCGCTCCGCCTCCGCCGCCGCAGGAAGAGGTCGAGGAGGTGCCGGAGACGTCGCCGCAGGACGTGTTCCGGCGGGCGATTCGCGAGGCCGAAACCCGCGGTGGCGCGGCGCCGGTCGAGCAGATTCCGGCGCGCAGCGAGCCCGCCTACGGAAACACCAACGCCGATTTCAACATCAACGATCGGCCGCGTTATTCACCGCCGCCGGAAGAGCCGGTGCCGTATTTCCCGCCCGGAAACGACTTTCGTTCGGAGCGTCGGCCGGGTCGTGAGCCGCGGCTGGCGCCCGACTACGATTGGGAAGCGGAGGCGCCGCAGCCGGATTACGCCGCGCCGCGCTACAGCCAGGAGCCCTATGTCGACGGGCGCGACCGGACGGACCGGACGGTGCGCCCCGGCCGCCGCCGGGGGGCTGAAGATGTCGACGGCGATTTCGAAGAGATCAAGGCCCGTCCGTCGCGGTTGCCGACCATCCTGCTGCTGGTGCTGATCGTCGCCATGGTCGGCGGGCTCGCGGCGCTCGCCTGGTCGCAGCGCGGCGTCATCACCGACATGCTGGCGGGCCTCGACACGTCCTCGGGCACGACGCCGGCTCCCGCTCCCGCGGTGCCCGCGCCGGCGGCTGTCGACACCTCCGGCAAGAACGCTGACCGGCTGCTCGGCGACAATGCCATTCCGGCGACGCCGGGCGTCCGCATGGTCGACGGGCAGAACAACGCGCCTGCCGCCAGTTCGGACACTGCTGTCCCCGTGGCGCAGAGGGCGATGCTTTTCGAGGAGCCGCAGGACAGCGCCAAGGCGGCCAATGGCGTCGTGCAGATCAACGCGGCCGTCACCTGGAGCTATGATCCGTCGGGCGCGGATGGGCCGGCGATCATCGCCAATCTCGACGTGCCGGAGCGCGGCCTGAAGATCAAGCTGACCTTCCGCAAGAACACCGACAAGACGTTGCCCGCCAGCCACCTGATCGAGGTGGTCACCACCGCCGCTTCAAGCTTCCCGGGCAAGGGCATCGGCAACGTCCCGCGGCTGGTTCTCAAGCCGGCCGAAGACGCCCGCGGCCAGCCGCTGATCGGCGCATCGGCCAAGGTCGCCGACGGCTTCTTCTGGATCGCGCTGTCGTCGATCGACACCGACGTGAAGAACAATCTGACGCTGCTCAAGGACCGCGAGTGGATCGACCTGCCGCTGGTCTACGACACCGGCCAGCGCGCCATCCTGACCTTCGAGAAAGGCACGACCGGCGACCGCGCCTTCGAGAGTGCGCTCGCCGCCTGGGCCGCATAGCCGCCATTCCCGAAAGCGCTTGCCGCCCGGCGGCAAGCCTGCGATGCTTTGCCCGTTCCGAGGGGTGCTCGACGTCGAGCTGAGATGGCCGCAAGGCCGAACCCTTCGAACCTGATCCGGGTCATGCCGGCGAAGGGACGGGAACTTGTCTCCGCCAATCTGCTTCGCCTGACGTGTTCCGGATCGCTGGTGAGCGAGCGGTCGATGGTGCGTCAGGGTCTGTCGGGATGATTGCGCTGCGCGCCCTCGGCGTGGCGGCCGGCCTGCTGATCGTCTGGCAGGCGGTGATCTTCGTTTTCCAGCCGCCGCCTTTCATGCTTCCCGCGCCGCTGGCGGTCTTCGCCGCGCTGCGCGACCGGCCGGACCTGTGGCAGGTCCACGCGGTGACGACGCTGAGCGAGACGCTGATCGGCCTGGTCGCGGGGCGGGGCTTGGCGTTGGTCTGGCGCTCGCCATGAGCTTCCTGCCCATTACCCGCCGCGTGCTGCTGCCGGTGATGGTGGTCAGCCAGGCGGTGCCGGTCTTCGCCATCGCGCCGCTGCTGGCGCTGTGGTTCGGCTTCGGCCTCGCCTCCAAGGTCGTCATGGCGACCATCGCCATCTTCTTCCCCGTGGCGTCGGCCTTCGCCGACGGTCTCGCCCGCGCCGATGCCAACCTCCTCGATCTGGCGCGGCTCTACGGCGCCCGCCGCTGGCAGGTGGTGACGCTCCTGCGCGTGCCCGGCGCGCTGCCGGCGCTGGTCACCGGGCTCCGCCTCGCCGCGGTCTACGCGCCGATCGGCGCGCTGATCGGCGAGTGGGTGGGGGCCTCGTCCGGCCTCGGCTACGCCATGCTGCTCGCCAATGCCCGCGCGCAGACGGCCGTGATGTTCGCCGCCCTGATCCTGCTCGCGGCGATGTCGGTGATGCTGCGGGCCATCGTCGATCTTCTCACCGCCAGGCTCACGCCATGGGCGGAGGAAACCCAATGAAAGGAACTCACAGGAAATGAAATTGCTGAATCGTTTGCTGGTCCTGGCGGCGTTTGCGCTTCTTCTGAATCCGGTTCAGGTCCGCGCCGCCGACAAGCTCACCGTGCTGCTCGACTGGTTCGTCAATCCCGACCATGCGCCGCTGGTGATCGCCAAGGAGGGCGGCTATTTCGCCCGCCACGGCCTCGACGTGGACCTGATCGCGCCGGCCGACCCGAGCGCGCCGCCGCGTCTGGTCGCCGCCGGCAAGGCCGATATCGCGGTCACCTACCAGCCGGACCTCATGCTGCAGGTGAAGGAGGGGCTGCCGCTGGTCCGTTTCGGCACGCTGATCGAAACGCCGCTCAACTGCCTGATCGTGCTCAAGGACGGGCCGGTGAAGACGCTCGCCGACCTCAAGGGCAAGAAGATCGGCTATTCGGTCGCCGGGCTGCAGGACGCCTATCTCGGCGCCATCCTGAAATCGGCCGGGCTGACCGCCGCCGACGTGACGCTGGTCAACGTCAACTTCAACCTGGTGACGGCGCTGATGTCCGGGCAGGTGGATGCGGCGATCGACGGCTACCGCAATTTCGAGCTGATCCAGCTCGATCTGAAGGCAAGCCGGGCATCGCCTTCTATCCGGAGGAGCACGGCGTGCCGGCCTATGACGAGCTGATCTACGTCACCAGCACCAAGCTGCGCGACGACCCGCGCCTCGGCCGCTTCCTCGCGGCGGTGGAGGAGGCGACGATCTTCCTGACCAACCACCCGGACGAGGCGCTGGCGATGTTCCTCAAGTCGCACACCGACCTCGACGACGACCTCAACCGGCGCGCCTTCGCCGCGACGCTGCCGCGCTTCGCCAAGCGGCCGGCGGCGCTCGATGCCGGCCGCTATGCGCGCTTCGCCGCCTTCATGAAGGATGCGGGGCTGCTCGACACGCTGCCGCCGGTGGCAAGCTACGCCGAGGTTCCGAAGATGGCGGACTAGGTCAGGCGCCGGCCGCCGCGATCTGGGCGTGGGGCGCCTCGAGTTCCTTGGCGCCCTTCTTCACCGCCTTCTGCACCTTCTCGAAGGCGCGCACCTCGATCTGGCGCACGCGCTCGCGGCTGACGCCGAACTCGCCGGACAGTTCCTCCAGCGTGATCGGGTCTTCGGCAAGGCGGCGCGCCTCGAAGATGCGCCGCTCGCGATCGTTGAGGACGTCCATGGCGTCCCTGAGCAGCTGGCGGCGGTTGTCGAGCTCCTCGCTGTCGGCGAGGCGCTGTTCCTGGGTCGGCGCGTCGTCGACCAGCCAGTCCTGCCACTCGCCGCCGGTCTCGCCGTCGCTGCGCAGCGGCGCGTTCAGCGAGGCGTCGCCGCCAAGCCGGCGGTTCATGGAGACCACGTCTTCCTCGGTCACGCCGAGCTTGGTGGCGATCTGCTCGACCTGATCGGGCTTGAGGTCGCCCTCCTCGAGCGCCTGGATCTGGCCCTTGACCTTGCGCAGGTTGAAGAACAGCCGCTTCTGGTTGGCGGTGGTGCCCATCTTCACCAGGCTCCACGAGCGCAGGATGTATTCCTGGATCGCGGCGCGGATCCACCACATGGCGTAGGTCGCCAGGCGGAAGCCCTTTTCCGGCTCGAAGCGGCGCACCGCCTGCATCAGGCCGACATTGCCCTCGGAAATGACCTCGCCGATGGGCAGGCCGTAGCCGCGATAGCCCATGGCGATCTTGGCGACGAGCCGCAGGTGGCTGGTCACCAGCCGGTGGGCGGCGTCGCGGTCGCCATGCTCCTTGTAGCGCTTGGCGAGCATGTACTCCTCGTCCGGCGCGAGCATGGGAAACTTGCGGATTTCGGAAAGGTAGTGCGACAGGCCGGATTCGCCGGCAGCGATCGCGGGGAGACTTGTACGGGCCATGGTGTATGCGCCCCCTCCTGTTCTGAACCCCCGGCCAATCCCGGCAGGTTCCGAGCCTGCGTCCGCCAGGCGGCACGCGCGGCAGATGGATATATAGGGAAAATCTTGTCGGAAACACGCCCGACCGTCGTTCGAGCAGGTTAAATATTGTTCACAATGACTTAAGCGCCTGAAGCAAACCAGCCATGTCGGCCGGAAGCGGGCTTTCGAAGCGCATTTCCTTGGCCGTGACCGGGTGCTCGAAGCCGAGCAGGTATGCGTGCAGCGCCTGCCGCGGGAAGGCCGCAACGACGCCACGGGCGGGTTCCGGCAGCAGGCTCGCCTTGGTGGCGAAGCCCGCGCCATAGGCCCGGTCGCCGACCACCGGGTGGCCGATCGCCGCCATGTGCACCCGGATCTGGTGGGTGCGGCCGGTTTCGAGGCGGCACTCGACCAGCGCGGCGATGGGCCGGTCCTGCGGGCCGAAGCGATCCGCCACGGCGTAGTGGGTGATCGCCGTCCGCCCGCCGGTCCGTTTGACCTCGATCTTCTCGCGGTTGCGGGTGGAGCGGGCGAGCGGTCGGTCGATGGTGCCTTGCGGCCGGTCGGGCGCGCCCCAGACCAGCGCCAGATAGGCGCGCTCCAGCGGACCCGAGCGGCCGTGATCGGCGAACTGGGCGGCGAGGCCGCGGTGGGCGCGATCGCTCTTGGCGACCACCATCAGGCCGGTGGTGTCCTTGTCGAGGCGGTGGACGATGCCCGGCCGGGCGACGCCGCCGATGCCGGAGAGGCTGGCGCCGCAATGGGCGATCAGCGCGTTGACCAGCGTGCCGCCGCTGTGTCCGGCGGCGGGATGGACGACCAGGCCGGCCGGCTTGTCGATGACGATCAGGTCGTCGTCCTCGTAAACGATGGCGAGCGGGATCGCCTCGGCGGCCGGCTCGGCGGGCTCCGGCGGGGGCAGGGCGACCACCACGCGCTCGCCCGGTTTGACCGGCCTTTTCGGCTCCACTATCGTCCGGCCGCCGATCGCCACATGCCCGTCCTGGATCAGTTTCTTGGCGCGGTTGCGGCCGAGATCGGCGACAGCGCCGGCGAGCCAGGCGTCGAGGCGCGTGCCGGCGGCGTCTTCTGCGACCGTCAGTTCAACCTGCGTGGCAGGCCCTTCCGTCACCATGACCCGTGCATCCCTGGACGACGAAGACGAGAAACCGCTCGATCCGGCAGTCGAGCGCGTGCGCCGCAAGATGAGCCGGCTCATGCTGATCGCCGGCCTGACGCTCGGGGTCGGCATCTTCGCGGTCTTCGCGGCGATCCTCTACAAGATCAATGCCGGCGGCGCCACCGGCAAGCCGCTGGCGCCGGACGCGGCGACGCCTTCGCTGACGCTGGCCGGGATGGGCGTGCCGGAGGGCGCGCGGCTGGTGTCGACGGCGCTCGACGCCGGCCGGGCGATGCTGACCTACGATACCGGCGACGGCAAGCTGCTGCTGGTGGTGGTGGACATGCGCTCCGGCGCCGTGGTCGGCCGCCTCGCGGTGGGGGCGAAATAGCGCCCCGTCCGGCGCCCCGCCCGCTGGCGGTCCGCCTCTCGCGCACGTCGCTTGCCAAGGGCAGGGCCCGGCCGCTATATCGAGGCGTCCGCGCGAGGCCCGCGCCGACCCGCTTCCGCTCCCTTCGTCTAGCGGTCCAGGACGTCGCCCTCTCACGGCGAAAACAGGGGTTCGAGTCCCCTAGGGAGCGCCAGTCTTTTCAAGTACCTGGCTGTGATGCAAGCCGGACCCGGCGGTGACGCACGGGGAGAGGCGTGGCCGTTCGGCCGTGGTCGATGGAAAGCCGAGCAGGGCGTCGTTGAACGGTGCGCCCCACGATCAATGCTGCGCGCTGCCCGGCCGCCTTACCGATAGCGCACTGTCATCCGGGCAAATCTCCACCATCGTGCGCGCCTGCCGGGCAGACCGCGACCGGATCCCGTCCGCTTTTCTGGGGGAATATCTCACCAAAACCAGCCTGAAGCCCGCCAAACCTTTCATGTCGACCGAAGCTCGTAACGGCTTCTTCATCATCGACAGAGCTAGAGAAATGGTGTGTGCAATGTTGAACATCCAACGCTCCCAAAATCGATTCAGATATCTGCAACTGATTCGGAATTGATCGGGGAAGTAGTAACTCCAGCAGGAGCTTGATTCACGAGACTAAATCTTTGTGATCGAGACGGATTTATCTGGTCCAATTCGGTCGAAGGCGGAGCTTTGTCTTGGCGGCACCTTGGCTGTCCTTTTCCATGACTGGCCTTCGCATCTGAGCGCGTTGGACTTCAAAATTTGGGGTGAGAACATGACGCGCCTGCCTGCCACTGCGTTCGTCGCCATAACGCTCACCGCTCTCGCCGCTTTGACTGGGGCCCGGGCGCAAACTCTGGATACATTCGGGGTTCTGGCTGGCTCGGCGGTTACAAATACGGGCACAACCGTCATCTACGGAAATGTCGGCGTCAGCACAGGCTCTTCCATCGGCGGGTTGGACACCACGCCAAGTCCTGAAATCGTGATTGGAACGCTCCACCCCAACGATCAGGTTGCCATCGACGCCCAGGCCGAGTTGGTGATCAGGATGGCCGCTTTGTTGGCCGTGAGCCCGACGCAAGACCTGACGAGTCAGGATCTGGGCGGCATGACGCTGACGCCGGGCGTCTATAATTTCGATGATGTCGCCCAATTGACCGGGACCCTGACGCTCGATGGGCAAGGCGACCCCAACGCCGTCTTCATATTTCAGATCGGTCAAACGCTCACGACTGCGAGCGCCTCGAAGGTCGTCCTTGTTGGAGGCGCGCAAGGCGCCAACATCTCATGGGTCGTGGGCAGCTCGGCAACCCTCGGCACCACCACCGATTTCGCCGGGCGAATTCTTGCAGCGACCAGCATCACACTGACTACCGACGCTACCATCGACTGCGGCTCGGCTTGGGCGCAGTCTGGGGCGGTTACGCTGGACACCAACCTTATAAACGGAATCTGTGCGTTCTCTGCATTCGGCGACGTACTCGGTCCGACAGCGACCGCGAACGAGCGCGCGGTTGCCGCTGCGCTCGATGCGTATGTGACCGGAGGCGGCACGCTGCCGCTCGACTTCCAGTCTCTCCTCGACCTGCTCACCGGCCTTACCCCGGAAGACCAGGCGGCCGTGTACAACCAGCTTGCCGGGCAGACCGCGGCAGGCGCCGCGGCGACCGGTATACAGGCAATGAATTCGTTCCTGTCGCAGATGTTCGAACTCGGCGTTTGCCGAGGGCGAAGGCAGCCCCGAGACTGCCCCCAATCAGCCCCCGAGCACCGTCAGGGCGCTCGGCTATGCGGATGAGAAACGGCCAACGGCGGTCGATGCGGCTTTCTTTGCGCTAAGGTCCAATCCCACTGGCCGCACGGTATGGGCGTCCGCCTATGGCAGCCGGGACACGATAGAGGGCGATGCGTCCGTCGGAAGCAGCGATCGGTTCCAGTCGGCATTCGGCGTTGCGGCTGGCTATGACTACCGCGCCGCGCCGGATACGAAGGTCGGTGTCTCGTTCGGCTTCGGGCGCACGAATTACGACGTGGCCGGTGGCCTCGGTGGCGGGACGAGCGACATGCTGCAACTGGCCGTCTACGGCAAGAAGGACTTCGGTTCGGCCTATCTGGCCGCCGCGCTTGCCTACGCCCTCAACAGCGTGTCGACGACGCGCTATGCGCCTGCCGTTACCACCGATAGTTTCGCGGCGTCATTCTGGGCGCACGATTTCGCTGCCCAGGTCGAGATCGGAAAGCATTACGGTTGGTTCACGCCTTACGCTGCCCTGCGCGTCCAGGCCTTCTACACACCGGCCTACCGGGAGACGAGCTCGCCCGTCGCTGGGTCGCCTTTCGCCTTGGCCTATGATGACAGCACCACCTATTCGGCTCGCACCGAACTGGGCATCCGGCTGGCAAAGAGCATCGCCATCCACAATGGCAAGACGCTGGGGCTGCACGGCCGGGTCGCCTGGGCGCATGACTTCTCGTCGGCTCCAAGCCGTGGTCGCCAGCTTCCAGTCGCTTCCCGGCGCGCCCTTCACCGTCACCGGCGCCGCGCCGGGACGCAATTCCGTTCTGGTCTCCGCTGGCGCCGATATCATATTCATGAACGGGTTCGCGATCGGCGCCTCATTCGATGGTGCGTTTTCGGACGGGTCGCAGAGCTACGGCGGCAAGGGACGCGTGCGCTACACATGGTGACCCGACCGCGGAGCGAACGACGCCGGCGAACGCTCGCGGTCAAGCCGGCGCCGTGGCCGGCCGGCCAATCCCGACAATCCTAGACAATAGCCAGCCCATTCCGTAATTCTTAATCGCTAGGAGTGTGAGCCATGTCCTTGGCCTCATGCTCACGCGTAGCGTTCGTCGCAGTCAGCGTAGCGCTCGTCTTCTCCGCACTCGCGATCACGCCTTCGTCGGGCGGCACTGTCTCGTCGCCGAGCGGCACGGTGGTTGCCTTCGACGGCGATTACCGACCGGGCACGATCGTCGTGCGGACGAAGGAGCGCAAACTCTATCTCGTGTTCGGTTTCGGACGAGCCATCCAATATCCCGTCGGCGTCGGACGAGCTGGACGGCAGTGGGCCGGGAGTTCACACATCAGCGGCAAATTCATCCGTCCGAACTGGGAGCCGCCGGCAGATATCCGGCACGACAAGCCTGGCCTGCCGGATGTGATTCCAAGTGGTGCCCCGTCAAACCCGATGGGCGTGGCGGCGATGACCATTGCCGACAGCGAGTATGCCATCCACGGCACCAACTCGCCGAAGTCGATCGGCAGATACGTGTCCTACGGCTGCATTCGGATGTTCAACAAGGACATCATGGATCTCTACGGCCGCGTACGGGTCGGCACGCCAGTGATCGTGATACGCTGAGTTGCAACGTGGTGGCATTCATGCACGCAGCGGTCAGCCGGGCCAAAGCTTCGATGGCCATACGCGTCGGGAGCCGCCGACGATCCACCGCATCGCAGCCATTGGCCGCCGCGCGCCAGTCCCCTGGCCGGTAAGCCTAAATTCACCAGGGCATGCCAGTCTTGAAGGTTCACCAGGGGACTCGGCCCATGAGCGGCATTGCGCCCGGCACTTTGCTTCTGATCAACGTCTTTCTGCCCCTCGCCATCGCGGTGACGATGATCGGTCTGGGGCTGGAGCTCACCGGCGACGACTTCAGGCGCGTGGCGAAATATCCCAGGGCCGTGGGACTGGGCCTGTTCCTGAAGTTCCTGTTCCTGCCGATAACCGCCTTTCTGCTCTGTCATCTTTTTCGGCTGTCGCCGAACATGTCGATCGGATTGATGATCGTTGCGGCCAGCCCGAGCAGCGTCATGGCCAACGTGTACTCGCATCTCTTCCGTGGGGACGTGGCATTCAGCGTGACCCTGACGGCTATCGACAACCTGATATCGGCCGTCGCCATTCCCGTCATTGTCAGCCTGTCGTTGATCTACTTCGGCGGCGAGCGCCAGACCTTGGGGATGCAGGTGACGGAGGCGCTCAAGGTATTCGTGCTGATCGTCGTCCCGGTCGTCATTGGCATGGGCGTACGGATGAAGTGGCCGACGTTGGTCGGGCGCATGAGCCGCCCGATCCGGATGTTCTCATCCCTGTTGCTGGTCATCGTCGTCGTCTTCGCGATCGTCCAGGAGCACGAAAGAATATTCTCCGCGCTCGGACCGCTCGGCGCCGTCGTCGTCACCTTCAACCTGTTGAGTTTGGCGTTCGGCATGTTCGTGTCGCGGCTTCTGAGATTGCCGGTCGAACAGTCGTTCTCAATGGCCATGGCGATGGGCGTTCTGGGGATGACGATCGCCCTCACGGTGGCCCTGTCGGTCCTGCACAACATCGAAAGCGCGCTGCCGGCGGCGGTCTATACGATTTCGATGTACGCCACCGCGGCCGTTTTCGGCATGGGCATGAGATTGAGGGCGCGCCCGACCAGCGCCTGATCGCCGTCGGATACCTGCCGCCGGAAGGCCGCCAGGCTCAACGCTTGCGCATGCCGTTGTAGAGCAGGTCGAAGAAGTCCGCGGCGAAGCTGCCGGCTCGCTTCGGGCCAGCGGGTTTGTACCAGCGCACCATCCAGTTGATCATCGAAAGCACGGCGCGGGCGACGGTCGGGATGTCTGCGATATCCAGGTCGCCGGCGTCGCGGGCATTCTTGAGGAGTCTGCGAACCAGCATCTCGTGCCGATCGCGGATCGCGACCTCCTCGGGGCTGACCTTCCGGCTCAGCCCGCCGAAGCCGTGCAGCAGCGTGACGTATTCGGTGTAGTTCTCCTCGAAGAACCGGGCATGCGCGATCATCGCACTGCGGACCTTCGCGACGGCTCCGTCCGTCCGGTCCACGCTGCTGGCGACCGCCTCGTACAGCCGTCGCAGGAGATCGACGACGATCGCCTCGTAGATGACCTGCTTGGTCGGGAAGTAGTGATAGACGGCCGCCTTCGAGAGGCCCACCTCGGCGGCGATGTCCTGGAGGGAGGTCTGGGCGAAACCGTTCTGTGAGAACCGCAGGGCGGCCTTGGCGAGAATCGTGCTGCGCGGGTCGTCGATGGTCGCGGGCCGGCCGACGGGTCGCTTCCGGGTTGCGACGGCCATGCGGTCTCTCCGGTTGACGCTTCATCGCGCATAGTATAGTTACCGGCTGGCCGGTCAATAAATAAATTCGGTCCTTTGCGGGGCTGGAATTGGCGCAGTCGCGTGACGCACGACAGATAGGGCGGGTTCCGAGATGGCAAAAGCGACGTTCGATTGGCAGGATCCGTTCCTGTTCGCCGCGCAGCTCAGCGAAGAGGAGCGGATGCTGGCGGAGTCCGCCGGCGAATTCGCGCGGCGCTCGCTCCTGCCGCGGGTCGAGGAGGCCTACCTCCACGAGAAGACCGATCCGGCGATCTTTCGCGAAATGGGGGAGGCGGGCCTGCTCGGCGCAACCATCCCCGAGCAATATGGCGGCCTCGGCCTCAACTACGTCTCCTACGGGCTCATCGCACGCGAGATCGAGCGGGTCGATTCCGGCTTTCGGTCGATGATGAGCGTGCAGTCGTCGCTGGTCATGTATCCGATCTACGCCTACGGCTCGGAGGAGCAGAAGCGGCGCTACCTGCCGAAGCTCGCCAGCGGCGAATGGATCGGCTGCTTCGGCTTGACCGAGCCGGATGCGGGCTCCGATCCCGCCGGAATGACGACCCGGGCGGTGAGGACGGCGAACGGCTATCGCCTGAACGGCTCGAAGACCTGGATCTCAAACGCGCCCATCGCGGACGTCTTCGTCGTCTGGGCGAAGTCGGAAGCCCATGACGGCAAGGTGCGCGGCTTCATCCTCGACAAGGGGATGAAGGGCCTCTCGGCGCCGAAGATCGAGGGCAAGCTGTCGCTGCGGGCTTCGACGACGGGTGAAATCGTCATGCAGGACGTGGAGGTTGGCGAGGATGGGCTGCTTCCGAACGCATCCGGCCTGTCCGGTCCCTTCGGCTGCCTCAACCGCGCGCGCTTCGGCATCGCCTTCGGCGTCATGGGCGCGGCAGAGGACTGCTGGGTGCGGGCGCGTCAATACGGTCTCGACCGCAAGCAGTTCGGTCGGCCGCTTGCCGCCAACCAGCTCTACCAGAAGAAGCTTGTCGACATGCAGACCGACATCGCGCTCGGGCTGCAGGCGGCGCTCCGGGTCGGCCGCCTGCTCGAGGAGGATCGGATGGCGCCCGAAATGGTCTCGATCATCAAGCGCAACAACTGCGGCAAGGCGCTCGACATCGCACGCACGGCCCGCGACATGCACGGCGGCAACGGCATCCAGATCGGCTACCACGTGATGCGCCATGCCCAGAACCTCGAGACGGTGAACACCTACGAGGGGACGCACGACGTGCACACGCTGGTTCTCGGCAGGGCAATCACCGACATCCAGGCGTTCTCCTGAGCGCCACGACGTTTCAGAACGCCAAGAGGCCTTTCTGCGCCTGTGCCGCCGATTGCGTATACGACGCCGCGCCCGTCACCCGTCGCCGCGCGCCGCGACCATGCCCGTGGCGACCATGCTCAGCGCCGTCTCGCCGTTCTGGTTGGTCATGGTGATGCGGGTGCGCACGATGCCGTTGCGCGGATTGGACTTCGAGCGGCGCAGCTCGACGATCTCGCGCCGGCAGGTGAGGCGGTCGCCGGGGCGCACCACCTTCGACCAGCGCAGTTCGTCATTGCCGAGGCCGAGGACGGGCGTATCGCCGTAGCCGCCGGCCTCGACGAAGAGCTTCAGGGTCAGCGCGGCGATCTGCCAGCCCGAGGCGATGACCGAGCCGTGCGGACCCTTGGCCGCGGCCACCGGATCGGTGTGCATAGGCTGCGGGTCGTATTTGCGGGCGAAGTCGATGATGTCCGCTTCGGTGACGGTCAGTTCGCGGCTGGTCCACACGTCTCCGACATTGAGGTCCTCGAAATACCGCTGCACCATCGGTCTCCTTCGTCCGCCGGGGCCTCAGAAGCCGTAAAGCCGGGCCGGGTTGTCGACCAGCGCGGCCTGCCGGCGATCGGCGTCGGGCAGGATCTGCCACACGTAGTCGACCAGCGCTCCGTCGTCGGGCATCGGCTTGCCCAGCACCGGGTGTGGCCAGTCGGTCCCCCAGATGACCCGGTCGGGCGCGATCCCGGCGATCGTGCGCAGGATCGGCAGCATGTCGTCATATGGCGCGCCTGCGGCGGAGCCGCGCTCGGTGCCGGAGAGCTTTGACCAGATGTTGGGCCGCGCCATCAGTTCGCAGAAGGTGTCGAAATAGGGCCCGCCGAAATCGCCGGCGTTGAGGCGGCCGGCATGGTCGATCACGACCACCGCTTCGATGGACTCGATCCAGGGCCGCAGTCCGGGCAGCTGGTCGGGGTCGAAATGCAGCACGACATGCCAGCCGAACGGCGTGAAACGCCGGATGAGCGCGTTTATCTCGCCGGAGTCCGGCGCCTTCTGGATGCGCGCCATGAAGTTGAAGCGCGCGCCCCGGATGCCGGCCTCGTGCATCTCGGCCAGCGCCGCGTCGGATACATCGTCGGCAAGCGCGGCGACCCCGCGCGAGGTTTCCGGCCGCGCCCGCAATGCGTCGACGATCGCCCGGTTGTCGGTGCCGTGGCAACTCGCCTGCACGACCACCCGGCGCTCGACGCCCAGATGCTCGTGCAGCGCGAAGAGCGCCTCCTTCGGCATGTCGGCGGGCGTATAGACGCGACTCTCGCTATAGGGGAAGACCGCTGCCGGCCCGAAGACATGGCAATGGCTGTCGCAGGCGCCGGGCGGCAGGCGGTGCTGCGGCTTCGAAGGTGAGGGGTTCGGGGGCGGGCAGGGGCGCATCGTGTTCCTTCGCGGTGGCGGACGACATATAGAGGAACGCCGGATGGCAGCCGGTTGGCAATAGCCCAAATTCCAGCATGCGAAACACGTCCGCCGAGCCGGCAAGGAACGGCGAGGGGAATCCTCAGCGCTTCGGCTCGCGCGGCAAGCGCCGCCGAAACCGGCGAGCGGAGCGGCTGACGCCTGCCGGAACGTCCCTGCCTAGGCGCCGTCGGGCATCGGATAATCGGCCGCGTTGATCACCCAGCCGGCCTTCTTCGAGAAGTCGACACGCGGAGGGCAGAAGACATCGACCATCTGGTTGATGCCCGGACCGACCGCCTGGCTGGTGTGGAGCACGCGCGCCGGAATGAAGGCGATCGAGGGCGTGCCGATCTCCTCGTGCTCGTCGTCGCGCCACAGCGTTCCGTCGCGTGTCCACGGCCAGCGCAGGTGATGGACGTAGTCGCCGCTGAGCACGAGCGAGCCTTGCTGGAAGTCGTCGTGGTCGTGCGGAGACAGCGCCTTGCGATCGCGCGGGCCGTTACGCTGATCGAGCCAGTTCACCATGATCGTGCTGCCGCGGAAGATGCAGCCGAAGCGGCCCTCCTGCGGCGGCACGTCCAGCGAATAGGTCCGCACCTTGAGCCCGCCGACGGGATCCGGCCAGGCCACCGCTTCCGGAACGTTCGGGTCGGGCTCGTAGACCGGGCACAGCGCCGCAAGGTCGGCCGTGCGGGTGGTGAAGAACGACACGACCCGGCCGCCGCCGGTGACGTGCAAGGCGCTCGACCCGGGCGGCACGAAGGTCACCGAATAGCCCGGGACGCTCGTTCGGGTCCCCTGCCACTCGATGTCGATGGCGCTGTCGGCGTCGGGCAGCAGCACGGCGTATTCGTCCGCCTGCGCCTCGCGGACGAGGTTGGCGCCGGGCTCGGTCTCGCTGAAGCGGACCAGGAACGATTCGCCGCGCGCCAACCACGAGCGAAAGCCGGGCCCGGTCTGCTGCGGCTCGGTCCCGTAGAAGCGGGCATAGTTGGAGCGGCCGAAGCCGGTCGGCGGCTCCACCTTCTTGCCGGTGGGCGCGCCCAGCGTCGCGCGCGGATCGGACTTGGCGTACATGGAACCTCCTCAGGCAGGCGGGGTGTAGGCTTTCAGCGCGTTCGCGGCGGCGCTGCGCAGGAAGCTCTGATCGTTCGAGACGACGACGGCGGAGGCGCCCTTGGCGCGCAAGTCCGCGGCGTCGTCCGGCGAGGTGGCCAGCACCATCACGGCGACACCGGCCTTGCGTGCCGCGGCCAGGATGCGATCGACCGCCGCGGCGGTCTCGGGTGTGCCGGTCTTGTCGAGGCCGAGCGACGAGGACAGGTCGGCGCGGCCGATGAAGAAAGCGTCGATGCCGGGCGTGGCGGCGATCTGGTCGATCTCGTCCAGTGCCGCCGCGTCCTCGATCATGGCGACGCAGCAGGCCCGAGCGTCCTCCGCGGCCATGTGCGCGGCCATCGTCGTTCCGCCCCAGTTGCCGGCCCGGCTGTTGGTCGAATAGCCGCGCGTGCCGCCGTCGCGGTAGCGGCATGCCGCGCTGATCGCGCGTGCCCGTTCGGGGCTGTCGACATGCGGCACGAGAACGCCGGCGGCGCCCAGGTCGAGGCAATTGAGGATGGCGGACGGTGCGCCGTCGGCGACGCGAACCAGCGCCGCGATGCCGCTCAGGCGCGCGGCCATGGCGATCCCGTCAAGGTCGCGCCGGTCGAACGGCGCATGCTCGGCATCCACGATCACGAAGTCGTAGCCGAGCGAGGCCAGGATTTCGGTCGCGTGGGTCGTCGGCGTCTTGACGAACGTGCCGATCAACGCCGCTTTCGACTTGAGCCGCGTCCGAAAATCGGCGGCCGTCGGTGAAGGTGCAGTCACGTGGCATTTCCCCCTGTGCGGGCGGAGGATAGCGCCGGGAGGCCCGTCACCGCGACCGGCAGGACCGCACGTTTCACGCAACGAAACTCCGCTGTTGCCGCGCCGCCGCGTCAGGTCTGGCGCGGCCGTTCCGCGTTGAGCCTGGCCAGGATATCCGCCCGCCGCTCGCGCGCGGAGGTCGCCAGTTGTTCGTAGAGGCTGTTGCCGTGCGCGTCGATCGCGACCGTCAGCGGCCCGAAATTCTCGACCCGAAAGCGGGTCAGGCGAAACTGCATGATGAGGTCGTCCCACCCGGTCTCGACCACCTCGCGCATGCCGGCGGTGAGCAGGGGGGCGCCGCCGCCGATCATCGAAAAATAGACGCAGCCGACCTCCTGCATGGCCTTCACGCAATCCGCGTCGAGGCCGCCCTTGCCGGCAAGCGCGGTAATGCCGAAGTGGCGCACGATCGTCGGGATGAAGGCGTTGAAGCGCGTGCTGGTCGTGGGGTTCACGTAGAGCGGCTTGATGTGCCCGTCTTCCTCGCGGCTCATCGAGCCGAGGTGGAAGAGGGCGGCGCCCCTGAGGTCGATGGGCGGCGGCTCGCCGCGCTCGATGCCTTCGATGATGCGCTGGTGCGTCGGATAGCCGGCCGTGCTGACGAACTCGCCGGTGATGAACACGACATCGCCCAGCTTCAGCGACTGGACAACGTCGGGCTCGAGCGGGGCCTTGACGACGCGATCACTCAAGGACTTCGACCTCGCCGGAATTGTAGATGCGGGCCCGCGTGCGGCGGTTGATCCAGCAGTTGAAGGCGACCGCGATGGGCGTGAAGCCGTGGCCGGCGGCATAGTCGATGTGGACGCCGAGCGCGGTGGTGTCGCCACCCGTGCCCATCGGGCCGAAGCCGGTCGCGTTGATGGCCCGGGTGAGCCGCGCCTCCATGTCGGCGAGGATGGGCTCGGGGTTGGTCTGGCCGAAGGGACGCAGCGTCTGCACCTTGGCCATCTTGGCGGCGTGATCGAACGACCCGCCGATGCCGACGCCGATGACGACCGGCGGACAATGTTGCGAGCCGGCGCGGATGGAGACGTCGAGGATGAAGGCCTCGATCTGCTCCAAAGTCGGGTAGCTGAAGATCTCGAGCGCCGCCCAGCGCCCCGAGCCGAGCGCCTTGGGGGAGCAGGTGATGTCGACATAGTCCGCCCCGGACTCGAGATCGTAGGTGACCGCGGGCATGTCCTTGCCCTTGTACGAGCGCTCGCCGGTCAGTGGATTGGTGATGAATTTGAGGATCGGCGGCTCGATGGTCTCGACCAGATCGTCGAAAGCGTCGGAGAGCGCCTGCTTGATGTCGCCGCCGAACTGCACGTTCGTGCCGATCTTGATGAAATAGACGGGAAAGCCGGAGTCGGAACACACGAAGGTGTTGCCCGCCTCGGCGCGTTCGGCGCTGAGCAGCATGAACCTCAACGTCTTGCGCGCCGCTTCGCCGGTCTCCGTTTCCTGCGCGTCGCGCAGGGCGCGCTTGGAATCCTCGGGGATCTTCTTGAGGGCGCGTTCGTAGAGCGACCGCGCCGTGGATCTCACGAGTTCGTAGGTGACAGCCAAGGCCTTCCTCCACCCTCCCTGTCGCATGAGCGTAGCAGCCCGGAATCGGCCCGTCGCCGAATTCCGTGGAACGAAATGCTTCGGTCGCGGGCTCGGGTTTCGTCTTGTGGAATTCGCCGACTTGCGGCAGGCTCATTCCGCTAGGAGAAACGCGGGAGAGGATCGCTGTGTCGGTAGCGGCTGCGGACGGGAAGCAGACGGTGCGGGCGGTTGAGCGTGCCCTCAGCATCCTGCAGGTGATGAACCGGCAGCCGGTATCCTCGGTGGACTACCTGCACAAGACCACCCGGCTGCCCAAGCCCACGCTGGTGCGGCTGCTGCGGACCATGGTCAATGCCGGCTATCTCACCAACGATGCACGGCAGGCCGGCTACCAGCTCACCTCGCTGGTCACCTCGCTGAGTTGCGGCTTCCAGGGCGACCCGCTGGTGGTGCAGGCCGGGCACGCCTGGGCGGTCAACCTGACGCGCCAGCTTAAGTGGCCGGTGGGCATCGCGGTGTTCGACGAGGACGCGGTGGTTGTCCGCTTCAGCACGGCCGGCGACAGCCCGATGTCGCCCTTCCATGCGACGATCAACATGCGCCTCAGCCTCTTCTCGCGCGCGCTTGGCCGCGCTTACCTCGCCTATTGCAGCGACGAGCAGCGCGCTGCGATCGTGGCGCGCTGCGCGATCAGCAACGATCCGGAGAACGCGCTGGCACGCGACCCCGAGGCATTGCACGAACTCATCGACAAGGTACGGAGCGCCGGTTATGCCATGCGTGACCGTACGGTCGAGCCGCGCAACTCCAACACGATCGCAATGCCCGTCATGATGGGCGGAGAAGTCCGGGCGAGCATCGGGGTGACCTATTTCACGTCCGCCATGCGCACCCGGGCCGGTTTGCAGGAATGCATCGACGCCCTGCGCAAGACCGTCGAGGGTATCGAGGGCGAGATCGAACGCCTCGTGGAGACGCGCATCTAGCCCTGCGGGGCGGCGAGACCGTGGCGCCTACAGCGCCACGCCGAGCGTCTGCACCCAGGCGAGACCGGCGTCGGTGTCGCCGCGCGGCCGGTACTCGCAGCCGATCCAGCCGTCATAGCCGAGCTTCTCGAGCGCGCTGAAGATCGCCGGATAGGCGATCTCGCCTTCGTCGGGCTCGGCGCGGCTGGGCACGGCGGCGATCTGCACGTGGCCGATGTGGTCGTAGAATTTGTGCAGCCGGGTCAGCACGTCGCCCTGGGCGCAGCCGACGTGGTAGGCGTCGAACATCAGCTTCAGGTTCGGCGCGCCGACGCGCTCGATGATCGCCACGGCCGGCTCGACCGTCGCATAGAAGTAGCCGGGATTGTCGCGCGTGTTGAGCGGCTCGAGGAAGATATTGAGGCCGTGCGCCGCCGCTTTCTTGGCGGCCAGCGCGCTGTTGCGCAGCATCGTCTCGGTGCCGGCGGCGCGGTCCTTCTCCGCGACGTTCCCGGCCATGGCGTGCACCGCCGTTCCACCGGCCTCCGCGGCGTAGGCGATCGCCTGGTCGATCAGCGCCTCGAACGCCGCCTCCTTGCCGGGCACGGCCGCCAGTCCGCGATGACCGTCGGCGCCCGGGCCGACATTGGTGTTGATGCCGAGCAGCTTGACGCCGGCCCTGGCGCAGGCGGCCTTGGTCTCGGTGGCGGGCGTATCGTAGGGAAAGTGAAGCTCGACGGCCTTGAAGCCGGCACGGCCGGCGGCGGCGATGCGCTCAAGCAGCGGACGGTCGGGCCACAGGAATCCGAGGTTGGCGGAAAAGCGCAGCATGGTTCTCTCCGGTGAAGCCTGGTGGCGACGCGCGTTCAGCCGGTGACCAGCGCCAGGGCGAAGCCGTCATAGCCCTTGCTGCCGACGGTTTGCAGGGCGGTTGCGGTCAGGCGCGGTTCGGCGGCGATCATTTCGGTGACGCGACGCGCGCCGAGCACGCTGCCGTCGCGGCTGCGGGCATCGGCGACGGTGCCGTCGCGCACGACGTTGTCGACCACGATCAGGCTGCCCTTGCGGGTCAGTTTCAGGGCCCAGTCGAGATAGCCGGTGTTGTTGCCCTTGTCGGCGTCGATGAAGACCAGGTCGAAGGGACCGGCCTTCTCGGCGGCAAGCTTTGGCAGCGTGTCGAGGGCGGGGCCGAGACGGATATCGACGACCTTGTCGAGTCCGGCGCGGGCGACGTTGGCGCGCGCGACCTCGGCGTTGCGCGGGACGATCTCCAGCGAAATCAGCCGGCCGTCGGCTGGCAGTGCCTTTGCCATCCAGATCGTCGAGTAGCCACCGAGCGTGCCGATTTCGAGGATCCGCCTGGCGCCGACCGCCAGCGCCAGGATCATCAGCAGCTTGCCTTCGGGCGGCGCGACGCTGATCGCCGGCAGGCCGGCGGCCTCGCTCGCCGCCTCCGCCGCTTCGAGAGCGGCGTCCGGGCGCACCAGCAGGTCGCTGAAATACTGCTCCACGTCGTTCCATTGGCGATTCGGCATTGTGGGGGGCTCGGCGGAGGGCGGGACGGGCCTAGGCTACCTCCCGCTGCCGCTTGCGGGCAACACGGCGTGGCCCTGCGACCACAGTTGCCGACAAAATCGGCCTCGCGGGCGTCCGAATGCGGGGGGCTGGCTTGTTCACCTGCGACAAATTGGGCAAACACGAACCAGCGTGGCGCGCGAGGCAGCCAGTTTGGCGTTGCGCCGGCGGGATCCGACCGGAAGGAAGATACGATGCGAAAACAGCTACTTGTGGCGTTAGGCGCAGTCGCGGCCCTGGTGATCGGCCTTCAGGTGGCGCAGGCAGGCCCGCAGACATTTTTCGACGAGGCGACCGGCAAGTTCGTCACCTACGATATCGAGAAGGTGATGGCGCGCGCCGCCGCCGGCGTGCGCAACTACTCGCCGATCCGCCGCGAAGTTGTGGCCTACAAGGGCCCCTACAAGCCCGGCACGATCGTCGTGAACACCAGCGAGCGGCGGCTCTATTACGTGATCGACGGCGGCAAGGCCATGAAATACGGCATCGGCGTCGGTCGCGAGGGCTTCACGTGGTCGGGCACGGATCATGTGTCGCGCAAGGCCGAGTGGCCCGGATGGACGCCGCCGGCGGTGATGATCGCCCGCGAGAAGGCCAAGGGCCACATCCTGCCGGCCTACATGAAAGGCGGCGTCAACAATCCGCTCGGCGCCCGCGCGCTTTACATTGGCGCCCGCATCTATCGCATCCACGGTTCCAACGAGCCGTGGACCATCGGTCACGCCGTGTCGTCGGGCTGCATCCGGCTCACCAATGACGATATCGTCGATCTCTATGACCGCGTGAGTGTCGGCGACAAGGTGGTCGTTCTCAACTGAACGGGCTGTGGGAGTGAGGCAAAAAGCCGGCGGGTGACCGCCGGCTTTTTCGTTTTGATCCCAACCGGTTGCGTCCGGAGCCTGGCAATCCAATTCAGCCGTCGCGGCTCAGGCCCTTGGCCTTGAGTTCGTCCAGATAGCTGCCCCAGCGTTTCTCGCGCTCGTCGCCGAGCTGGCGCAGGTAGGTCCACGAGAACAACCCCGTATTGTGGCCGTCGTCGAAGGTGATGCGCACGGCATAATTGCCGACCGGATCCAGCGCGGCGATCGACACGCCGCGCTTGCCGCCGACCGTTCGCCGCTCCGCCGCGCTGTGACCCTGCACCTCGGCCGAAGGGCTCAGCACGCGCAGCATCTCCGCCGGCAATTCGTGGGCGACGCCGTCGTCGAAGGCGATGGCGAGGGTGCGCCGGTCCGTGCGCAGGCGAATCTCGGTCGGCCACGGAGTCTTCTGGTTCACGCTCCGCCTCCGCAACCGGCTTCAGCTGCCGCTGAGGGCCCCGATTTGGTTCTGTCGCATCCTTGGGTCATAATGGCTGCATCACCCTTTTCCGGGAGGTTCACGCGCGGCCAGCCAGCCGTGCCGATTGCATAGCATTAGGAGTGCAGCCATGTCCGCCTTGACTGATTTCGATCTCGACGAAACCGGAAAGATCGATCTCACCGACATATATGACCGTCCAGACCCTCGCGACTACTATCAAACCCTCGTCAATCTCGACTATCGCATCCCGGCGGAAGGCGAGCCGATCTTCCGAAACGTGATCGAGGCGGAACGCACCGCCAGCCAGCAGGACAAGCTCAAGGTCCTCGACGTCGGCTGCTCCTACGGCGTCAACGCCGCCCTCCTCAAGCATGGCTGCAAGCTCGCCGACCTCTTCCGCTTCTACGGAGCCGGCGCCACGGGTCCGCTGTCACGCGGCCAGCTGGTCGCTCGCGACCGCGATCTCTTCGCCCGGCGCGCACCCGGCGGCGGACTGACCTTCATCGGCCTCGATCCGGCCGTGCGCGCCGTCAGATATGCGCGCGAGGTCGGCGTTCTCGACGGCTTCATCACGCGCGACCTCGAGACCGAGGCGCCGTCCGCCGACGAGGCGGGGCTGCTGGCCGATATCGACCTCGTCATCTCGACCGGGGCGATCGGCTATGTCGGCGCGCCGACCTTCGCCCATATCGTCGATTGCGCCGGCAACAAGCCCTGGTTCGCGCTGTTCGCGCTGCGCATGTTTCCGATCGACGGGATCGCCGAAGTGCTGAAGGGGCGCGGCTATGCGCTCTTCAAGCTCGCCGGACAAACCTTCCGCCAGCGCAGGTTCGCCGACCGCAACGAGGAGAGCGAGGTCTTGTCCAACCTGGCCGGTCTCGGCATCGACCCGACCGGCCGCGAGAGCGAGGGCTGGTATCACGCCGAGTTCTTCTTCGCGCGCCCCGCGGCGCAGGCGGTTGCGGATCCCGTTCCCGGTCTCGTCGCCCTGTAGTCCGTCCTGGCACTGCCACGCGCATCGCGCGAATCGGGACTTGACCCGGCGCGCCGGGCGTGGCGTCGATGGCGGCGCGGGGGTGTCGGGGAGAGCTGGATTTGGCGGGCAAGGTCTATGACGTGATCGTCGTCGGCGTCGGCGGCATGGGCGCCGCTGCCTGCTGGCAGCTTGCCCGGCGCGGCCAGCGCGTGCTCGGGCTGGAGCGCTTCGACATTCCGCACGCCCACGGTTCCTCGCACGGCGTGACGCGGATCATCCGGCTCGCCTACTACGAGGGGCCGGCCTACGTGCCGCTGCTCAGGCGGGCCTACGAATTGTGGGGCGAGGCATCCGACGCCTTCGGCGAGCGGCTGCTCGTCACCACCGGTTCGTTCGATGCCGGCCCGCCCGATAGCGAGGTCTTCAACGGTTCGCTCGAATCCTGCCGCGTCCACGGCATTGCCCACGAGGTGATGTCCGGCGCCGAGGTCAATGCGCGCCATCCCGGCTACGGCCTGCCCGACGATTTCGCCGCTCTCTTCCAGCCCGATGGCGGCTTCGTCCTGTCGGAGCGGGCGATCGTCGCCCATGTCACCATGGCGATTGCCGCGGGCGCCGAGGTTCACGCGCGCGAGACGGTGCTGGAGTGGTCGCCGCTGGCCGGCGGTGGCGTCCGCGTGGTCACGACGCGCGGCGAATACGAGGCCGCGCGGCTGGTGCTGTCGCCGGGCGCATGGATCGGCGATCTGGTTCCGGCGCTGAAGGCGGTCGCGGTGCCGGAGCGTCAGGTGCTCGGCTGGTTCCAGCCCGACGATCCGGCGAAGTTTGGCCCGTCGGCGTTCCCGGTCCTCAACCTTCTGGTCGAGGAGGGGCGCTATTACCTGCTGCCGATTTACGGCGTGCCGGGCCTCAAGATCGGCCTCTACCATCACCTCGGCGAGAGCGGGCATCCCGATAGCCTGTCGCGTGAGGTGACGGCGGAAGACGAGGCGGTGCTCCGCCGCTGCATCGCGCGCTATTTCCCCGGCGCCAACGGTCCGGTGATGTCGCTGCACAGCTGCATGTTCACCAACACGCCGGACGAGCATTTCATCATCGACACACTGCCCGGCCAGCCGGAGGTCGTCGTCGCCTCGCCCTGCTCGGGCCACGGCTACAAGTTCGCCAGCGTCGTCGGCGAGATCATTGCCGACCTGGCCACCGGCGGGCGGAGCCGGTTCGATCTGACGATGTTCCGGCTCGGGCGCTTCGACTCGCTAGCCTCCATCGGACTCGACAAGTGGTCGCACGGGCAGCATCATCGCATGAGCGACACCTGATGCGGCCGATTCCCGCCGTTTCCGATCAACCCCAGCCGACAGCAGCCCACCCGCCCGCAGGCCGGGTCGCCGCGCTTGCCGGCGCGCCCCGAATTCGAGCAATGCCTGGCCGATGACCCCGTTACGCGAAAATCTCCGCGGTATTGCCGCGGTTACGGCCAGCAACTTCCTGTTCCTGATCAACGACACCCAGATCAAACTGGTGAGCACCGAGATGCCGCTCGGCGAGATCATCCTGCTGCGTGGCATCCTTGCCACGGTGCTGGTGGTGCCCATTGTCGTCATAACCGGCGCGCACGTGCATCTGGCCCAGCTCGTCCACCGCGCCGTGTTCTGGCGCACGGTGGCGGAAATCCTGGCCGCCTACCTCTACCTGCTGGCGCTCTTCCACATCCCCATCGCCAATGCCAACGCCATCCTCCAGGTGATCCCGCTGATGATAACGGCGAGCGCCGCCATCTTCCTCGGCGAGGTTGTCGGCTGGCGGCGGTGGACGGCAATCGCCGTCGGCTTCGCCGGCGTGCTCATCGTCATCCGGCCCGGCCTCGCCGGCTTCAACGCCTTCAGCCTGCTCACGCTCGCCTCTGTGGTCTTCATCACGCTGCGTGACATGACCACGCGCATGATGCCGCGCGGCGTGCCGGCGCTGCTCATCGCCCTCATCACGGCGGCGGCCGTCGGCGCGACCGGGCCGGTCTTCGCGCTCGTCGTCGGCGAGCAATGGGTGATGCCGAGCGCGAGGGCGCTTGCGCTGCTCACCGGCGCGGTCGTCTTCCTGATCGGCGGCTATATGACGGCGGTGGAGTTCATGCGCCATGGCGATATCGCGGTGGTGGCGCCGTTCCGCTACACCGTGATCCTGTGGGCGATGGTCGTCGGCTTCGTCGTGTGGGGCGAGGCTCCCGATGCCGCCATGCTGGTCGGCTCGGCGATCATCATCGCCACCGGCGTCTACACCTTCCACCGCGAGCGCCGGCTGTCGGCGAGCGCCGCGATGGCGGTCACCGTCGAATGAGCGTGGCGGCGCCCGGGCACAACCCGCACCGATCGCTGATGCTGGTGCTGATCGGCGTGTCGGCGCTCAATCCGCTGGCGATCAACATGTTCGTGCCGGCCATGCCCGACATGATCCGATCCCTCGACACCGACCTGCCGTCCATCCAGCTGGTGCTGTCGTCGTATCTGTTCGCCACCGCGGTGGGGCAACTTGTCATCGGGCCGCTGTCGGATCGCTTCGGGCGCCGGCCGGTCATGGTCGCCGGCCTGGTGGTGTTCATCCTCGCCAGCGCCGCCTGCGCGGTTGCCCCCACCGTCGACGCGCTCATCGTCGCACGGATACTGCAAGGGGCCGGTGGTTGCGTCGGCATGGTCCTCAGCCGGGCGGTCATTCGCGATCTCTTCGACCGCGATCAGGCCGCGGCCGCGCTCGGCTACGTGACGATGGGCTTCGCCGTCGCGCCGATGGTCGGTCCGACCGTCGGCGGCGTCCTCAATGACGCGTTCGGCTGGAACAGCATCTTCGCCGCGGAGGCGGTATTCGGGGCTGTCGCCCTGTTGGGTGCGCTGGTCGCCATGCCGGAGACCAGGCGGAAGCCGGACGCCGGTGAGCAGCGCAAGGGATTCCTGGCCAGTGTTGCGCTGCTGCTGCGCATCCCGGCGTTCTGGGCCTATGCGTTGACGCTCGGGGCCGGTGTTGCCGTCTTCTTCGTGTTTCTGGGCGGGGCGCCGATCGTCGCCTCGGAACTGTTTGGCATGAGCGGGACGGAGTTCGGTCTCTATTTCGCCCTCGGACCGGGCGGTTACATCGTCGGCAATTTCCTGACGACGCGGTTTTCGCGGCGGTTCGGCATTCCGTTGATGATGACCGTCGGCACATCGACGGCCGTCTTTGGATCGGTGTTGCTGGGCGTGTTCTTCGGCCTGGGCTGGCACCATCCGCTGGCACTGTTCCTGCCGATGGGCGTGGTCGGTCTCGCCAACGGGCTGACATTCGCCAACGCGCTTGCCGGTGCGGTATCCTTGCGTCCGCAATATGCCGGGGCGGCCTCGGGCCTTGTCGGCAGCCTGCAGGTCACCGGGGGTGCGATTGCCAGCGTGCTGGTCGGCGCATTGATGGGTGGCGTGCCTTCGGTCTTCGTGCTTGCCGCCCTGATGATCACGCTGGCGCTGACAAGCCTGGCCGCAGCCTTGTGGTCACAAAAGGCGCGAACCTAGCGGCGCGCATCATCGAGCAGGGAGATCAATCGCATGAGATTCGGAGCATCGTCGTGGCCCTTCAAATGGGATCCGCCCTATGAGGACGCCATCCGCCGTATCGCCGGGCTCGGGTTCAAGGCGGTCGAGCTGGTCGCCTGGACGCCCGACTACCTCCACGACTACTGGACTGCGCCCACGGTCGCCACGATCAAGAAGGAGCTGAAGGCGTCGGGCATCGCTCTGTCGCAATTCGCCCATACCCCGTACGAGCTGTCGAGCGGGGATAAATCGGCCCGCGCGGCGGCGGTGGAGAACTGGCGGAAAGCGGTTGGCATCGGCGCCGAGCTCGGCTCGCCGATCATCAACATGATCGCGTCGCATCCGTTCGCCATGCGCGACGGGCAGCAGATTCCGCGCATCGCGACCAAGCCGCTGTCCCAGAAATACGCGACGCGCGACGTGCCGCGCGGCGTCGACTGGGACCAGAACTTCAAGGATTACGCCGACGGGCTGCGCCAGTGCGCGGAGATTTGCGCGGCAGCCGGAGTCAGGATGAGCGTCGAGCCTCACCCGGCCCGCTACATCGGCAATCACGACGGGGCGCTGCGCCTGCTTGAGCACGTCGACCACCCGGCGATGGGCATCAATTTCGATCCCAGCCACACCTTCCCGGCCGGCGATTATCCCAACATCACGGTCTATCGCCTCGGCAAGCACATCATTCATCTCCACTGCTCCGACAATGACGGCGTCACCAACGTCCACTGGCGTCCGGGCATGGGCAAGATCGACTGGCGGGCGATGTTCCAGGCGCTGAAGGACGTTGGCTACGACGACACGGTGTCGATCGAGCTGGAGGATGTGCCAGGCGTGTCGCGCGGGGCGAGCAGCGCCGCTCCCAACCCAACGGCGACCGACGAGTTCGTCGCCGAGACGGTTGCGGGCATGAACTACCTCAAGGGCATCTGCAAGGACGTCGGCATCACGGTCGAATAGCCGGCCCGCACCGATCGAACGGGAGGATGGAAACGATGGCGAGCGATCTGGCCTATGTCGGCGCCTACACGCCGCGGCCGGCGGGACGGCGGCGGCGGCATGCAGGGCAAGGGCGAGGGCATCTGCGCGTTCCGCTTCGACGCGACGAGCGGGGCGCTGAAGCCGGCCGGCATCACGCCGGGCGTCCGCAACCCATCCTTCCTCACTTTCGATCCCGAGCGGAAATTCCTGTTTTGCGTCAATGAATTACAGGAATATGCCGGTGCCGCCGGCGGCGCCGTCAGCGCCTACCGCATCGACCCGGCGCCCGGCGCGCTCACGCATCTCAACACGCGGGCGAGCCACGGCACCGACCCCTGCCACCTCGCGGTCGAACGAACCGGCCGCAACCTCATCGTGGCGAACTATTCGAGCGGCAGCGTCGCGGTGTTGCCGATCGGCAAGGATGGCGCGCTCGGGGAAGCGAGCTGCGTGATCCAGCACAAAGCGTCCAGCGTCAACCCGGATCGCCAGGCCGGCCCGCATGCTCATTGCGTAACCATCGATGCGGCCAATCGCTATGTGCTGGTGTGCGAGCTGGGCGGCGATTGCGTGATGATCTACGAACTCGATGCGGAGAACGGCAAGCTGATCCCGAATGCCAGCCAGCCGCAGGTCAAGACCGCGCCCGGCGCCGGCCCGCGGCACATCGCCATCCATCCGAACGGCCGCTTCGCCTACCTGATCAACGAACTCGAATTCGACCATGACGGCGTTCGCGTACGACGCGGCGCGGGGCACGCTCGCCGAGATCCAGACGCTGTCCACGTTGCCGGCGGACTTTGCCGGCGAGAGCAGTTGCGCCGAAATCCAGATCGCGCCGTCCGGCCGGTTCCTCTACGGCTCCAATCGCGGTCACGACAGCATCGTGATCTACGCGCTCGATGTCGAAAGCGGCAGGATGAGCCTCGTCGGGCACGAGAGCACGCGCGGCAGGACGCCGCGCCACTTTACGTTCACGCCCGGACGGGGCCTTCATTGTCGTGGCCAATCAGGATTCCGACAACATCGTCACGTTCAGCGTCGAGCCGGACCACTGGCAAGCTGACCGCGACCGGCGATCCGGTCGCCACCGGCACGCCGATCTGCGTGGCGTTCATTTAGCGGTTCCGTCAAAACGGGCGGTCGCCCGCGGCGCGCCGGTCGGCTACAAGAAGGCGCCTGCGGTCCGCATCCGGCGGGCGGGGCGAGCGATCAAGCGAAGATGTGAGGAGACGGGGGAATGGCCGCAAGAAAAGTAGCGTTGGTGACCGGCGGCGGCAGTGGCGTCGGCAAGGCGTCGGCGCTGGCGCTGGCGCGCGCCGGCTATGCCGTGGTGCTCGCCGGACGGCGCAAGGACGCCCTCGATGCCGTCGCCGACGCCATCAGGGAGGCAGGTGGCGAGGCGTTGGCGGTCCCCACCGATGTCGGCGATCCGAAGTCCGTCGATGCCCTGTTCGCCAAGACCCGGGAAACCCACGGCCGCCTCGACGTGCTCTTCAACAATGCCGGCACGGGCGCGCCGGCGGTGCCGCTGGAAGACCTGCCCTTCGATGAGTGGCAGAAGGTGGTCGCGGTCAACCTGACCGGCATGTTCCTGTGCACGCAGGCCGCCTTCCGCATCATGAAGGCGCAGGACCCGCGCGGCGGGCGCATCATCAACAACGGCTCGATCTCGGCGCACACGCCGCGGCCTTACGCCGTCGCCTACAACGCCACCAAGCACGGCGTCACCGGCATCACCAAGATCGGCGGCGCTCGACGGCCGACCCTATGACATCGCCTGCGGCCAGATCGATATCGGCAACGCCGCCACCGACATGACCGCGCGCATGACCGGTGGCGTGTTGCAGGCGGATATGTCGAAGAAGCCCGAGCCGCGCATGGACGTTCAGAATGTCGCGGACGCGGTGGTCTACATGGCGAGCCTGCCGCTTGCGTCGAACGTGCTGACGATGACGGTGATGGCGACCACGATGCCGTACGTCGGCCGGGGCTGAGCCTCAGCCCATCACCTTGGCGCGGCGGATCGCCAGCGCCAGCAGGCGGTCGATCAGTTCGGGATATTTCATGCCGTCGTACTCGGCGGCCTGGGCGAATTCCTGGCTCGAGGCGATCTCCGGGTTGGGATTGGCCTCGAGAAAATAGGGCACGCCTTCGGCGGAGAGGCGGAAGTCGATGCGGGCGTAGCCGTCGAGGTCGAGGGTGCGGCAGATGCGCTTGGCGATGCGCTGGATGTAGGCGGCGACCTCGGGCGCGAGGTCCTCGGCCGGGCCCTGCACGATGCCGCGGCGCTCCTGGTAGCCGGGTCGTGCTTGACCCGCTCGGTGGCGATGGGCCGGCGCGTGTTGCCGAGCTAGCCGAATTCGAGCTCCCAGACCGGCAACACGCGCAGCCGCTCGTTGCCGAGCACGCCGACGTAGAGCTCGCGGCCTTCGATATATTGCTCGGCGATGGCCGCGGTGCCGATCCGTTCGTGGATGAAGTCGACGCGCTCGACCAGCTTCTCGTCGGTGTTGACCACCGAGGCCTGGGCGATGCCGCGCGAGGCGTCCTCGCTGAGGCTCTTGACGATCAGCGGGTAGTGCAGGCGCGTCGGCCGGCGGACCTTGCGGCGCATCGGGAAGACGGCGAAGGCCGGCATCGGGATGCGGTGGTAGGCGAGCAGCTTCTTCGACAGGTCCTTGCCGCGGGCGAGCATCAGGCCGCGCGGATTGCAGCCGGTATAGGGGATGCGCAGCAGCTCGAGATAGCTGGCGACGTTCTGGTCGTAGGCGGTCTCGCCGTGGAATTCCTCCAGCAGGTTGAAGACGACGTCCGGCTGCCAGGCTTCGATCTCGTCGCGGATCGGCTGCAGTTCGTTCTGCACGCCGAGCGGCTTCACCTCGTGGCCGGAGCCGCGCAGCGTGCTGATGACGTCGTATTCGGTCTTCCAGACGTTGATCTCCTGCTCGGAGTGCCCCTCCATCGAGTCGGGCGGCATGAGGTCCGGATGCAACAGCACCAGGACGCGCAGCGGCTTCATAGGGCGAACCACTTTCGCCGGCCGGTGCCGTAGAGCGACTGCACGGTCTTGGCGGTGAACAACACGGTGAAGTCCATCCTCAGCTGGTCTTCGTGGCCGGCCGCGCGCAGCTTCAGCTCGCGGCAGCGGTCGATCATGTCGTCGAGAAGCGAATCCAGCGTTAACTGGTACTCGCCGGTCCAGTGCGACACGATCCGCCGGATCTTGGCGCGGTTCCTGCGCAGGAAGGTCGAGGCCGCCGGCGCCTCGGAATCCTCGGGGTCGTCGCAGAAAAGGCGGCGGAGGTCGCGGTCGTAGGTGTGCGGCGGCTTGACCAGGTAGACCGCCTGCTTGCGGCGTAGTGCTCCGCAAGCGTGCGCTCGATGCGGTCGAGGGGATCGACCACGCGCGCGACAGGTGAGCAGGGGCTTCTCGCCGGCGATCTCGGCCATCAGTTCGTCGACATATTCGAGCTTCTTCAGCGCCGGCCAGCCGGCATAGCGCTTGCGCCAGTCGGAGCGCGGGCTGAGCCAGACGGCGAAGGTCTCGGCGAAATCCTCGTCGGGATGGCTCTGCGCGTACCACAGCCGCAGGTGCTGGACGTACTTCCGGCTGGCCGGGTTCGGCCGATAGTAGCGCGGGTAGCGGCTGCGAGGAGCGCCCGAAGTAGCTGCTGCCAGCGGCGGCGGCGATGCAGCCGGTAGGCGTGCTGGACGACGTGGCCGGTCTCGTGGCGCAGGATGCGCAGGCAATCCTGCGGCGATGCCGCCCTCGACCTCGAGGATGGTCTTGCGCTCAAGGCGCATCAGGCGGGGATGGGCGAGATAGAAGGGAATCGCGATGCCGGGCGTGCTGTCGGGGCTGAACCACTCGTCGGAGAGCCAGGCGTGCGGCCTGATGCCGATGCCGCGCTGGGTGAGTTCGTCGTCGAGCCGTTCCAGGCAGCCCTCCAGCCACGTGCCCCTGATGCGCACGCCAAGGTCCTTGAGGCGCAACTGGAGAAGCTGTTCGTCGGGCAGGGACGCCCAGGCAAACTTGCGCGGCATGGCTCGATGCCCGGTTGGAGGCCTTGCGCCGATGCTGTCATGCCGGGCCGGGCCGGGCAACCCGCGCGCCGGCGGGCTTCGCCAGGGGCCGCCGCGGGAGTAGCATCGGCCGGATCATGAAGACGATCCTGGCCCTGATGGTCGCCGCGGCCGCGCCACTGCCCGTCGCGCTGGCGGGAGAGCTGCCGCCGGCCCGGGACCCGGTACTAAGCGTAGACGAGGCAATCGTTTTTGCCGCCGACGTGTCCTGGTCGATGGACGTGGCGGAACTCAAGATCGTCCGCGAAGGCCACGCCTCGGCGATCACCGCGCCGGAGGTGATCGCGGCGATCGCGCGCGGGGCCATCGGCCGCATCGCGGCGACCTATGTCGAATTTGCCGGCGAGGCCCGGCAGAAGGTCGGATGGACGTTGATCGACGGGCGGCCGGCGGCGGAGCGATTCGCTGCGGCGATCCGCGCCGTCACCAGCACCACCGAGGCCTATACCGACATCGGGGCGGCGCTCTACCTCGCCGGCGACCTCCTCGATCGGCTGCCCTATCGGGCGACCAGCCGGGTGGTCGATGTCGTCGGCGACGGCGTTTCCGGCTCGACGATCTGGCTGACCGCGAATCGCGACGTGCTGGTCGGCAAAGGCATCGTCATCAACGGCCTGCCCATGGTCATCCGCCCGAGCGAAGCCGGCGTCGCCGGTTTCTACGACACCATGGTCATCGGCGGGCCGGGCGCGTTCTCGCTGCCGATCACGCGCATCGAACAGATGCCGTCGGTCATGCGGCGAAAGATCGAGCGCGAACTCTACTGATCCGTCCGCGACGTTGGCGTCAGAGCTTGCCGCCCGCGTCGCGCCAGCGCTTGAACTCGGCGACCACCTTTTCATCGGGCGGGTAGAGCCCGGTTGCCGGTGCGCCCTTGTCGGTGCGCGACCGGATCCAGGCCTCCACCGCCTCCTTCTCGGCGCCCTTCTTGGCCACTTCGGCGACGTGCTCGCGCGGAATGACGACGACGCCGTCGGGGTCGCCAACCACGATGTCGCCCGGGTAAACCATCACGCCGCCGCAGCCGATCACTTCCTGAACCCCGGCCGTGTAGAGCGAGTGCCCGATCGGCGGCGGCGCGATGCCGGCGCAGTAGACCGGCAGGCCGATCTCGGCGATCGCCGCGCCATCGCGCATGGCGCCGTCGGCGACGACGCCGGCGATGCCGCGCGCCTTCATCACCGAAATCATGACGTCGCCCATCGCGCCGCAGCGCGTCTCGCCGCCCATGTCGTAGACCACCACGCTGCCCGCGGGAATCGTGTCGATCGTGCCGTGCAATGGACTGCCGGGGTTCGCCATGCTGGCGCTCCGCTCCAGATCCTCCCGAATGGGGACGCAGCGCACGGTGAAGGCCGGCCCGACGAAACGGCAGTGCGCGGGGCTGACGGGGGTGACGCCGTTCACCGTGCGGGTCCACATGTGCACATCGTGCATGAGCAGGGCGGATATGGTGTTGGTGCTGACCGTCGCCAGCAGGTCGCGCAGCGACGGGTCCAGGTCATGGTCGGACAACGGGAATTCTCCTCGGAGGTGGGGTTGGTCGGGACGTGGTCGGGCCCGGCTGTCGGAGCCCGCTTCAGGCTGATCTCCGGAAATCGATCTTTGTCGGAGCAGCCGTCAAGGCGACTGTGATCGTATTCTAACGTATTGTTCAAGGCATTGCGGAGAGCCGGGCAGGCCGGCGTTCGAAAATGGAAGCTGTCGGAATGGCGCATGCGGATCTGGAATCGTTGCCGATCATCGGCGAACGGAAGGTCGCTTCGCTCCTGAAGTGGCAGCCCCTCATCGACGCCACGGAAAACGCGCTGAAGGAGCTTTCGGCGGGCGACGTCGTGCAGCCCGTTCGGCAGATCGTTCCGGTGCCCGGTCGCAACGGCTTTTTCGCGGCGATGCCGGCCGTCGGAACGGCGATGGCGGTGAAGATCGTCACGCTCTACCACGACAATGCCGGAACCGCGCTTCCCACCCATCAGGGGGTCATTCTGGTTCTGGACAAGGACAACGGCTCTCCGCTGGCGCTTCTCGACGGCAGGCTGATCACCGAAATGCGAACCGCGGCCGGGTCGGCCGCCGTGGCGCGCCGGCTGGCGCCCGCATCCGTGGATGTGGTGACGATCATGGGCAACGGCGTGCAGGCGGGAGCCCATGTCGCCGCCCTGGCCGAGGTGCGCCAATGGAAGGAATTGCGGGTGTGGGCGCGCAATGAAACCAGGGGACGGCAGTTTGCCGACCGGGTTGGCGCGCGGTTCTTCCAGGACGCCGAGGCGGCTGTGCGGGATGCCGATATCGTCGTCTGTGCGACCTCGGCGAAGGAGCCGATCTTGCGTGGCGCATGGCTCAAGCCCGGCGCCGTCGTGGCTGCCGTCGGATGGAACACCAGCGACGGCCGGGAGCTGGACGGTGCTGCAATGGCAAACACCGTCATTGTCGAGTCCCGTGACGCGGCGCGCGATCAGTCGGGCAATGTCAGGGGATCGAACTGCGAGATTTTCGCCGAAGCCGGTGAGATCTTTTCGGGCCGCAAGTCCGTGCCGGATGGCGCCACCGTGATCTACGATTCGGTCGGCGTCGCGATCATGGACGTCGCCGCGGCGAAGCTCGTTTACGATCTTTGGCTGTCCACGCAATAGAGCCGGCGATCCGATGTTGCCGGCACCGATCTTGCGACGTTCTTGAGGGTTTGCCTGGATGAGCAGAATTCCGGACCTCGATACGGCGAGCCTGACCCCGAGGCAGGCGGCGATTGCCGACGAAATCGCAGCGTCTCGTGGAGAAGTTCGCGGCCCTTTCGGCGTGTGGTTGCGCGTGCCCGATCTCGCCGAGAAGGCCGCGCGGCTCGGCCATGTGGTGAGATACGACGGTCAGCTCGACAGATCGCTCTTCGAGCTGGCCGTCCTCGTGGTCGCCCGCCACTGGTCGGCTCAATACGAGTGGTACGCGCACGCGCCTCATGCGGCGGCCGCCGGCCTGGATGTGGACACGATCGGGGCCATCCGCGCCGGTGAACGCCCGAACCTGACGGGCGCTCATGCTGTGGTCCATGATTTGACAAGGGAACTGCTCGAAAAGCGCAGCGTCGCGCCGGAGACCCTTTCGCAGGCCGAAGCGTTGCTCGGCCAAGAGGCGACAATCGAGCTCATCGCCGCCATCGGCTACTACACAATGGTGGCCTTCACGCTGGTCGCCTGGGACGTTCAGGCTCCCGACGGGGCCCGCCCACTGGATTGAGCGGCGCCCGGCGGGCCGCCCACTGAATTTGTTTGACCGCCGGCAATGCCGGGATACGATCCGCCAGCGGGGGAGTTTGTGACGGGCGCGGAGGGTTTCATGCGCCACATGACCAGTCTCTTGTCTGTGTTGGGTTTCATCGTTCTTGCCGAGCCGGCTTCTGCCCAGGTCGACGTCGATCTGGAGCTGGTGCTGGCCGTCGACGTGTCGCGGTCGATGGACTACGACGAGCAGAAGCTGCAGCGCGACGGCTACGTGGCCGCCTTTCGCCATCCCGAAGTCATCCAGGCGATCACCGCGGGCGCCGTCGGGCGCATCGCCGTTACCTACATGGAATGGTCGGGGCCGTTCTATCAGCAGGTGCTGGTGCCGTGGACGATCGTCGGCAGCCGCGACGAGGCCGCGGCGTTCGCGGCGCTGCTGGACAAGGCGCCGCTGGACCGGGAATCGGGCACGTCGATTTCCGGCGGGCTGGCGCACGCCGCCGGCCTGTTCGCGTCCAGCGGCACGCGGACGAACCGCCAGACCATCGACGTATCGGGCGACGGGCCGAACAACATGGGCCTGCCGGTGGCCCCGATGCGCGATCAGGTGATCGAGCAGGGGATCACCATCAACGGCCTGCCCCTCGTGCTCAAGACCGGCGGCGGCCCGTTCGGCTTGTTCAACATCGCCAACCTCGACGTCTACTACGAGGACTGTGTGATCGGCGGGCCGGGGGCCTTCATGGTCACGGTGGACGACATGGCCGGGTTCGCGGCGGCCGTCCGCCGCAAGCTGGTGCTGGAGATCGCTGGCCTGCCGCCGCGCCTGATGCCGGCGGCGGCGCAGGTCTTCCGGCCGGCGCCGCGGGTCGATTGCCTGATCGGCGAGAAGACACGCGGCCGCTGGCGGGACCCGTCGATCAAATAGGGCTGCGGGCCCGGCCCGGCGTCAGTGCCGCGCGCCGGCGTGCTGGAGGGCGCGCAGGCGTTCGGCCAGCGTGCGGCTGTCGCCCGCGGCGGGCGGCTCGCCCATCGGTGCGGCCGGTGGCGGAGGCGCTGGCCGCCGGCCTGCCGCCGTTGCTGTCGGCTATTGCCGGTTCGACGCCGTCCTCGGCGTCGCCATTGGTGAAATTCTGGGTCAGGCGGACGACATTGACGGCGATCTCGTTCAGCCGCTCGCGAAGGTGTTGGGTTTCGCGCCGGTCGGTTTCCCACTCGGTGCCGGCGATGCGGCGCAGTTCGGCGTTCTCGGTGCGCAAGGCCGCGTGGTCCCGCTCCAGCGCGGCCAGTTGCTCGGCCAGCGCCTTCTTCTCGGCTTCCGCCGCGGCCATCGCCTTGCGCAGGTTGTCGCCGCCGGTCATCGCCTCGGTCTGGTGCCGGATGCGCAGCGACACCAGCTCGGCCTTGGTGTCGGAGAGTGCCATGTCGGCTTCGTAGAGGCGCTTCTCCAAGATCTCCTGGCGCCGAACGTCCTCGAACAGCTCGGCATTGAGCGCCTTCAGTTCCTCGTCGCGCTTCTCGACCTCGGCGGTCAGGCGGTCGCGATCGGCGGCGGTGCCGGCGAGTTCGGCGGCGCGCGCCGCGGTGCGCTCGCGCTCGGCGACGATCTCCGCGGACAGCGATTGAAGTTCGGCGGCGAGATGTTCCGCCTCGCCCTGTTGGCGTCGGTAGTCGGCCTGGAGCGCGTCGCGTTCGCGGGCGGTGTTGTCGGCGCGCTGGCGCTCGGCGCCGGTGGCGTCGCGCTCACGGGCGATCTCGGTAGCGAGCGACTGCAGTTCGCTGTTGGCGCGGGACGCCTCGGCCTGCTGCTCGGCGCGTTCGGCCTTGAGGCTGCCGATCTCTCCGGTCAGGCCCTCGGCGCGCTGCTGTTCGGCGCTGACCTGCTCGCGCAGCTGCCCGATCTCGGCGGCGAGCGCTTCCGACTTGACGCGCTCGGCGGCGATCTCGGTCTCCAGCGCCTTCAATTCGTTGCCGCGGCGGTCGAGTTCGGCCAAGCGCTCCGACCGCTCGGTCTGCAGGGCGCCCAGTCCGGCCTCGAGACCGTCGGCGCGCTGCCGTTCGGTGGCGAGCGCCGCGCGTTCGGCGGTGAGTTCGGCGGTTAGCAGGTCGCGGGCAGCGGTCAGTTCGGCCTCGGACGCGGCCATGCCCGACACCTGGTCTTCGAGATTGCCGATGCGCGTATTGCCCGCAACCAGCTCCAAACGCAGCTCCGCCGTCGCCTGGCGGCTGGCTTCGAGGTCGGCAACGGTCGTGGCAAGCGTTGCTGCCCGTTCGGCGAGCTGGCCGTCGCGCGCCTCGATATCGGCGCGGGCCGCGGCGAGCCGTTCGCTCGTCTCGGCGATGGTCGCGGTGAGGCCGGCGACGCGCTCCTCCAGTTCGGTCTTGGCGGCGGTCAACTCCGCCCGGGCGCCGGTCAGCGCGGCGATCTCCGCCTGCTTGCGGGTCACCTCGCCGGCCTGCGCCGCCAGCTTCTCGTTGAGCTGGCCGATATTGAGCTCCAGCCGGGTGGTGGCCATGGCGAAGTCGGCGCGCACGCGGTCCCTGTCCGCGCTGATTTCGGCCTTTGTCATGGGCACGCTGGCTTCGATGCGGGCGCGGGTCAGGCGCGCGGCGCGGCGCCACGCGAGCGGGGCGACCAACAGCACCAGCAAGCCGGTGGTGAGGAGCCCGAGGGCGAAATACATTGCCGCCTGGATCAAGGACCAGTCTCCGAGCCGTCGGGCATTTCCCGACGCGACGTCGCCGGGATCATGGCGGGGCCATGTTACCGCCAATTAAAGGCGATTGGAGGCTCGGCGGCAATGAACGCCGTCACAGAAATGAAATCGGTGGAAAAAGCCCGGATTCAGAAGGGATTCCAGGTCGGCTTGTCGGTGATCTTCAGGTAACCAAAATTCACACCAAGGCGCGCACCGACACCGGAAATGATGGGAACCACGTAGAATTCCGTCGCGGCCAAGGGCGGTCATGCCGAAGCCGGCGATGACGTGCGCGGAGCCGGCGACGCCCAGAAAACGGTCGTAGATGGCGTCCACGCTGGGCAGGTTGTAGACGAGCATCATCACCCGGTCGCCGTTGCCGCCGACATCGGGCCCGATCGACGGCCCCTGCCAATAGATCTTCTGCTCGCCGGCATTGCGCGTGTACAGCGTGCCTTCGCCGTAGCGCAGGCCGACGCCGATCGCGCCGCTGCCTTCCTGACCGAGAACATAGCCGTTGGGCAGGCCGTAATCGGCCACCGCCCGCTCGATGACGCTGGCGAGGCCTTCCGAGACGTCGCCGAAGAAGTGGTGTCCCTCCTGGACCAGTTCGTCGCTCGAGTAGCCGGCGTTCTGTTGCGCGCTGGCCGGCGGCGCGGCGAGGCCGGCGGCCAGGGCCAATGCCAGCGCGGCGGCGCGAAGGGATCAGAGGTCATCGATGCAGCGTTCCCTGGGTTTCAGGCCGGGCGAATCGCATTGATTCTAGACGAAAAGAGGGCGCGGACGTGATGGGTAGAGATGCCGGGCGCACGTCGCTCCGCGACGGTTGGCAGCGGCGGGGGGCCGGTGTATCCCCGAACTTCGCGCCGGTCGGCATGATTCGCCGGCCTGGCCCAAGGTTTTGCCACGGGCGGAGGGACCATGACCGAACAGGTCGAACTTGAGGCGCTCGATCTCGCGGCGCTGCTGTGCAGCCGCGTTTGTCACGACATCATCTCGCCGGTCGGCGCCATCATCAACGGCCTGGAGGTCCTCGACGAGGACAACAGCGAGGAAATGCGCGACTTCGCCTTCGGCCTGATCCGGCGAAGCGCCGGCCAGGCATCGGCCAAGCTTCAGTTCGCGCGGCTCGCTTTCGGCGCCGCCGGGCTCGGCCGGTGCCGAGATCGACCTCGGCGACGCCGAGAAGGTGGCGACCGGCTACATGCAGGGCGAGAAGGCGGATTTCGCCTGGGAGGCGCCGCGCGTCCTGATGCCCAAGAACCTGGTCAAGCTGCTGCTCAACCTGATGCTGCTTGCCAATGCGGCCGTGCCGCGCGGGGGCAGATCAAGGTCAGCGTGGAAGTCGGCCGACGCCGCCGCGCTTCGTGCTGCGGTCCGCGGGGCCGAGCGCCCGGGTGCCGGCGGCTTTCGAGAAGCTCGTGCCGGGCGAGATCGGTGACACGCCGATCGATGCGCAGCTCGTCCAGGCCTACTACACCGGTGCGCTGGCGCGGGCCTGCGGCGTCGACTATCGGCGCGCGCCTCGACGGCGAGGACGTGGTTATCGAGCGCTGCCGCCGCGCGCTGCCGCCTGAGGCGGTCGCCGGGAGGGGCGCCGGTGGTCGCTCATCCTACGTTAACCAGGCGCGGCTAGTCTGGCCTCGCGGGCTGGCAAGGCGGCGCCGGATCCTGCGAGGGGCCATGAGCATTGTCTGGTCGTCGATGATTCCAGCGTCATCCGGAAGGTGGCGCGGCGTATCCTGGAAGATTTCGATTTCACGGTCACCGAGGCCGAGGACGGCGGCGAGGCGCTCGACTCCTGTCGCCGTTCGATGCCCGACATGATCCTGCTCGACTGGCACCTGCCGGTGAAGGACGGCACTCGAGGTTCTCGCCAGCCTGCGCCAGATGGACAGGGCCGTCATCCGAAGGTGGTGTTCTGCGTCAGCGAGGCGGATGTCGGCCAGATCGCGAAGGCGCTGCGCGCCGGCGCCGACGAATACATCCTGAAGCCGTTCGACCGGGCGCTGGTCGAGGCCAAGCTGCACGAAGTCGGGATGCTCTGACGGCGTTCCCGTTCGCCGACTTCGCTTCTCCTTCAACGACTCGACCCAGAAAGCAAAAGCCCCGCCGGGAGGAGGCGGGGCTTTTCGCATGTGCCGCGTCGAGGGAGGAGAACGGCGCGGGCAGAGATGCGGTTCAGGCGCTTTCGCGGATTTCGTGCTCGTCGGGCTCGCGCAGCACGTAGCCGCGGCCCCAGACGGTCTCGATGTAGTTCTGGCCGCCGGTGGCCGCCGCGAGCTTCTTGCGCAGCTTGCAGATGAAGACGTCGATGATCTTCAGTTCGGGCTCGTCCATGCCGCCGTAGAGATGGTTGAGGAACATCTCCTTGGTGAGCGTCGTGCCCTTGCGGAGCGAGAGCAGCTCCAGCATCTGGTATTCCTTGCCGGTCAGGTGCACGCGCTGGCCGTTGACCTCGACGGTCTTGGTGTCGAGATTGACGGTCAGGTCGCCGGTGGTGATGACCGACTGGGCGTGGCCCTTGGAGCGGCGCACGATGGCGTGGATGCGCGCGACCAGCTCGTCCTTGTGGAACGGCTTGGTCATGTAGTCGTCGGCGCCGAAGCCGAGGCCGCGCACCTTGTCCTCGATGCCGGCGAGGCCGGAGAGGATCAGGATCGGCGTCTTGACCTTGGACAGGCGCAGCGTGCGCAGCACCTCGTAGCCCGACATGTCGGGCAGGTTCAGGTCGAGAAGGATGATGTCGTAGTCGTAGAGCTTGCCGAGGTCGACGCCCTCTTCGCCGAGGTCGGTCGTGTAGACGTTGAAGCTCTCGGACTTGAGCATCAGCTCGATGCTCTGCGCGGTCGCGCTGTCGTCCTCGATCAGAAGAACTCGCATGCCAATCCCCCTGGCCTTTTCGGGCTTGGCGCGCCGGCCTTAACGCCGCCGACACGAAGAAACGGTTAACCCCAATTCGTGACGCTACCCGCCAATGGTTAACAAACTCTGATTTCGCCGGCACAAGCAAATTAATCAAATATCTGGGGCATTTCCGCAGTACATTGAGATGTCGGTCGTTTCGCCGTTGTTTAGATTCTGTTAACCACGTTTAAGAAATGCGGCTAAGTGATTCAGGCGATTCACAGAAGTCGGACCAAATCCGACATTTCGGTTTACCCCGAATTAAGCCATCGTCGGCCATGATTAACGCGAGAAGTAAACGAAAGGTTAGCGGCCGCGGGGTCCGGTAGGCCGGAACCTGTCGAATCGCGGGCCGTCGTGCCGCGAAACGGTTGCCTGCCATGCCGGTAACGTCCGAGGGGAGTAGCCAGAATGAAGTCGCGTGAGAGCTGATCCGTCTGAAGCGGTTTCATGCCGACGAAAAGCGCCGCCAGGTCGCGCAGATCGAGACGATGATCGGCGAGTTCGAGCGCATGGCGAAGGAACTCGACGATCAGATCAACGCCGAGCAGGAGCGGACCGGCATCCACGACGTCGGCCATTTCGCCTATTCGACCTTCGCCAAGGCCGCCATGCAGCGGCGCGACAATCTCGCGGCCTCGGCCGAGGAGCTGAAGGTCCAGCTCGCCGCCGCCATTGCCGAGCGCGAGGAGGCGGTCGCGGACCTGGAGAAGATCGAGGCGATCGCCGAGCGCGACAACGCCGCCGAGACGGAGCCAGCGCCGTCACGCCACACTCGCGCGGCATGGCCGCCGCCACCCGCTAGGCTCTCAGCGCTCCCGGCGCGCCGGGTTCGATGACGGCACGTGCGGCGCGCGCCTCAGCGGCAGATGGCCGTCGAGCCGCGGATCGTCGCTGACCTCGATCGCATATTTGAAGGCGCTGAAGCCGCGCCGAGATAGAAGCGCACCGCGGCCGGATGGTCGAAGGTGCAGGTATGCAGCCAGACGCGCCCGACGCCCGGCTGAGCGGCCTCGGCGAGCGCCTCGTGCATCAGTGCGCGGGCGGCGCCGGTGCCGGTCGCATCCGGAACGACCCCAAACATCACGATCTCCACCTCTCCGGGCTTGGCGAAGATCGAGCTCCGCCAGCCCGTCAGCTCGCCGTCGCGTTCGAGCGCAAGGATTTCCGGTCGCCGGGCGCTGGAGGATCGCGGCCTGAGCTCCGCGTCGGGCATTGACCGCCGCGGAGAACCACAGCCAGTTCTCGCCGATACGGCGATAGAGGGCGCGATACCAGGCGAGCGTCGGCCGTTCGACCGTCGACGATCGCTGAAGGCGGACCTGGGGGAGCTCCGCCGCCGTGCCGGCGGCGGTGCGCTCCAGGAAGGTGACGACGTTGGCGATCTTGCCGGGCGGCAGGTCGGTGGTGCCGTCGAGAGCGACGAGCATCGTCTTTTTACGCCGGGCGCGTCATGGCTGCCGAGCGCCTGGCGGCGCGTGCCAATGTCTCCGGCGGCGATGCCGGCATGTGCGGCAAAGGCGACGAGCAGCGTTCTCGTTGCCCAGAAAGTGAGTCGAGGACCCCGGCCGAGAAATCGCGGATCGATCGCCGCGCGTTCTGCAGAGTCGGCCGGCCCGATGCCGGAAAGGGCGAGGAATCGCGGCAGATGGCCTCCGGCTGGGCGGCCAGGATATGCCAAGGCGTCGATCGCCAGTGCTCGGCCGCGTCGCGTGCGAGATCGGGCCGTTTTTCGGACATCGTATTTGCCTTTCCGAAACGAATGCGGCCTACCTTCCGGCGCATCGGGAATCGCGGCATGCCTGTCACGAATTCGCGCGGCGATTCGGGGCGGCGACAGGATCAGCCAACATGGCGAAGACCGTGCTGGTCGTGGAAGACAACGAGCTCAACATGAAGCTCTTCCACGATCTGCTCGAAGCGAACGGATACAACATCGTCCAGACCCGCAACGGTCTGGAGGCGATCGATCTGGCGCGCGAGCACCGTCCCGACCTGATCCTGATGGACATCCAGCTGCCGGAGGTCTCCGGGCTGGAGGTGACCAAGTGGATCAAGGAGGACGACGAGCTGCGCGCCATTCCGGTCATCGCCGTCACCGCTTTCGCGATGAAGGGCGACGAGGAGCGCATCCGCCAGGGCGGGTGCGAGGCCTATCTGTCGAAGCCGATCTCGGTGAGCAAGTTCATCGAGACGGTCAAAGCCTATCATCGGCGACGGCTGAGGCGAGACTGCGAATGACTGCGCGCGTTCTCGTCGTCGACGACATTGTCGCCAACGTCAAGCTGCTCGAAGCGCGGCTGGCGGCCGAGTATTTCGAGGTCATGACGGCGACGAACGGTCCGCGAGGCGCTGGAGATCTGCGATCGCGGCCAGTGCGACATCGTCCTGCTCGACGTGATGATGCCGGGCATGGACGGCTTCGAGGTCTGCCGGCGGCTGAAAGCCAATCCGCGCACGGCGCATATTCCGGTGGTCATGATCACCGCGCTCGATCAGCCGTCCGACCGGGTCGCCGGGCTCGAGGCCGGCGCCGACGATTTCCTCACCAAGCCGGTCAACGACATCGCGCTGATCACGCGGGTGAAGAGCCTCGTGCGTCTCAAGATGCTCACCGACGAGCTGATGATGCGCGCGGCGACGTCGACCGAGATCGGTCTCGACGACGTCATCGATCCGGCGAGCCTGGCGGGGAGGGCGGCAAGGTCCTGCTGGTGGAGGACGCGCCGGCGACGGTCGACCGGATCAGCGCAGACCCTGGCGCCGATCAATGCCAGTCGACCTCGAGACCGACCCGCAGGAGGCGCTGTTCCGCGCTGCCGAGGGCGACTACGATCTCGCCATCATCAGCCTCAATCTGCAACAGGTCGACGGGCTGCGGCTGTGCTCGCATCTGCGCTCGCTCGACCGCACGCGCTCGCTGCCGATCCTGGTGGTCGTCGATCCGGACGACAACGTGCGGCTGATGCGCGGCTCTCGATCTCGGCGTCAACGACTATCTCGTGCGTCCGATCGACCGGAACGAGATGCTGGCGCGGGTGCGCACGCAGATTCGCCGCAAGCGCTTCTCCGACCGTCTGCGCGACAACGTGCAGATGACCATGGAGATGGCGGTCACCGACGGCCTGACCGGCCTGCACAATCGCCGCTATCTCGAGCGCCACCTCGGCAATCGCTGGTCCAGCAGGCGATGGCGCGCGGGAAGCCGCTGTCGGTGCTGGTGCTCGACATCGACTACTTCAAGGCGATCAACGACAATTACGGCCACGCCGCCGGCGACGAAGTGCTGCGCGAATTCTCGCGGCGGGTGCGCAAGCGCCGTGCGCGGCATCGATCTCGCCTGCCGGATGGGCGGCGAGGAGTTCGTCGTCGCGATGCCCGATACCGACGCGGCGCTGGCGCTGCTGGTCGGCGAACGGTTGCGCCAGAAGATCGCCGGCGAGAAGTTTCCGGTCGGCGAGACGGCAGCCGCCGATGCGAGGTGACGGTGTCGATCGGCATCTGTTCGCTGAGCGTCGCCCGAGCGACACCGCCAGACGATCTGATCAAGCGCGCCGACGAGGCGCTCTATCGGGCCAAGCGCGAGCGGCCGAAACCGCGGTCGCCGCGGCCGCCTGACACCCTGGATCGCTGTCCGGGGCTTTCTTAGGCCGGCGAATTAATGCTAACGCTTTACTAAAAACCGACATTTTGCGTAATAGTCTCCCGTAGGTTTGCTAATTGCGCACAGCGCGGCTATAGTCCCCGTGCGTCGAGTCAGGTTGGTGTGGCGTGCCGACCGCGCGATCGGGCGATCGAACTAGCGGCCACGGCGTTTCCTGAACACAAGAACAGAGAATTCGGAAACCCTGCGGAGTGCTCAGGTCCGCCGCATCTCCTGGGTCCGTAGGGTCGGCCGGCCCCAGAACGGATTGAGTGGCCTCCTCGTACAAACCCGTTCTGGGCCGGCCACTCTATTCGGCCTCGAGGCCGTCCGCAGGACAACAAAAAAGCACCGCCAGAGCGGTGCTTTTTTCGTCTGGAACGCCGGACGTGCCGGCTACTTGATCTTGGTTTCGCGGAACTCGACGTGCTTGCGCGCGACCGGGTCGTATTTCTTCATCACCAGCTTGTCGGTCTTGGTGCGCGAGTTCTTCTTGGTGACGTAGTAGAAGCCGGTGTCGGCGGAGCTGACGAGCTTGATCTTGATGGTGGTGGCCTTGGCCATGGCGGAGTTCCTCGGAGGCGGTGAGATTTGGCCGGCACACTAAGATCGGCGGCCCGAATGTCAAGCTTTGCGCGGCGTTGGACCCGTTTCGGCCGTGGCGATTCTCGGGCCGTCGGCCGCGGCATGCCGGTGCTCAGCGGTCGCGATCAACCCGCCGTCGCCCTATCCGGAAGGGCCGCTCGGCGATCGGCGACAGCCGTCTACTACGCCGAGATGGGCGCCGACCGGGTGATGCGTGGGACGGCCAGGCCAACACGCGTCGTCTGGTCGCGGCAGGGTTGCGGGCCGACTTCGGTGGCGCGCGGCGGGGAGGGCACGCTGGTCGTGCTCTGCCATCGTGAAGAGCGCTCGCCCGGATCACGCCTGCGACGGCGCAGACGCGTCGCGATCATCGACCGCGACGCCGACGGCCGGCCGTTCATGACCCCGAACGCCTCGATCAACGACGCCAAGGGCGGCGTCTATTTCTCCTCCTCCGGCGTGTTCTCGCCGACCGCGCCGGCGCAGGGCGCGGTGCTTTATCTCGCCAGGACGGCCGGCTCACCCGCGTCGCCGAGGGCATCCACTATTCCAACGGCGTCGCGCTGACGCCGGACGGCAAGACTGCTCTACGTCTCGGAGCATCTGTCCCGCCGGGTGCTGGCCTACGACGTCGCCGCCGACGGCACGCTCTCCGGGCGGCGCGTGTTCGTTGCGCTCGACGATCATCGAGGCGTCAGAGCCGGCTGCGCGGCTGGGAGGTCGGGCCGGACGGGCTGGCCGTCGATCCGCGACGGCAATCTCTACATCGCCGAATACGGCGCCGGGCACGTGCTGATCGTCGACAGCCAGGCGCGGCTGCTGCGCCGACCGTTGCCGTGCCGCAGCCCTACGTCACCGCGCTGGCGCTCATCGACGGCGGTACGCGCATCTTCATCACCGCGCCGGCCTCGCTCTACGATCCCGACGAGCCGGGCGGCGTCTATGTCGCTGGAGAATCCCGCTCTACCGCGGCGAGTGAGTCTAGACCGTGACGTGGGCAGGAAGCCTTCGGCGCCGCGTCCGGGTCGGCGCTGCCGTCGAAGCCGTGCATGCACAGCGCCCATTGCAGGCGCGATGGTGGCGCCCTTGACCGGCTGCAGCAGCCCGAAGGTCAGCGCCGCGGTCACCGGCAGCCAGAAGGCGAGATAGACGGATGATGGGGAGGTCGGTGAGTGAACATGGACCGTCAGCATCAGTGGCACCAGCAGATGGCCGACGATGACCATGGTGAAATAGGGCGGGGCGTCGTCGGCGCGCTGGTGGCTGAGGTCCTCGCCGCAGGCCGGGCAGGCGGCGACCGGCTTCAGGTACCGCGCGGAACAGCGCCCTTGCCGCAGGCCGGGCAGCGGCCGCGAAATCCGCGCGCGGAGCGGACTGGGACGCTCGGGCGCACCGGCAGTCCGGAAGTCTGCAGTCGAGGGGCATTTCGGGTCGCGGTCATGTGCTCCCAGAGGTAGCCACCGACGGCCGCGACAAGGCCGGGCTGCGGTGGCCAAGATGCCGCGGCACGCGATGCGTCAGCGCCGTTCTCGTGCCGCCGCGGCGGGCTGCCCTTGCCGGCGGTCCGCCTGGCCGCCCGCCGCGCGCCGGTCGCGTCGGGCCGGTCCTTGCGCGGCACGATGCGGCCCTCCGAGAGCAGTTCGAAGCGCAGCGCGCCGGCGAGCGGCGACCGCCTCGACCAGCTTCACCTCGACGCGTGTCGCCGAGGCGGTGCATCTCGCCGGTGCGCGTGCCGATCACGCGCGCGGCGGGCCTCGTCGTAGTGGAAATAGTCGGCGCCCAGCGATCGCATCGGCACGAAGCCGTCGGCGCCGGTCTCGTCGAGCTTGACGAAAAGGCCGGCGCGGGTGACGCCGGAAATGCGGCCGGTGAAGGTCGCGCCGATGCGGTCGGCGAGCCAGTGGGCGACCAGCCGGTCGATGGTGTCGCGCTCGGCGACCATGGCGCGGCGCTCGGCGGCGGAGATCTTCGCCGCGATCTCCGGCAGTGTTGCCTCGATGCCGTTCGGCAGGCCGCCGTCGCCGAGGTCGAGCGAGCGGACCAGCGCGCGGTGGACGATCAGGTCGGCGTAGCGGCGGATCGGCGAGGTGAAGTGGGCGTAGCGGCGCAGGTTGAGGCCGAAATGGCCGATGTTCTCGGGGCTGTATTCGGCCTGCGCCTGGCTGCGCAGCACCACCTCGTGCAGCAGCGGCCCGTGCTCGCTGTCCTCGGCGCCGGCGAGCAGGCGGTTGAAATGCGCGGGCCGCAGGTTGCCGCCCTTGGGCAGCGACATCTCGATCGACTTCAGGAACTCGCGCAGCGCCTCCAGCTTCGCCAGCGAGGGCGTGTCGTGGATGCGGTAGACCAGCGGCGATTGCTTCGCCTCCAGCGTCTCGGCGGCGGCGACGTTCGCCTGGATCATGAACTCCTCGATCAGGCGGTGGGCCTCCAGCCGCTCGGGCACGACGATGCGGTCGATGGCGCCGTCCGGCGCCGAGGATCACCTTGCGCTCGGGCAGGTCGAGGTCAAGCGGCTCGCGCTCGTCGCGGCCGCGCTTGAGGCAGGCATAGGCGTCCCATAGCGAAGCCAGTGCGGCGACCAGCGGCTCGGAGATGTCGCCGGGCGCGCCGTCGAAGGCGTCCTGCGCCTGCTCGTAGGAGAGCCTGGCGGCCGAGCGCATCATCACGCGATGGAAGCGGTGGCTGCGCTTGCGGCCGTCGGCGGAGAAGACCATGCGCACGGCAATGGCCGGCCGGTCCTCGCTCTCGCGCAGCGAGCAGAGGTCGTTGGAGATGCGCTCGGGCAGCATCGGCACGACCCGGTCGGGGAAATAGACCGAGTTGCCGCGCTTCAGCGCCTCGCGGTCGAGGGCGCTGCCGGGCCGCACGTACCAGGCGACGTCGGCGATGGCGACGGTGACGATGTGGCCGCCGGGGTTCTTCGGGTCGCTGTCCGGCGCGGCATGCACGGCGTCGTCGTGGTCCTTGGCGTCGGCCGGGTCGATGGTGACCAGCGGCAGGTCGCGCCAGTCCTCGCGATGGTCGAGCGTCGCCGGCTTGGCCGCCTCGGCCTCGGCCAGCACCTCGCGGCGGGAAGACGTGGGGGATGCCGTGGGCGTGGATGGCGATCAGGCAGACCGCCTTCTCGCTCTTCATCGAGCCGATCACTTCGGCGACGCGGGCGCGGTCGGGGCCGAAGCGGCCCGTCCCGACGAGCGTCACCGCGACGAGATCGCCGTCCTTCGCCTTGCCGGTCGCGTCGGCATCGAGGATCAGCTCGTTCTGCTTGCGGTCGACCGGCTCGATGCGCTTGCCGCCGGGCAGGTCGCGGACGACGCCGAGGACGGTCGCCGGCTGCTGGTCGAGCACCTTGATGACGCGCGCCTTGTAGGCTGCGTCTTCGCCCTCGGCAGGCGTCAGGCGGGCGAGCACCCGGTCGCCGATGCCGGCGGCGGGTCCGCGCTTCTCGCGCGCGGGGGGGATGACGATCGCCGGCGGTGCACCGCTCTCGGCCTCGGCCATTCGGCCGGGCGGGCGAGGAGTTCGCCGTCGCGGTCGCGGCCGGTGACTTCCAGCACCGTCACCGACGGCAGGTCGTCGGGGCGCTTGAGGCGATTCTTGCGCGCTCGACCAGGCCTTCGCCGGCGAGTTCCTTGAGCATGGCCTTAAGCGGGATGCGTGCCGACCCGGTGACGCCGAAGGCGCGGGCGATTTCGCGCTTGCCCGCCTCGCCCGGATGCTCGGCGATGAAGGCGAGGATCTGTTCGCGGGTGGGAAGCCGGGCCTTCGGCCCCTGGTCTTTCTTCTTCCTGTTTTTTCTTGAGTCTTTGGCAATTGGATTTCCTTGAGGGGCGTCTCAGGCGTCTTCCGGCGCGCTGGCTTTCGCCGCGCGCTTCGGTCGGGCCTTGGCCCCGGTTTTGGGTTTCGCCGCCGCCTTGGGTTTGGCGGGGGCGTTTTTCTTTCTGCCGCGGCCGGATGGTTTTCCGGCCCTGGCGGCGATGAGTTCGAGCGCCTGTTCCAGCGTCACAAGCTGCGGATCGACGTCCTTGGGCAGGGTCGCATTGACCTTGCCGTGATTGACGTAGGGGCCGTAGCGGCCGTCGCGCACGGTGACCGGACCGCCGTCGGGATGGTCGCCGAGCGTCTTCAGCGCCTTCGGCGTGCCGCGGCCGCCGCGGCGTCCGCCGCCGGCCAGCTTCTCGGCGATCAGCGTCACGGCGCGGTTGAGGCCGACCGAGAACACTTCCTCGACCGAATCGAGGTTGGCGAAGGTGCCGTCGTGGAGCACGAAGGGCCCGTAGCGGCCGATGCCGGCGGCTGATCGGCTTGCCGGTCTCCGGATGGAGACCGACCTCGCGCGGCAGCGCCAGCAAGCGCCAGCGCGCGGTCGAGGTCGAGCGTGGCGGCGTCCCAGCCGCGCGGGATGCTGGCGCGCTTCGGCTTGACCTTCTTGTCCTCGCCCTGCTCGCCGAGCTGGACATAGGGGCCGAAGCGGCCGGTGCGCAGCGTCACGTCGAGGCCGGTCTCCGGGTCCTTGCCGAGCAGCCTGGTGCCGTCGCCACCGGCTTCGCCGCCGTTGCCGTTCTCGCCGGAGACGGCGAGCTGGCGGGTGTAGCGGCATTCGGGATAGTTCGAGCAGCCGATGAAGGCGCCGAACTTGCCGAGCTTCAGCGACAGCTTGCCGTTGCCGCAGGAGGGGCACTGGCGCGGGTCGCCGCCGTCGGCGCGCGGCGGAAAGACATGCGGCGCCAGCAGCTCGTTGAGGTGCTCCAGCACCTCGGCGACGCGCAGATCCTTGGTCTGGTCGACGTCGCAGCGAGAACTGCCGCCAGAAGTCGCGAAGCACGTCCTTCCACGACAGGTCGCCGTTCGAGATCTTGTCGAGCTTCTCCTCGAGGTCGGCGGTGAAATCGTACTCGACGTAGCGGCGGAAGAAGCTCTCCAGGAACGCGGTGACGAGGCGGCCCTTGTCCTCGGGGATGAGCTGCTTCTTCTCCAGTCGCACATATTCGCGTTCGCGCAGCACCGACAGGGTGGCGGCATAGGTGGAGGGGCGGCCGATGCCGAGTTCCTCCATCTTCTTGATCAGCGTCGCCTCGGTGTAGCGCGGCGGCGGCTCGGTGAAGTGCTGCGCGGTCTCGATGCCGTGCTCGGCCAGACGGTCGCCCTGGCTCATCGGCGGCAGCCGCCCGCCTTCCTCGTCCTCGGCGCCCTCGTCGCGGCCCTCCTGATAAAGGGTGAGGAAACCGTCGAAGCGAACCACCTGGCCGGTGGCGCGCAGGTTGACGGGGTGGCCGCCGCCACCGGCGGCGATCTCGACCGTGGTGCGTTCCAGTTCGGCACCCGCCATCTGGCTCGCGGTCATGCGCTTCCAGATCAGCTCGTAGAGCCGAGCCTGATCGCTTTCGAGGCCGCGCGCCGTGTCGGGGGTATTGCCAAGATCGGTGGGGCGGATGGCCTCGTGGGCTTCCTGCGCGTTCTTGGCCTTGGTCTGGTAGAAGCGCGGCTTGTCCGGCACGTAGCGGTCGCCAAACCGCTTGGCGATGACCGCGCGGGTGGCGCTGATCGCTTCCGGCGCCGATTGCACGCCGTCGGTGCGCATGTAGGTGATCAGTCCGTCCTCGTAGAGGCGCTGGGCGACCTGCATGGTGCGCGAGGCGGAGAAGCCGAGCTTGCGCGAGGCCTCCTGCTGAAGCGTCGAGGTGGTGAAGGGCGGCGGCGGGTTGCGACGGAGCGGCTTCGCCTCGATCGAGACGACGCGGTAGTCGCCCGACTTCAGCGCGGCTTCGATGCGCTTCGCCGTTGCCTCGTCCGGAATGTCGAGACGGCCCAGCTTTTCGCCGTTCGCGCCGACGACGCGGGCAACGAAACGTCCGCCGTTCGGCGGCTCCAGGGTGACGGCGACCGACCAGTATTCCCGAGGCTTGAAGACCTCGATCTCGTTCTCGCGCTCGCAGACCAGCCTGAGCGCCACGGATTGCACGCGGCCGGCCGAGCGGGCGCCGGGAAGCTTGCGCCAGAGCACCGGCGAGAGGGTGAAGCCGACCAGATAGTCGAGCGCCCGGCGGGCGAGATAGGCGTCGACCAGCGCCGCGTCGATCAGGCGCGGATGCTTCATCGCGTCGAGGATGGCGTCGCGGGTGATGGCGTTGAAGACGACGCGCTCGACCGGCCGGTCGCCGATCGCCTTGCGGTTCTTCAGCACCTCAAGCACGTGCCAGGAGATCGCTTCGCCTTCGCGATCGGGGTCGGTGGCGAGGATCAGCCGGTCGGCGTCCTTGACCGCCCTGGCAATGTCGGAGAGGCGCTTCTGCGACTGCCCGTCCACCTCCCAGAGCATGGAAAAGTCCTGCTCGGGATCCACCGAACCGTTCTTCGACGGCAGGTCGCGGACGTGGCCATAGGAGGCCAGCACCTGGTAGCCGGGCCCCAGGTATTTGTTGATGGTCTTCGCCTTGGCGGGGGATTCGACGATGACGAGGTTCATGGATGCCGCGCGCTGCGGGCCGAGAGCCGATGGCTCTAACCCTTTGTAAAGATTAGCCTTCCGAAACGGGGCGCCGACGCTCGGGTGCCGCGCCGTTCGGGTCCGGCCGGGGCGGGACAATCCAGAAATCGGTCTGGCCTGTCAATCGAGCCGCGATTTTGTCGAGGATTGCAGCGAATTCGGCGGCGCTGCCCGCCGGCCTTTGCTCCAGATGGGGGCGAAGGACGCAAATACAATGTCGAAGGCGATCTCCTCCTTATTTGCTTGTAACGAATTGCTCGGTTTGGTTATTATGATTCTATGATAAAACCATAGGTTGTATCTGCTCTTCTGGGGTGGCGGTCAGAATGAAACTCAGGTCGAACCCACTGCAGCCCGATGCGGAGGACACCGCCCGCTATATTGGCAGGCTGGCGCATGAACTGCGCGCGCTGGCTGCGAAAGCCAACCTCGGCTTTCTCGCTTATCTGTTGGCCATGGTCGAGGACGACGCCGTGGCGACCGCCCAGCGTCTCGCCGAGCGGAACGAGGGTGGCTGAGCTCAGGGCGCGGCACGCCGGATGCGTCCGCCGGCCATGCGCTCGATGCGGCCGGCGAGGTCGAGTTCCAGCAGTACCAGGTGGACGACCGCCGGCGTCAGGCCGGTGAAGCGCACGATCTCGTCGACCTCCACCGGTGCCTGACCGAGCGCCTCGAACACGCGCTCGCGGTCGTCGTCGCCGGCATCGACCGGTGCCTCGGCACCGGCCTCGGCGAACTGCGGCGCGACGCCGGGCCGGCGCGCCAGCATTGGTGCGATCTCGGCGACCACGTCCTCGACGGAGGTGACGATGGTGGCGCCATCCCTGATGAGGTGGTTGGTGCCACCGGCGCGCGGGTCGAGCGGCGAGCCCGGCACGGCGAAGACCAGGCGGCCCTGATCGGCGGCCCGGCGGGCGGTGATCAGCGAGCCTGAGCGGAGCGCCGCCTCGACCACGACCACGGCCAACGACAATCCGGAGATGATTCGGTTGCGGCGGGGAAAATCGCGCCCGCGCGGCTCCCAGCCCATCGGCATCTCGCTGACATGGGCGCCGCCTGCCTCGACGATACGTTCGGCGAGCGCGACGTTGTCGGGCGGGTAGGGTCGGTCGAGACCGCCGGCGAAGACCGCGATGGTGCCGGTCGCCAGCGCCGCCTCGTGCGCCGCCGCGTCGATGCCGCGGGCGAGGCCGGAGGCGACGGCGAAGCCGGCCGCACCGAGATCGCGAGCGATCTGCATGGCGAGCTTGCGGCCGGCGATGGAGGCGTTGCGCGAGCCGACCACGGCAACGCCCGGCCTGGCGAGGCAGGCGGCGGCACCGCGCACGGCGATCAGCGGCGGCGGCGCGTCGATGTCGCGGAGTGCGGCGGGATAGTCCGGCTCGGCGACGGCCACCATACGTCCGCCGAGCGCGTCGAGGGCGGCGAGTTCCCGTTCGGCTTCGTCCCGGGCGGCGATGCGGATGCGGCGGCCGCCGCGTTCGGCAAGCTTCGGCACCGCGTCGAGGGCCGCGCCGGCGCTGCCGAAATGGCGGATGAGCTCGTGGAAGGTGACCGGGCCGATGTTCTCGCTGCGGATCAGGCGGAGCCAGTCGAGGCGCTCGTCGCGCGTCAGTCCGTCGGCCCGCTGCGCGACGTTCATCGCTTCTCGCCGATGCGGCTCTCGGCGCCCGCCGTCAGCCGGCGGATATTGTCGGCGTGGCGCACCCAGAGTGCGATCGTCAGCACAGCGAAGAGCAGGGCAGCTGCGCGCTGGCCGGTGACAAGCAGGACGAACGGCGTCACCAGACTGGCGGTCAGCGCCGCCAGCGAGGAGAAGCGCGACAGCGCCGCAATCGCCAGCCAGACCAGCGCGCAGACGATTGCGATCGGCCAGGCGAGGCCGACGAGCACGCCGAGATAGGTGGCGAAGCCCTTGCCGCCCTTGAAGCCGAGCCAGACCGGAAACAGGTGGCCGAGGAAGGCGCCGAGGCCGGCGACCAGCGCCGCCGGCGGCGCCATGAGCGCGCCGGCAAGGAGAACCGCCACCGTGCCCTTCAGCCCGTCGCCGAGCACCGTGGCGGCGGCGAGCGGCTTGTTGCCGGTGCGCAGGACGTTGGTGGCGCCGATGTTGCCCGAGCCGATGGCGCGGATGTCGCCGAGGCCGGCCGAGCGGGTCAGCACGAAGCCGAAGGGGATCGAGCCGAGCAGATAGCCGAGCACGAGCGCGCCGAGCGAACTCAGGGACAGAAGATCGGTCATGACGGCGTTCCTCCTGGCAGGCGGCGACAGCCTAAGCATCACCCCCACGCCCGGCAACCGGCGTCCACGCCTTGTGAGGCGGCCGTCGGCTGATAAGCTGGGGCGCCCCCGTGAGGCCCGGCAGCGATGCGTTTGATCCGGCGAATTGGCGAGACTCTGGCGCCTGCCCCGCGCCGCCTCCTCCTGTTTCCGCTCGATGGAGACGGCCTCCCGGCCGCGTTCGACCGCGTGGAGGAAGACGGCGCGCATGACGGCGTTCCCTTCGAGACGGCGTTCGAGGTGCGTGGCCGCTGGGCGGCGCGGCCTGCCTTTGCAGTCTATGCGGATTGGGTCCTGGCGCCCGATGGCGACCACGCCGCCTTCGAGCAGTCGCGGCGCGATCTGTTCGAACTGCGCGGTCAACACATCGACGGTTTCTTCGTCGATTACCTGCTGCGCCGGGTGAACGACCCGCATCGCTTCACCGTTCTCGGCCTCTACGGCGACCGCGCCGGCCTCGACCTTGCCCGCGGCCACCCCGAGATCCAGGCATGGGCGCAGGCCAACATGCCGACGCAATGGGGCGCGCGCGACGAAACCGGCATGAGGTTTTTCCGCGTCGCGGGCGTCTGATCGGTCAGTCGAGCGGCGCGGTCAGGACGTGGGGTTCACGTCCTGGCGAGAACGATGATCTGGTCCTGCGGACCGAAGTTCAGTGGCGCCGACTTCGCCGGATTGATGACGACGCCGAAATCGTGTGCCGCGTCGCCGGCTTGCGCGTGAACTCGGTAGCCGATCGCGACCTGCCCGCGCCGCTTCGCGGCTTCCGCGGCCGTATAGAAGTTCAGCGTGCTGCCGGGCTTCACGTAATTGGACGCGGGCATGAAGCAAATTTCGGATCCGTCCGCATCGAACAGGTCGGCGAACACGGTGCTCAGCCGCCGGTTCTCGGAAATCTGGGAGAGCATCAGGCTCACCAGACGGTTGCCTACGATGAAATCGTCCGCGCGGTTGCCTTCGGTAAGCTTCTGATTGCGGACGTCCTGCATCTCGCTGACGATGGAGAACGGATGCCGGGTGCGTTCCGCGATATGGCGGAGGTGCAGGAGGGTGAGCAGGGTCTTTGCGTCGGCCTGTTGGGCCCCGAGATCGTCGGAACAGGACAGGATGACAACGTGATCGATCTTGGCGAAGTCGATCGCCTCCAGCACGCGCCGGTCGGTCGTGTCCTCCTGGCGGGACGTCGACGGTGCTCCCGTCCGCGTCTGAATTTCCGTTTTGCTCCGCCTGGTCCGCGCTGGGGGATAGGACGGTGATGGACGAACCGGGTGGCGTCAGTCGCATCAGTTCGGCGATGATCGTCGGTGTGTACCGGTTCCAGCCGAGGACCAGCGTGTGTTCGCGGAGCCGGCGCGGCAGGCCGGGCCTCGAAATCAGGTCAGTCGCGTGAATTCCGGCGCTGCGACCGGCAGGCGAACGGTGTCGTCGTCCTCGGAGATCGCCATGATCTGTTCGTCGGACGCGATCGGGCGGTCGGCCGGCGGATTGAGCAACACGCGACCGGCCGCCGTCGCAACGCCGATCACGATCGAATCCTCGTAGGCGAGAACGGCGTCGCCAAAGGTCTTGCCGGTGAGCCGGGTTCGCTCCGGAAACAGAACTCGTTGCCGGCAAATCGCATCAGTTCGCCATAGACGATCGACAATCCCGATTGCCGGCAGGCCTGTGCGGTGATGTGCGCGACCAGATTGCCGGTCTGGATCACCTCGACATCGTTGCCGCCCACGATCCGGGCGATTTCCACGTTATCGGGGTCGCGGATGGCGGTGACGATGTTGTACGGTTCGGAGCGCCGGCTGGTGGCTTGGTAATTGCCAGCAGCGTCTTGACAACGTCGGAGTCGGGCTGGTCGTTGTCGGGCGGGAGGATGATGATCGACTTGGCGGTTTCGAGGCTGACGAGGTCGAGCGCGGCGCTTTCCATGGGGTCGCCGCGGCGCACGATGATCCGCGTCCTGTGGGTCTTGCCGAGCCGGCTGCGGATGTCGTCCTCCATCTCGACCGTGTCGCGGTCGCCGAGGATGACGATGCAGGAGCGCGGCTGGCTTTCGTTGGCAAGCACCAGTTCCGAGATGATCGCGTAGATCTGTTCGGACCATCCGAGGATGACCGTCTGGCCGGTCTCGATGACGCGGGAGCGTCCCTTCTTCAGTTCGGTCAGCTTGGCTTCGAGACCGGTCGTCAGGGTGCCGATGAGCAGGCTGACGCTGAACAGGCCGACGCACAGGATGAGCATGGTTGCGACCCGGGCCGGCCACGGCGTGCCTTCGGTCGGATCGAACGAGGCCATGGTCGTGATCGCGAAGGACCAGATCTGGTCGAGCAGGGTCTTCTGCGTGGCGTAGCCGATGGCCCAGAGGAGAAGGAAATGACGAGGACCGCGCCCAGCGAAAGCAGAAGCAGCCACAGCGATCAGGGCGAGCGGCCCCCGCGACATTGCATTGTCAAAGGAATAGCGCAGTCGCTCACGCACGGTGATCTTGCGCACGTCGCCCCCCGGATCTGCCCGGCGCGCGTCAGCCCGCCGGAATCTGCCTGACCTCTGAGCCTAATCCAATTCCGGCCGGACGCATCATCTCGTGCGTGGCCGGATCGCCCCGCGGCAGCGAACGGGCGCAGGCTCAGGGGCCGGACTGGTAGACGGTGCGGCCGGCGACCAGCGTGCGCAGGACCCGACCCTGGAAGCGGGCGCCCTCGAAGGGCGTGTTCTTGGAGCGCGAGCGCAGCGTCGTGCGTCGAGCACCCACGGCGCGTCGGGATCGACGACGATCAGGTCGGCGGGCGCGCCCGGCGGCGAGGCGCCCGACTTCGAGGCCGAGCAGCTCGGCCGGCCGGGTCGAAAGCGCCCGGAACAGCGTCAGCAGGTCGACATCGCCGCTATGGACGAGGCGAAGCGCCGCCGGCAGCAGCGTCTCCAGCCCGACCGCGCCGTCGGCGGCCTCGGCGAAGGGATGGCGCTTGGTGTCGACGTCCTGCGGGTCGTGGCTCGACACGATCACGTCGATCGTGCCGTCGGCGAGGCCGGCGACCATCGCCAGCCGGTCGTCCTCGTGGCGCAGCGGCGGCGACAGCTTGAAGAAGGTCCGGTAGGAGCCGATGTCGTTCTCGTTGAGCGTCAGGTGGTTGATCGAGACGCCGCAGGTGACGGCGAGGCCCGGCGCCTTGGCGCGGCGGATGACGTCGAGCGATTCGGCGCAGGAGATCTGCGCGGCGTGGTAGCGGCCGCCGGTCAGCGCGGCGAGGCGGATGTCGCGCTCGACGATGATGATCTCGGCTTCCCTCGGAATGCCGGCAAGGCCGAGGCGGGTCGCCACCTCGCCCTCGTTCATCACGCCGCTGCCGACGAGGTGCGGGTCGGCGGCGTGGTGCATGATCAGCGCGCCGAAATCGCGGCGCATAGGTGAGCGCCCGGCGCATGATCGGCGGCGTTGGTGACGCGTGTGGCGGCCGTCGGTGAAGCCGACCGCGCCGGCCTCGCTGCAGCAGGCCGAACTCGGTCATCTCGTGCGCCGGCGAGGCCCTTGGTCAGCGCCGCCGTCGGATAGACGCGGACGTCCGCCTCGTCGCGGGCGCGGCGCGGCGATGAAATCGACCAGCGCGACGTCGTCGATCACCGGGTCGGTGTCGGGCATGGTGACGATGGTGGTGACGCCGCCGGCGGCGGCCGCCTGGCCGGCCGAGGCGAAGGTCTCGCGGTGCTCGGCGCCGGGCTCGCCGACGAAGACGCGCATGTCGACCAGGCCCGGCGCGACGACGGCGCCCGTGCAGTCGACGACTCGGCGCCGGCCGGCCGGGCGGCCCTGGCGGCTTCCGGCCCGGCGGCGACGATCCGCCGGTCGGCGACGATGACCGCGCCGGGCGCATCGAGGTCGCGCGACGGGTCGACGACGCGGGCATTGGCGAAGACGAGCGGGCGGCCGTCGCCGTTCGCCCTGCCGTTGTGTTCTGCGGGCTCACGGCGGCCTCAATCATTGGGCAGGTGCGCGGCGAGCGCTTCGAGCACGGCCATGCGCACGGCGACGCCCATCTCGACCTGCTCGCGGATCAGGCTCTGCGCGCCGTCGGCGACGGCGGAATCGATCTCGACGCCGCGGTTCATCGGGCCCGGGATGCATGACCAGCGCGTCGGGCTTGGCGTAGACGAGCTTCTCCGGCATCGAGGCCGAAGAAGTGGAAATACTCGCGCACCGAGGGGACGAAGCTGCCGTCCATGCGCTCGCGCTGGAGGCGGAGCATCATGACGATGTCGGCGTCCGGCGAGGCCGCTAGCGCATGTCGGTGAACACCTCGACGCCGAGGCGCTCGATGCCGGCCGGCAGCAGCGTCGACGGGCCGATGACGCGCACGCGGGCGCCGAGCGCGTTGAGCAGGAGGATGTTGGAGCGGGCGACGCGGCTGTGGGCGATGTCGCCGCAGATCGCCACCGTCAGCCCGCCGATGTCGCCCTTGTGGCGGCGGATGGTGAGCGCGTCGAGCAGCGCCTGGGTCGGGTGCTCGTGGGCGCCGTCGCCGGCATTGATGACCGAGCAGGAGACCTTCTGCGACAGCAGCTCGACCGCGCCGGCCGCCTGGTGGCGCACGACCAGGATGTCCGGCCGCATGGCGTTCAGCGTCATCGCCGTGTCGATCAGCGTCTCGCCCTTCTTCACCGCCGAGTTGCCGACCGCCATGTTCATGACGTCGGCGCCGAGCCGCTTGCCGGCGAGCTCGAAGGAGGACTGGGTGCGGGTCGAGGCTTCGAAGAAGAGGTTGATCTGGGTGCGGCCGCGCAGCACCGACTTCTTTTTCTCGATCTGGCGGCTGACTTCGACGGCCTCTTCGGCAAGGTCGAGAAGGGCCACGATGTCGTGCGGCTGAAGCCCCTCGATTCCCAATAGATGGCGGTGCGGGAAGGTGACGGCCGGCGGGGGCGGGGGCGCGTTCATTAAAGCGATGCCTATAGGCGGAGTCGCGGCCGTCGGGCAAGCGCGATGGCAGCGCTGCATGCTAGGTTAACCACGGGCGAATCGCCGTCCGGTCCACGGCGATTGGAGGGCAATTGGCTTCGGCTGTCGATACCCACGAGGTCTTCAACCAGTCGCCGCCGTTCGCCGGCCTGAACCTGTTCACCTCCGATCCCGGCCTGGGCGCGCTCGTCGAGGGCCTGCCGCTGGCCGTCGTCGACCAGCTCGACCCAGCATGGCGCAGCAGTGGGGGTCGGCCGAGACCTTCGAGCTCGGCCGCATCGCCAACCAGTCGCCGCCGGTTCTGAAGACCCACGACGCGAACGGCGTGCGGATCGACATGGTCGAGTTCCACCCGGCCTAGCACGCGCTGATGCGGCGGAGCGTCGCCGCCGGGCTGCACTGCTCGGTCTGGGACGCCGGCGGCGAGGAGGCCAGCGTGCGCGCCGTCGCCCGCGCCGCGCGCCTCTACATGACCGCCCAGGCCGAGGGCGGCCATATCTGCCCGATGACCATGACCAACGCCGCCGTCGCGGCGCTCGGCCACGCCCCGCTGCTCGCCGACCGCTGGCTGCCGCTCATCCGCTCGCGCCAGTACGATTCCTCGCGCGCGGCCGATGAGCGAGAAGGCCGGCGTCACCATCGGCATGGGCATGACCGAGAAGCAGGGCGGCAGCGACGTCGCCGCCAACACGACGCAGGCGGTCGAGGCCGGCGACGGCATGTGGCGGCTCACCGGCCACAAGTGGTTCCTGTCGGCGCCGACGAGCGACGCCTTCCTCGTGCTGGCGCAGACCGTCGACGGGCCTGTCCTGCTTCCTGGTGCCGCGCCTGCTGCCCGACGGCGACGCGCAACGGCATCCGGCTGATGCGCCTCAAGGACAAGCTCGGCAACCGCTCCAACGCGACCGCCGAGGCCGAGTTCGACGAGGCCGCCGGCTGGCTGGTCGGCGAGCCGGGCGCGGCGTCGCGACCATCCTCGACATGGTGACGCTCACCCGGCTCGATTGCGCCGTGGCGTCGGCCGGGCTGATGCGCTCGGCGCTCGCCGAGGCGGTCCATCACGCCCGCCATCGCAAGGCCTTCGGCCAGCCGCTCATCGACCAGCCGCTGATGACCCGGGTGCTGGCCGACATGGCGCTCGATGCCGTGGCCGCATCGGCGCTCGCCTTCCGCCTCGCCGAATCCTACGACCGCGCCGACGACGATCCGGCCGAGGCGGCCTTCGCCCGGCTGATGACGCCGGCGGTCAAATACTGGGTCACCAAGATCGCGCCGCCGATGATCGCCGAGGCGATGGAGTGCCTCGGCGGCAACGGCTACGTCGAGGAAAGCCGGCTGCCGCGGCTTTATCGCGAGGCGCCGGTCAATGCGATCTGGGAAGGTTCGGGCAACGTCGTGTGCCTGGACGTCATGCGGGTCCTGCGCAAGTCATCGGAGCCGCTCGAGGCGGTGCTCGCCAACATCGAGGATGCGCTCGGCAATACGGCCAAGTCGACCCTCAACGTGCTGCGCGCCGCCACCGCCGTGGCGCTCGCCGACGAGGGCGCGGCGCGCATCCTCACCGAGCAACTGGCGATGACGGTGGCCGCGGCGGCGCTCCGCCGTCGCTTCCCGGCGGTCGTCGCCGACGCCTTCCTCGAGACGCGCCTCGGCAAGCCGTGGCGCACGACCTACGGCATGCTCGACTCGCGCTTCGACGCCCGGGCCTTCGTCAACTACCTCTTCCCGGAAGATTAGCGGCCGGCCTCTAGTTTCGCCCCATCCGGTCGAGCGCACCCTGCAGGATGTAGGCGGCGGCCATCTTGTCGACGACCTCGGCGCGCCGCTTGCGGCTGGTGTCCGCGTCGATGAGCATGCGCGTCACGGCGGCGGTGGACAGCCGCTCGTCCCAGAAGAGGATCGGCAGCGCGGTCTGATCGGCGAGGTTGCGGGCGAAGGCGCGGGTCGCCTGGACGCGCGGACCCTCCGATCCGTCCATGTTGAGCGGCAGGCCGAGAACCAGCCCGGCGACGGCGTGTTTCGCCGCAGCGTCGAGCAGGGCCTTGGCGTCGGCGGTGAACTTCGTCCGGGCGATGGTGAACAGCGGCGAGGCGATCCGCCGCCGGGGGTCGGAGAGGGCGAGGCCGATGGTCTTGGTGCCGAGGTCGAGGCCGATGCAGCGCGCCCGTCTCCGGCAGTGCTGCGGCGAACGCCTCGAGCTGGTGCCGGGATCGGCGGTCATGATGGCACAACAGGGTTTGCTTTGCGGCTCACACTAGGCAGATTGCGGGGTGGAGCGACAACTTCAAGGAAAATCAGGGGGCACCCATGAAACTCACATGGTTCGGCCACTCCGCCTTCCGCGTCGAATATGCCGGCGCGGTCGTCATGATCGACCCGTTCATCCACAATCCGACCTTCAAGGGGGACCACAAGGCGGCCTATGCCGGCGCCACCCACGTCCTGCTGACCCACGGCCACAACGATCACATCGGCTCGACCCTCGATATCTGCAAGGAAACCGGCGCGTTGCTGGTCGCCAATCCGGAGGTCTGCGATTTCCTCGAATCGCGCGGCGTCATGAACCTGTCGCCGATCAACCATGGCGGCGAGCTCGATCTCGGCTCGTTTTCGGCAGCCTATGTGCCAGCCTGGCATTCCTCGGCAAGCGAGCTGGACGGCCGTATCCTCTATCTCGGCAATCCGGGCGGCATGGTGCTGCGCGCCGGCTCGGAAAAGACGCTGCTCCACATGGGCGACACCGGCATCTTCTCCGACATGGCGCTGATCGACGAAATCTACGAACCGAAGATCGGCATCGTGCCGATCGGCGACCGTTTCACCATGGGCGGCAAGATGGCGGCGATGGCGTGCAAGCGGTTCTTCCATTTCGAGACGGCGATCCCGTGCCACTACGGGACCTTCGGCCTGCTCGATCCGAACGCCGACAAGTTCATCGCCGCGATGGAAGGCGGCAAGACGCGCGTGCTGGTGCCCGAGCGTGGCGTTGCGGTGGAGCTTTGACGGTCGATGTATCGCGGTCTGTACATCAATCTCGATCGCGACGTGGTCCGGCGGAAGCACATGGAGGCCGAATTCGAGCGCTTCGGCCTTTCCAAGAACTATCAGCGGCTTCGTGCCGTGCAGAACGAGGTGGGCGCGGTCGGCTGTCTGCGATCCCACCTCAAGGCGCTCGACCTGGTCCGGCGGCAGGACGCGCTGGTGCACATCCTCGAGGACGATTCGATCCTGTCTGCCGGCCTCGGCGCCTTCCTGGAATCGGCTGAGTTGGCCGAGTTGATGACGCGCTACGACATGCTCTTTCTGGACATGTGGGTGAGTCCCGACGGGTCGATGGTTCGCCGTTTCGAGGCGGCGCTGCGCAATCCGGGCCCGCTCGACCTGAAGGGAACGAAGATCGGGGCGGCGTCGTCCTACGTCGTTTCGCCGACCGGTGCGCGCCGATTGTTGAAGTTGCTCAGGGACCGGCCGCCGCCGGTGGATGATCGCTATGGCGAATTCGTGGAGAGCGGCGCGATCGCGGCGGCGGTCATGGTGCCGTTCCTGACCTGCGTTGACCTGACGGTGGGCGCCACCTCCGCAATCCAGATAATCTCGGCGGAGGAGATTTAGCGCTTCATCATGCTGAGGACGGCATTCTTCGCCGACCGAAATCGGCAGCCGGCCTTCAGGATTTTGTCCAGTGATGGAGAGAGGCCGGTTCTGGCGCGGGAGTAGCCAGCCGGTGCCGGTTGCGCCTCGGAGGGAACGCTAGCCGCGATACTGCTGGATGCGGGTGGTGCGCAGGCCGGCGAGGCCGTGCTCCTCGATCGACTGTTGCCAGGAGAGGAACTCTTCCACGGTCAGCGTGTAGCGCGCGCAGGCCTCCTCGAGGCTAAGCAGGCCGCCGCGCACGGCGGCGACCACCTCGGCCTTGCGGCGGATGACCCAACGCTTGGTATTGCGGGGCGGCAAATCCGCAATCGTCAGCGGACTCCCATCGGGGCCGATGACGTATTTTACCCGCGGACGCATCTGTTCGGTCATTCTACGCTCTACTCAACCTGACCAAAGTGAGGGCAACCTTAGCCCTGCTGCTCTTAAAATTCGGCTAAGCGAGCGGCAACAAATCAGTAAGACTTGTCAGTGGGTTTGCCTCGAAATGAGCGCTGCCGGCGGGCTAACGGGCCTTGAAGCGCCGGGGATCGCCACTATAGTCACCCCCGCCAGAGCGGACCGCCTTGACCTGTCCGTGGCCTGGTTTCTTGGTTTGCCCGGCGGCGCCCGAATGCCCGCCCAGGACAAAGGCCGATCCGGTTTACGGCATGTTTGTCGATCTTGAGCTGCCCGGCCGCCCAGAGCGGACTCGCGTCGTCGTCGCCATGTCAGGCGGGGTCGATTCCTCGGTCGTTGCGGGGTTGCTCAAGCGCGCCGGCTACGATGTGGTCGGCGTCACCCTGCAGCTCTACGATCATGGCGAGGCGACCCACCGCAAGGGCGCCTGCTGCGCCGGGCAGGACATTCACGATGCCCGCCGCGTGGCCGCCACACTTGGCATCCCGCACTACGTTCTCGACTACGAGCAGCGCTTTCGCGATACGGTGATCGACGGTTTCGCGGCGAGCTACATCGCCGGCGAGACGCCGGTGCCCTGTGTCGCCTGCAACCAGACGGTCAAGTTTCACGATCTTCTCGACACCGCCCGCCAGCTCGGCGCCGAGGCGCTCGCCACCGGCCACTATGTGGCGAGCCGCCAGCGCGGCAATCATCGCGCGCTCTATCGTCCCGCGGACCTCGACCGCGACCAGAGCTATTTCCTCTTCGCCACGACGCGCGACCAGCTCGATTTCGTGCGTTTTCCGCTCGGCGCCATGACCAAGGCGGAAGTCCGCGCCGCGGCGCGCGACCTTGGCCTTGCCATTGCCGACAAGCACGACAGCCAGGACATCTGCTTCGTGCCCAACGGCCACTACGCCGAGGTGATCGAGCGGCTGAAGCCGGGCGCCGGGGAGGCCGGCGACATCGTCCATATCGACGGTCGGGTGCTCGGCCGGCACGAAGGCATCATCCACTACACGATCGGCCAGCGTCGCGGCATCGGCGTCGCGATCGGCGAGCCGCTTTACGTCGTCCATCTCGACCCGGCGGGGCGGCGCGTCATCGTCGGCCCGCGCGAAGCTCTGGCGACGCGCCGCCTGCATCTCCGTGAGGTCAACTGGCTGGGCGACGACACATTGGCCGATATCCCGCCGGAGGGCCTCGCGGTCATGGCGCGGGTGCGCTCGACCCGGCCGCCGATGCCGGCCCATCTGTTCCACGGCGACGGCGGCATCCACATCGACCTTGCCGACAGCGAGTCCGGCGTTGCCTCCGGACAGGCCTGCGTCTTCTATGCGGACGATGCGCCGGGCGCGCGCGTGCTCGGCGGCGGCTGGATCGAGCGGACCGAGCGGACCGGCGAGGCCGAGACGGCGCTCCGCCGTCTGGTGGCGGCCGAAGTCTCCGCTACGGCGGTCGCCTGAGGCCGGCCGCACGTGGCTTCCGAACTCGACGACGCCCATATCGTTGCCGCCTATGCCCGCTGGGCGCCGGTCTATGACGCCATCTTCGGCGTCATCACCAATTCGGCCATCAACAAGACCATGGGCGTGCTCAACGCGCTGCCGGCCGGACGTGTCCTCGAAATCGGCGTCGGCACCGGCCTGTCGCTGCCGCGCTACAAGCACGAGCATCGCGTCACCGGCGTCGACCTCAGCACCGACATGCTGGAGCGCGCCCGCAATCGCGTCACAACGCAGAAGCTCGGCAATGTCGAGGAGCTGAGGGAGATGGACGCCACCAAGCTGGCGTTCGCGGATACCGCCTTTGACGCCGCCGTTGCCATGTTCCTGATCACCGTGGTTCCCGATCCCGACGCCGTGCTCGCCGAAGCGGTGCGCGTGGTGAAGCCTGGCGGACGGATCGTGCTTGCCAATCATTTCTCGGCGGAGAGCGGCCCGCGCGCCGGCTTCGAGAAATGGCTGTCGCGCTTCTCCGCTTCGCTCGGCTGGAACCCGGAATTCCCGATCGATCGCGTGCTTGGCAATCCGCATATGCGGCTCATCGAGAAGCGCGCGCTGCAGCCGCTTGGCATCTACACGCTGCTGGTCTTCGAGCGGACGTAGCCCACGCTCTTCGTAGGGACGACTGGGCTTCCGACGAGAGCGCCGCCGCCATCCTGTGCTATAGGCACCGGTGGGCGAGGGAGGCGCGACGGGGATGGCGGAAGGACTCTTCATCGGCGTTGACGGCGGCGGCAGCCACAGCCGGGCGCGGCTTCGCGACGGCTCTGGCCGCTTGCTTGGCGAAGGCGAAGCAGGCGCCGGCAATGCACGGCTGCGCGAGGCCGCCTTCGAGGAAGTGATGAAGGCGTGCCGCCATGCGGTTGCCGCGGCCGGCCTTGCCGAATCCGATCTCGGTCGAATCCATGCCGGTTTCGGCCTTGCCGGCACGCAGCAGGATGCCGACTGGCAGTCGGTGCTCGACTGGCCGCATCCCTTTGCCAGCCTGACGGTCGATACCGATGCTTATGCGTCCTGGCTCGGCGCCTTCGGCGGTCGCGACGGCGCCATCCTGATCCTCGGCACCGGCTCGGCCGGGACCGCCGTGGTCAAGGGCAAGCGGCTGAACGTTGGCGGCTGGGGCGCGGATATTGCGGACGAGGGCAGCGGCATGATGATCGGCCGCACCGCCATCCGCCGATCGCTGTGGGCGCTGGAGGGCATGGCGCCGCTGACCCCGCTGGCCGAGGACGTTCTCTCCGAGTTCGACCGCGATCCGCAGGACGCGGTGATCTGGGCGGGCAATGCGACGCCCGGAGACTACGCACGCTTTGCGCCGCGGGTCTTCGCCTATGCCGAGGAACGCGATCCGCTTGCCGTGTCGATCCTCATCGAGGCGGCGGCCGATGCGTCCCGCATGATCAACCGTCTGCTCGATCTCGGCGCGCCAAAGATCGCCATGATCGGCGGCGTCTTCCCGCGTCTGCTGCCGTGGCTGCCGCCGGTTCTGGCGCCATTCCTGGTGGAGCCGGAGGCCGACGCTACCGATGGCGCCATCCTCATGGCCGAGCGGGCGCTGAAGGGCATCGGGACCAACCGGCCATGAAGCAGGCGCTGGTTGGCGCCCGGATCTTCGACGGCGCCCGGCTGATCGACGGCCATGCGCTCATCCTGGACGGCGGGCGGATCGCCGCCCTCGTTCCTGAGGACGACGCGCCGCGCGACGGGCGCGTTGCGGTCGAGGGCCTGCTGGCGCCGGGCTTCATCGACATTCAGGTGAATGGCGGCGGCGGGGTCCTGTTCAACGATCAGCCGACGGTGGAGGGCATCGCCGCCATCGGCGCCGCCCATCGACGTTTCGGTACCACCGGCTTCCTGCCGACATTCATCTCGGATACGCGCGAGCGCATGGCGCAGGCAATCGCCGCGACCCGGGAGGCCATCGCGGCCGGCGTGCCCGGCGTGCTCGGTATTCACGTCGAGGGCCCGTTCATCAATGTTGCGCGCAAGGGCGCCCACGACGCCGGCGTCATCCGGCCGATGGAGGACGGAGGACGTGGCGCTGCTGACGGCGCCGACCGGCGGCCGCACGCTGGTCACGCTGGCGCCGGAGGCGGTGCCGCCGGCGCTCGTCCGGCGGCTGACCGATGCCGGCGTGGTTGTTGCGGCGGGACACACCGCCGCCGACGTGGAGACCATCCGTGCCGCGCGGGCGGCGGGCCTCACCGGCTTCACGCATCTCTACAACGCCATGCCGCCGCTCGCCGGCCGCGCGCCCGGTCCGGTCGGTGCGGCGCTCGACGATCCGGAGTGCTACGCGAGCCTCATCGTCGACCTGCACCACGTCTCCGCCACGTCGCTCCGCGTGGCGCTGGCCGCCAAGGGTTGGGAGCGCATGATGCTGGTCAGCGACGCCATGCCGACCGTCGGCTCGGGCAGCGCCGGCTTCCAGCTCGGCGGCCAGACCGTGACGCTTGCCGACGGGCGGCTGACGACCGCTGACGGCACGCTCGCCGGTTCCAATCTCGACATGGCGACGGCCGTGCGCAACGCGGTCAACGAACTCGGCCTGCCGCTGGAGGCGGCGCTGCAGATGGCCTCGCGGATACCCGCGGCGTTCATGGGGCTGGACGACCGTTTCGGCCGCATCGCACCCGGCTTTTGCGCCGACCTCGTGCTGCTCGACGACGATCTCGCCGTCACGTGCACCTGGATCGGCGGCGAGGCGTCGGGCTAGAAGCGATCTAGTTGGTCAGATAACCGAAGGCTGTCATCTGCTCGCCGTGCGTGTCGACGATGCGCTGGACCTGAGCCGGGCTCAACTTCTCCTGCCATTCGCCGACGCGCCCCTCGCGGAAGAAGCGATCGGCGCGCTCCGAGCGCTCGCGGAAATCGCCGGCGGTGACTTCCGCCTCCCGCAATTCCTTGAAGGTCGACAGTTCGATCGCTTCGGCGATCTGTTCCGGCGTCGGCTTCTGGCGGAGATGGTTGGCGACGCCGGTGAACGTGGCGGTCGGATCGGCCTGCATGTCCTCGTAGCGCACGACCAGCACCGCCTCGTGCGGGTGCATGGTCCAGCTCAGGACGTTCTCGCTCCACGAGCCCCAGACTTCGAAGGCGGCCTCCTCGCTGTTCTGGGTGCCGTACGACGGCGTCGCCATGTCGGTGATCGCCTGGTCGACCGTCGAGCCGTTGTGCGCTGCCAGGGAGATCGCCACGTCGCGCGGGTCGCGCAGGATGTAGATCGTGCCCGCCGAGACGGCGAGGTTGTGAGTGGGAATGTTGCCGAGCTGGCCGAGCGCGGCGTGGGTCTTGACCAGCGCGACGCCCTGGCTGCGCTCGACGATTTCGGCGTGCACCTGGGGGCGGATGATCGCGACCTCCTGGGCGGTGGCGGTCGCCAGCGGCTTGCCGAGGAACTGCTCGAAAAGGCCGTAGAGCCGGGCCTCGTAGGTGCTCGCCCGGTCGAGCGCATGCAGGTCGTTTTCGGCGCGCGGCACGCCGTTCATGATGCGCATCAGATGGTAGAGGTAGACCCGCATCCAGGTATTGCCGGATTTCGGGTAGGAAGCGAGCCAGACGATGCCCTTGGGGTTCTGCGGGTGGGTGACGATCATGCCGGCTTTCCGGGTTTTTGCGCGGGTTCAGGCCACAGGCGTTAGCGCATGCGTCGCGGCAAGTGCAACCCGAATGTGAGGGGCAGGGAGGCCGGCCTCAGGCCGCGGCTTCGCTGAGTGCGCCGACCAGCTCGTCGACGATCGACTGGATCAACGCCCGGTCGTCGCCCTCGGCCATCACGCGGATCACCGGCTCGGTGCCGGAAGCGCGCACCACCAGCCGGCCGCTCGCCGCCAGCCGGCCATTGGCGTCATCGATCATCTGGCGCACGCGGCCATTCTCGAGCGGCTTGCCGCCGCCGGTCCTGACGCTCTTCAGGATCTGGGGCAGGGGCTCGAAGCGGTGGCAGACCTCGCTCACCGGGCGGTCGGATTCCTTGACGACGGCGAGCAACTGCAGCGCGGCGATAAGGCCGTCGCCGGTGGTGGCGAAGTCGCTCATGATGATGTGGCCGGACTGTTCGCCGCCGAGGTTGAAGCCGTTCTCGCGCATCGCCTCGGCGACGTAGCGGTCGCCGACCGGTGTGCGCACGAAGCGGATGCCGAGGCCAGTGATGAAACGCTCCAGCCCGAGATTGGACATGACCGTGGCGGCGATGCCGCCGCCGGCAAGCCGGTTCTGTGAGACCCACGAAGCGGCGATCACCGCCAGCAGCTGGTCGCCGTCGACGACCTGGCCCTTCTCGTCGATCACCACGACGCGGTCGGCGTCGCCGTCGAGCGCGATGCCGATGTCGGCGCGCATCTCGCGCACCTTGTCGATCAGCGCGGCGGGGGCGGTCGAGCCGACCTCGCGATTGATGTTGAAGCCGTCGGGGTCGACGCCGATGGAGATGACCTCGGCGCCGAGTTCCCACAGCGCCTGGGGGGCGACCTTGTAGGCGGCGCCGTTGGCGCCGTCGACCACAACGCGCAGGCCGTCGAGTGTCAGGTTGCGGGCGAGCGTGCGCTTGGCGAACTCGACGTAGCGGTCCTGCACGCCGTCGATGCGCTTGGCGCGGCCAAGATCGGCCGGGAGCGGCGAGCCGGTCGCCGAGATCGGCGTTGAGCAGCGTCCTCGATCTCGCTCTCCACGGCATTCGAAAGCTTCAGCCCGTCCGGGCCGAACAGCTTGATGCCGTTGTCGTCGTAGGGATTGTGCGAGGCCGAGATCATGACGCCGAGATCGCAGCGCATGGAATGGGTGAGCATGGCGATGCCCGGCGTCGGGATCGGGCCGGTGAGCAGCACATCCATGCCGACGGACAGGAAGCCTGCCGACAGCGCATTCTCGATCATGTAGCTGGACAGGCGCGTGTCCTTGCCGATGACGACGCGGTGGCGGTGGTCGCCGCGATGGAAGACGAGCCCCGCCGCCATGCCGACCTTGAGGGCAAGGTCCGGTGTGATGGTCCGGTTGGCCCGTCCGCGGATGCCGTCAGTGCCGAAATAGGTCCTGGTCATGAGTCGCTTCAATCGCCCGTCCCCGGCCGGGACACCAATGGTCATAGCGCCAAGATGCACCGATGGCGTTGAAAAATGACGAATTTCGGCAATCTGGCGTGAGCGGCGTTAACGCCGGCGCCCGTCGATCCCGGCAGACCGGCCGAAATCCTTGGAATTCAGGGCCTCCCGCACAACCGCTTTGCTTGACAGGCTTTGCCGCCCCTTCTTATATCCCGCACGCCTCAGGCGCCGGGGCGGAGTAGCTCAGTTGGTTAGAGCAGCGGAATCATAATCCGCGTGTCGGGGGTTCAAGTCCCTCCTCCGCTACCATTCCCGCCTTCGCCGACGTTTGCCGTCATCGAGAGCTTCAACGCCCGCCTGCGTGAGGAGCGCCGTCATCTTGCGCTGCCGCAGGGCTCCAGCATCGACGACGACTGCCCTGGAGGCGTGTTGCCGAGCCGGCCCCCAAGGCCGATCGGTCAAGAACTTGCGAACGGTCGCTGCAGGTTCGCTCTGTCCCGGTTCAGAGACAACCCGAAACCAGGGGCGTCGCTCAACTGGACCTGACCTTCGGCCGGCGTTTGGTCGCCATCGAACAAGGTACCGAAGACCGGTCCCAGCGATGTGCCGTCAGCGCTCACGTTGACGTACTCGCAGAACGGAATGTGCGGCTGCGATACGACGAAATGATAGCTGTATGCGCCCGAACCATGCGGCACCACGGGAATGTCGTATGCGGCCGCCATGGCGCTGACGCGCAGCGCTTCCGTCAAGCCGCCCATCCACATGAGGTCGGGCTGGAGGATGTCGACGGCGCGGCCCTCGATCAGCTGGCGGAACCCGTAGCGGGAATATTCATGCTCGCCCGTCGTCCAGCGCGTCGTCGGACATCGCTGCTTGAGCAGGCGATGGCCTTCGATGTCGTCCGGCGAAAGCGGTTCCTCGATCCAGTAGATGTCGAGTGGCTTGAGTGCTTCGGCCAACGCGACGGCATAGGTGACGTCGAGCGACATGTAGCAATCGACCATCAACGGAAAATCCGGCCCGACCGTCTCGCGGTGCGCGGCCAGGAAGGCGACGTTTTCCCTCAATCCATCCGGCCCGTCGCCAGGGCCATGCGGCAGGGGCACCTTGCCGCCCCAGAACCCTTGCGTCCTGGCGACGTCGGGTCGAGGGCCGGTGCAATAGAGCGACAGGCTGTCTCGCGTCCTGCCGCCGATAAGGGCGTAGACCGGCTCGTCGCGCAAACGTCCAAGCAAATCCCATAGCGCCAGATCGACGGCCGAGATGGCCGCGACGGTGACGCCCTTGCGCCCATAAGGCAGGCTGGCGCGGTAGAGCTGATCCCAGATGCGGTTGATATCGCGCGGATCCGAGCCGACCAGGAAACGGCGGAAATGCTTCTCGATCATGAAGCAGCCCGGGGGGCCTCCCAGGCCCGTCGCGACACCGATGTGGCCGCCGCGCGTCTCGATTTCCACGACGATCGAGCCGAGGACGGAAATGCCCCAACTGGTCCGCGAGGCCTTGTATTCCGGGTAGCGCGACATCGGGTTGGCGATCAGCGTATCGATCAGCCAGTGGCCCTCGGCGCGGTCATGATAGTCGCCGCCGGCGCCCTCGACGACGAAGGCGCGAACGTCGGTGATCTCGTCACGGCGCATGGCTCGGCCTCATTGCAGGTTCACGAAAAGGCCGCCGTCGACCAGCAGCGAGGCGCCGGTGACGTAGCGAGCGAGATCCGAGGCGAAGAAGGTCACGACGTCGGCGACGTCCTCGGGCTTTCCGAAGCGGCCGAGAGGAACGCGGCCGTCGAGATAGGCGCGCTTCTGCGGGTCCGACCAATCGGCGCGGTTGATGTCGGTCTCGATCGCGCCCGGCATGACGGAATTGCAGCGGATGCCATGCGGTCCAAGGGCAATTGCGACCGATTGCATGAGCGAGTGCACGCCGGCTTTGGTCGGCGTGTAGTGGGTCTGCATGGCGCCGCCGACGAGAGCGCTGATCGACGAAATCGCCACGATCGACCCGCCCCGGCCCTGGCGGACCATCTGGTTTGCGGCCGCCTGGGTGGTGAAGAACGCGCCGCCGAGGTTCACGTCGACCACCTGGCGAAAGACGTCCGGCGGCATGTCGAGGAAGGCATGAAACGGGCAGATGCCGGCATTGGAGACGTGGATGTCGACGCCGCCGAAGGTGCGCACCGCCGCCTCGACGAGTTTCGCGGCCGTCGCAGGATCGGCGACGTCGCCGGCCACGAGAACGCCTTTGCCGCCGGCTGCCTCGATGGCGGCCAGCGTCTCCTGCGCCGGCCGGTCGTCGCCGAACGAAGCGTCGGCGGTCCTGTAGTGGTTGACCACGACCCGGGCGCCTTCGCGTGCAAGGGCGATGGCCGTCGCCCGGCCGATCCCGCGCGAGGCACCGGTAACGATCGCCACCTTTCCATCGAGCATCATGTCGATTGTTCCCGTGAAGCGCGCGGGGCTTGGCCAATTCTGTAAAAGCGGCGGGCGTTTTCGGAGAACAGTTGGTGCCGCTCGGCCTCCGACATGCCCTCGGTGATCGTCGAGAAACTCTTCCACACCGTCGGATAGTCCGAGGTCAGCTTGTCGACCGGGAAGTTCGAGGCGAACATCGACCTTTCGACGCCGAACGCCTCCAGCGTTTCGAGCACGAGCGGCCGGATGCTCTCCGTCGTCCAGTTTCTGTCGAGCATGCCGAGGCCGCTGATCTTCACCGCCATGTTCGGTAGCGCGGCGAGCGCGCGCATGCCGGCCTTCCACTCCTGCCAGCCCGCCAGATCGCGTTTTCCCCACATGCCGGCGTGGTTCAGGATGATCTGCGTGTCCGGCGCCTGGCGTGCCAGCGCGGCAGCGGTGTTCATCTGGTGCGGCGACAGTTGCAGATCGAAGGAAAGCCCGCGCCGTCCGAGCGTCTTGAGCCCGTCGAGGAAGGCCGGATCGGCGATGAAGTCGCGATCGTTGAAGCCGCTGCGGTTCAGCACCTGACGGATGCCGCGGAAGATCGGAAATTCGGCGTGCCGGTCCAGCAATGGCTCGAAGTCCGGCGACGTGAGATCGCCGTTGGAAACGATGACGATCGGGATCGGGCTTCTGTCGGCGACCTCTTGCAGCGTTTCGGTTTCCTTGACCGGATCGGTCGGGAAGGCTTCGACGTGCACGGCGCCCACAACATCCACGTCCGGCCCGCCCTCGTCGAGGAACTCCTCGAGATGGTAGCTGCGCGCGATGGCCGCATTCGAACCGAGCGGGCCTTTGGATGGCCGCTCGAAATGCGGATAGATGCGCGTCCACAGATTCCAGAGGTGGATATGCGGGTCGATGACTTTCAAAGGCTCGGTCATGACTACCTCGGTCGCTGCGCGCCGCAGCCTGTCGATGGCGGGCGGGGGTTTGTTGATCTCGTGCCTCAGTCGAGGCGAAACATCTCCTCGACCGGCTCGACCACGGGCGATGCGTCGGGATTGGTCTCCATGTGCGGCTCCATCCATTTCCGCCAACGCAGCGTCACCGGATCGTCCGCGCCGGCGGCGTTGGCTGCGTCGTCGTCGATTTCGAAGGAGGCAAACAGGAGGAGGCCGTGGCGGTAGATCGAGTAATTGCGGATCCCGCGCCGCTTCAGGTGGGCGATCATTTCCGGCCAGATCTCATCGTGCTTCTTCTTGTAGGCAGCCTCCTGGCCAGGCTTCAGTTTCATCACCCACGCCTTGCGCATGTGTCGTCTCCTTGCCGCGCGACCGGCGACGGTTGGCGCGCAAATCCCCTGCTAGCCGGGCACCGGCGCTTCGGCGTCGATCAGCCCCTCGTTCTTCAGATCGGTCCATAATGACGGGGGGATCGGCGCCTGGATGGATGCGATGTTCTCGGTCACTTCGCTCGGCTTCGCCCCGCCCGGGATGATCGACACGACAGCGGGATGCCCGAGCGGGAATTGCAGCGCCGCCGCCGGGAGGCGGACGCCATGGGCGTGGCAGACCGCCTCGATGCGGCGCACCTTGTCCTGAATCTCGTCGGGCGCCACGTGATAGCGGTAGCGGGCATTGGGACCCGGCCCGGTAACCAAAATCCCCGATGCAAACGGGGCGCCGATGACGACGCTGACATTTTGCTGGAGGCAGCGCTTGAGGCCGGTGTGCAGCACGGCCTGGTCGATGAGGGTGTAGGGCATGGCGACCAGCACGAAATCGAGCGGCACCAGCGTCGCGATGTTTTCGAGCGAATCGGCGACATTGATGCCCATGCCGATGGCCTTGATGTCGCCCGACCGCTTCAGCTCCTCGAGCGCCTTGATGCCGGTTTCGGTGACGTCCCTGAGATGATCGGCGAATTGGTCGCCGCGGCTGCCGGCATCGAGGTCGTGGATCAGCAGGGCGTCCACGGTGTCGAGCGCCAGCCGTTGGAGGCTCTGTTCGTAGGAGCGCATGACGCCGTCATAAGAGTAGTTGTACTCGATATCGAAATTGAGCCCGCCGCCCCACGGCGCACGATCGAAGGTTTTCGGATCGGCCGGGCGGTGGAGCACGCGGCCGACCTTGGTGGTGACCGCGAATTCCTCGCGGGGCTGATTGAGGAGGAAGCTGCCGACCCGGTGCTCGCTAAGGCCGCGGCCGTAGAAAGGCGCCGAATCGAAATATCGAATGCCGCCGTCCCACGCCGCCTGCAGCGTGGCGTGCGACTCCTCCTCGGTGACGCGATGGTACATGCCGCCCAGATGCGCCGAGCCAAACCCAAGCGGCGGCAGCGACAGGCGCGTCGAACCGACCTGACGGCGAGCCGAGAACGAGATTGCCATGCACCCTCCGCAATACCGATGGTTAAGCAGCGGCCCTAGTAGGTCGCCCGCCCGCCGGACAGGTCGAACACCGACGCCGTGGTGAAACTGTTTTCTTTCGATACCAGCCAGGCAACCATGGCCGCGGCCTCCTCGACTTCGAGGAAGCGGCCGCGTGGAATCCGACTGAGCATGTAGTCGATGAACTCCGGCTTGAGCTCGTTGAGGATGGCGGTCTTGGCCGTCGCCGGCGTGATGGCGTTGATGGCGATGTCGTACTTCGCCATCTCCTTGCCGACCGCCTTGGTCATGCCGATCACGCCGGCCTTTGCCGCGGCGTAGGCGGACGCGTTCGGGTTGCCTTCCTTGCCGGCGATGGATGCGATGTTGACGATGCGCCCGTAATTGCGTGCCTTCATGCCCGGCAGCACGGCACGATTGACGTAGAAAGTGCCGTTCAGATCGATGTCGATGACGCGTCGCCATTCGTCGAGGTCGTACTCGTCGAGAGGGGCGTTCTTGCCGGCGATACCGGCCGAATTGACCGCGATATCGATGCGGCCCGCCTGCGCCTCGACCGCTGCGGTGGCCGCCGCGACGGCGTCGTAGGACGTCACATCGACCGTCTGGGTCGATGCGGCCTCGCCAAGCTCTGCCCGGGCGCGGGCAAGCAGCTCGGCGTTGATGTCCCACAGGCTGACTTTTGCGCCGGAGGCGACCAGGCGCCGCGCGATGGCGAACCCGATTCCCTGCGCGCCACCGGTCACCACCGCGACATTGCCACTGAGATCAATTGCGTTCATTGCACTCACCTCGTTTCGAAAGGCATCGTTCGCTCCCCGGCGCCGCCGTCCGATGCCAGGCCGTCGAAGCCCGGCAAATGGGGAAAACGTTCGATGTCACGGGGGCAGACCGTCTGCGCCCTCCGCCGCTTCTGTCGCGACATTGGACCCAGGCTGCGCGAATACCGCGGAGACGTCTTCTGCCGGCGAAGCCGGTTTGTCACGATAGAGGAAGCAGGTCACAAGCCGGTCGGAATCCGGCACGGCCTTGGGCGGGACATTGTCCCAGCACATGTCCATCACATGCGGGCACCGTGGCGCGAACCGGCATCCACGATTCTCGCGCTCGACCGATCTCTCCGGGATATCCAGTTCGTCGCCGCCCCAGCTGTGCGCCCGATTGGGCAGTGGAATCGAGGACACCAACAACTGCGTGTAGGGGTGTTTCGGCTCACGGATGACCCGCTCGACCGAGCCCGCCTCGGCAACAGAACCCTGATAAAGGATCACGATGTTTTCGCAGATCTGGTAGGCGGTGGTCAGGTCGTGCGTGATGTAGACGATGGAAATGCCGAGCTCGCGGTTCAGCGTCCTCAATTCGTCGAGGATGGTTGCGCGCAGCGAGGCGTCGACCATCGATACCGGCTCGTCGGCCATGATCAATTTGGGCCGCAACAAGACCGCGCGCGCCACCATGATGCGCTGGCGCTGGCCGCCACTGAGCTCGTGCGGGAAGCGTCCGAGCGTATCCTGGGGTCTCAGTCCGACGCGGCTGAGCGCGTCCTCGATGAGCCGGCGTCCTTCGGCTTCCGAGCTGGCGAGGCGGAAGCGTTTCACCGGCACCATCAACACGTGATCGACGCGGTAGAACGGATTGAAGACGTCGAAGGGGTCCTGGAAGATCGGCTGCACCTCGCGGCGGAATTCCTGCCGCTCGCTGGCCGTCAGCTTCGCGATGTCCTTGCCGCGATAGAACACTTCTCCGCTGGTCGGCGGTATGAACCCGAGGATCATCCGCGCCAGGGTCGTCTTTCCGCTGCCGCTCTCGCCGGCGACGGCGGTCGTCGAGGCGGTCGAATCCGACAGCGAAAAGCTGACGTTGTCGAGCGCGGTGAGGCTGCCGTAGGTCTTGGTCACCCGGCGCAGTTCGACAAGGGCCGTCATGGCTGCGGCTCGCGGTGGCCGGCGGCGGTCAGCGGCGGCAGCGTTGCATTCGCCGGGTAGAGGTGGCACGCCGCCTGCCGCGACTCGCCGACCTGCTGAAGCACGGGTGTCTCACGCAGGCAGCGGTCGAAAGCGTAGGGACAGCGCGGGTTGAAGCTGCAGCCGGATGGAATATCGACCAGCCGCGGCGGCAGGCCGGGGATGCCGGTCAGTTCCTTCTTGCCGTCGATTGTCGGCAGGCTGTCGATGAGCAGCCGCGTGTAGGGGTGCCTTGGCGAGTCGATCAACTCGGTGACGGGCCCGATCTCGACGAGTTTGCCGGCATACATCACGCCAACCGTATCGGCGAATTGCGCGATCAGGCCCATGTCGTGGCCGATCAGCACGACGGCGGCGCCGCTGCCGCCCTGCAGCCGGCCAAGAGTCTGCATGACCTGACGCTGCACCACGACATCCAGCGCGCTCGTAGGCTCGTCGGCGACGATCACCTTTGGCTGCAGCGAGGTGGCAATCGCCATGACGGCGCGCTGCTTCATGCCGCCGCTCAGCTGATGCGGATATTTTCGCGCGACCGAGGGGTCGAGGCCGACGCGGACGAGCAACTCGGCAACACGTGCGCCGAGTTCGTCTCGTGTCATCCTCGGTGCGTGCGCGGCGATCGCATCGATCATCTGGACTTCGAGCCGCATGACCGGGTTGAGCGAGCTCATGGCGCCTTGCGGGACCAGTGCGATGTCGCGCAGTCGTGCATTGCGCAATTCGACCGGACTCATCTGGAGAATGTCCTGCCCGTCGAGGAGAACGCGACCGCCGGCGATCCGTCCCGGCGGGCGCGTGACGCGCATCAACGCCATTGCAATGGTTGTCTTGCCGGAACCGGACTCGCCGATCAGGCCCAGCCGCTCGCCGCGCTTGAGGGAAAAGGAAACGCCGTCGACCGCCTTCGCGGGGCCGCTGACCGTGTCGTAATAGACCCTGAGATCGTCGACCACGAGCACGGGGTCGTCGACCGAACCGGCCGCCTGCGACGGCGGGAGAGTTGGCTCGGCCGTCACGTGTTGCGCGCCAGACGCGGGTTTGCGAAGCGATCGAACCCGACCGAGGTGAGGAATAGCCCCAGGAAGATGGCTGCGATGACCACGATCGGCGGTCCCCACCACCACCAGTAGCCGCGCAGCACGGCCGATGACAGCTGCGCCCAATAGATGGTGTTGCCCAGGGTTACCTCTTCGCGGGCGCCAAGCCCAAGCGCCTCGAGGCCGATCACGGCCAGGATCGCCGAGCCCACGGTGCCGACGAAGCTCGCGACGATGAACGGGAGGAGGTTGGGCATGATTTCCGCGAACAGGATCTCGACCTGACTTTGCCCGTTGACCCGGGCCACCTCGACGTAGGATCGCTCGCGAATGGTCAGGACCTGCGCCCGGATGGTGCGTGTCGTGAACATCCAGGAGAGCGAGGCGACGACGATCGCCATCACCCCGGTCGTCATCCGGTCGACGTTGCCGGCGATGATGACGAGGATGGCGATGGCCGGGACCGTCAGAAGGGCGTCGGCGATGACCCGGATGGTTGCGTCGGGGATGCCGCCAAGGCTGCCGCTCGTAAGTCCAAGCGTAAGACCGAGTCCCACGCCGATCGCCCCGGCTATGAGGCCCATCTTGAGCGTGTTCGGCGTCCCGTAGATCAGCAGGGTCAGCATGTCGCGACCCTGCGAGTCGGAGCCCAGAAGGTGCGCCCACGATGGCGGACGCCGTGGCGGTATCGCGCCGACATCGGCGAGGTGGACATCCACGAAAAGCGGACCGAGCAGGCTGAACAGGACGATCGCCAGGAGGATCGTCACGCCGGCGATCAGCGTGCCGCTGATCCGGCCCTCGGCGATGTTGCGCCGGAGCGCGGCAATCCATCCGGTCATCGCCGGATCCTCGGGTCGAGCAGCGGATAGATGAGATCGACGAGAAACAGCAGTCCGGCCAGCGACACGATCAACATCAGCACCACGCCCTGGATGACGAAATAGTCCTGGCCGCGGATGGCGACATAGAGGAGCGAGCCAAGGCCCGGATAGTTGAAGATGACCTCAACCAGAACCGCGCCCGACACCACCGCCCCGAGCTGCAACGCCAGCGCAGTGATCTGCGACAGGAACGCATTGCGTATGCCGTACCAGTAGAAGATGCGCTGCGGGCTCAGCCCCTTGGCCTCCGCGAAGGTGATGTAATCCTCGCCCAGAACCGAGATCATCTGGCTGCGCATGCCAAGCGCCCAGAAGCCGATATGTCCGAGGACGATGGAAAGACAGGGGAGCGTCGAGTGTCGCAAGACGTCGACAATCGTCGGCCAATCCCAGCGCGCCACGCGGGTGGTGTCCATGCCGCCGGCAGGCGGCAGAATCCGGAAGACCACCGCGAAGAGATAAACCAGGATGATGGCCAGAAGATAGAACGGGATCGACGTCAGGACCATCATCGCGGGGACCAATGTGCGGATGGCGCGGCCGCTGCCCGGCCACGCGAGACGGGCGCCGAGGATCGATCCGGTGAAGAAGGCAATCAACGTGGCGGTCGTGAGCAGGCCAAGCGACCAGGGCAGGGCATTGGCGATCTTTGTCGTGACCGTTTCCGGAAAATCGGCAAAGGAAACCCCGAGATCCAGCCGAAGCAGGTCGCGCCAGTAGTTGAAGTACTGCGACAGTAGCGGTTGATCGAGACCGTATTTCGCGCGGTAGGCGGCCGAGACCGCCTGGATGTCGACGTTCTGGCCGCCGGCGGCCTGCAGTCGCGCCAGCGCCGTGTCGACCGGATCGCCGGGCAGCATCCGGGGGATGATGAAATTGACGCTTACGGCCAGGAATATGATGAGCAGAAGCTGGCCGAACCGCTTCAGCAGGTAGGACTGCAGTTCGCGTGACACTGTAAGCTCGCTTGTTGGACGGGCGGCTGGCGGACCGAAGGTGCTCCGCCAGCCGCGTCAGGCGTTCGGAGCGTGCCTATTTCGCTGGCTTCAGATTGTGAATCACCAGGTTGAACGCTTCCCACGGCGTGTATGGCGCAACGTACGGGTCGGCCGCCGACGGCCAGCCGGTCCAGTACGTGTTGTTGAACGTCACAACGTGGAGTTCCTCGAGCATGTCGACTTGCGGAAGATCCCGGAGGGCGATCTCGAGGGCGGAGGAAGCGAGCTCCATGTACTTCGATTTCGGATCCGGATTGGCCGGCATCGCGTCCATCTGATCGATGATCTTGTCATAGTCGGGGTTGCTGTAGCGCGAACCGGAAACGCGGTTCGGCACAGTTTCGCCGAGCGGACGAGACCATTTGCTGTGGTAGTCCTTCAGCGTCTCCAGCGGTTCGGAGAGGCTGCCGCAGTGGACGAACACCATGGTGTCGAAGTTGCCGGTGTTCATGTCCGGCGCCCAGCTGTCGTCGACCGGAGCCTGGACGGCATCGAACCCGGCGTTCTTGAGCTGTTGGGTAAGCGGAGCCTGGATGGGCTGGATGAAGGCCGGCACCCGAACCTTGAATTCGAGCGTCTTGCCGTCCTTGGCCCACTTGCCATCCGCATTCTTGGCGTAGCCGGCGGCGGCCATGTACTTGTCGACAAGCGCCTGCGAGTGATTCTTGACGCCGGACTTGTCGATCACCGCCTGCAGCGGCCCATTGGCAGGCAGGTACGTTCCGGCCATGTAGCCCGAGAAGGCGAAATAGACCGGATGATCGGAGCTTTCGTAGCCGATTTCCGACAGCTGCTCGCGATCGATCGCCGAGTTGACCGCCCAGTGCAGGTTCACGTCATCCCACGGCTTCTTGAGGTTGTTGAAGACGAGGGAATAGTCGCAGCCGTCAGGAGCGCCCCAAACCGGCCCTTCCTTGTTCCACGAGGCGAGCTTCGGGTTCTGTGCCCGCGCGGCCTCGAACGTGCCGATAAGCAGCTGGCGTCCACCGTCGACCTGGTTGGCGATGTGCAGCTGGCCCATGGCTTCGTCGCTGGCGACGGGAACCATGACAATGCGCTTCGGCGCCGGCAGTTCCCGGAATCCGGTCTTGCTGCCCCACCAGTCGTCCCGGCGGTCGAAGATTTCCTGCAGGTTGGTCGAGCTCACCAGCTTGTAGGGACCAGTGCCGATCGGCCAGCCGGCGGCCAGGTCGTAGTTGGTGAAGGTCTTGATGTCCTTACCTTCCCAGATGTGTTTGGGCAGGATCGGGTAATGGTTCTCGTGGCCAAGAGCCAGATAGTCGCGAACGAAGCGCGGCGCCGGCTTGGTGAAGTGGATCACCGCGGTTAGCGGGTCCGACGCGTCGACGCTCTTGATGTATTCGTGGAAGGAGGCCGAGCCGCGGATTTCAGGGGGCGCGTCGCGAACCGCCTCCAGCGTGAACTTCACGTCATCGGCGGTGAACGGCTTCCCATCGGACCACTCGACGCCCTTGCGCAGATGGATCGTGGCGGTCAGGAAATCAGGCGTGTATTCGAAGGATTCGGCCTGCCACGGGATGAGCTCGCCGGTATTGAGGTTCGTATAGAAGAGCTCCTCGTTGACGGTGTACTGCATGACGTCGCGCTGATGCGAGACCGACGCCAGGTAGGTGTTCCAATTGTCGGCGTTGGCGAGCTGGGCGGGCTGGTCGCCCCAAGGCGTCATGACCAGTGTCTCGTTGCGGGGAACGCTTCCGACGTCCTGCGCAAACGCTGCGCCGGTCAGCAATGTCAGTCCAATCGCTGCAGGAATTGTGACGCGCAGTGCGCGTCGCTTGCGAAGCAAGGGCATGTGAGGTTCCTCCTTTGTTGCCCGTATTTTTCTTGGATTCAGACGGACATGGCGTTGATGCTCTCGAGGCTGAGCCCATGTCCGAAGCCCGGCGCATCGCTGGGTACGCAATAGCCATCAACGGGTACCGTCATGCCCGGGAAGCTGATGGAGTTCTTGAGAGGCACGCCGGGGCCGCCACCGACGAAGTATTCGCCCCATCGGGTGTTCGTCGACGAAAACGAGAAGTGCTGGCCGTACGGTGTGTTCATGCCCGCGTGGCAGATGACTTCCAGACCGGCCGCGTCCGCTATGGCGGCGATGCGCTGGCAGGCCGTGAAGCCACCGACCCAGTGAATGTCGGGCTGGAAAATGTCGACCACTCTGTCGCGGGCGGCATCGAAGAAGGTGTAAGGCGTGTACCAGTGTTCTCCCGTCGTGAGGGTCTGCCACGGCAGGCGCTCGCGCAGGGCGCGGTGGGCCGAAAAATTCTCGGGGATGAGACAATCCTCGATCCACTTGAGTCCGTATGGCCTTAGCCGCTCGGCGAGCCGGACGGCGAACTCGACATCGAAGGCCATCCAGCAGTCGAGCATCAGCTCGACATTTGGCCCGATCAGCTCGCGGGCTTTGGCAACAAACTCCTCATTTCGATCGATGGCCGAGAGGCCGTCGGCGGTCCCGTAGGGGCACGCGAGCTTGGTCGCCGTGAAGCCGAGCTCCATGTGCCAGTCGGTATCGTTGCCCGTCGCGTAGCAATACTGCTTGTCGCGCGCCGGACCGCCGGCGAGCTCATAGACCGGCATCTTGAGGACGCGGCCCTTCAGATCCCACAGCGCGAGATCAACGGCGCTGATCGCATACGACGCGAGGCCCGACGGCGAATAGCGCGACGTAATGCGCATCATCATGTCGTAAAGCTTGTCGGTCGCCATCGGGTTCTCGTCGACCAGCAATGGCCCGATGTGATCGTTGATGACGCTCATGGTCGCCGGGCCGTAGCCCGTCGTGCCAAATCCCCACGAGCCGTCGTCGGCTGTGACGAGGCAACCGACCTGGGTGAATTCGCCCGCCCAACTCGATCGGTGTCGCTTGTAGCGCGGGTAGCGCGACATCGGGTTCGCGACTTCGGCGTCCTTGGTCCAAGGCGGGCGCCTCTCCAGCTTCGCATTTTCCTTGTTCTGGTCGGCGGCATAGGTGCCGCCGGGAAACATGCTCGCAACAGGAAACGCTTCGATGCTTTTGATCTTCATCTGCGACCCCCCTCCATCGAACTCCCGGACTGCATCGCCCGAGCCCCCCGCCGGCCGCCATGAGAACCGTCGAAGCGCGACGATTGCGATCCTGATGATGGGCGAGCCCGCGACCTGCAGACTGTCCCCGGCCCTTGCGCAATCCGTCGTAGTTCATGTATGTGAACCAAGGTTCATGATGATAGTTGGCGTGCCCACGAGCGTCAAGACAAGCGCATCGAACCACAGTGGAGGATTGAACGTGTCGACCCAGGCGAGCGAGAAGACCGTCAAATCTGCTGCGAGGGTGCTCGATCTGCTCGAGTGCCTCGCGCGCACCCAGGAGGGAATGACGTTCGCCATGCTGCAGAGCGCCATGGACATCCCAAAGAGCAGCCTGCACGCGCTGCTCGATGTGGTCGCGTCCCGGGGATACGTCGATCTGGCAAAGAAGAAGCGGATGTATTCTCTGGGTATCAAGACCTGGGAATGCAGCCAGGCGTATCTGCGGCAGCACGACATCGTCCGCGAGGCCCAAACCGTGATGGAGCGCATCGCTGCCGCCACCAACGAGACGGTCCAGGTTGCGAAACTCGACGGCGCGGAGAACGTCTATCTCGCCAAGGCCGACAGCACGCACCCGTTGCGCCTCCAGTCGGAAGTCGGTGCGCGCCTGCTGGCCCACGCGACCGGTCTCGGCAAGGCGCTGTTGGCCTTCCTGCCTCCCGAAGAGGTGCGGCAGAGATTTTCCGGCATGCGCCTGCCGCGAATGACCGCCAACACCATCACCGACCTGAATCACCTGGCCGATGAATTATCCGCCACGCGAGACCGCGGGTTCGGCATCGACAACGAGGAGTACACGCAAGGCCTGTTCTGCGTCGCGGTGCCCATTCTGGACAGCCTCGGCGAGCCGGTAATCGCCATGAGCATTTCGGTGCCGGTCCTGCGCGCAAATCTGGCCAAGCTCACTCAGGCTGTGTCTCTGCTCGCGCAGGGCAGCCTCGAGGTTTCAGCGCGCGTCGGAGCGCGCGAACCGGACGCGCGCCTGACCGAACTCTCGGTACCGAAGAATGCCGAGCGGTCGCTGGTCGAACTCGCGGCGTCGAGGCGTTATCCATTGTCATTCAAGCTTGCGCGCGCCACGCGTGCGAAGAAGCGTTGATCCATCGGCGCACGCTGCCGGGGTTGGTTCCGGCTTCGGCCTGGCGCCATTATATTACGTAATATCAATAGCTTAAGCGGAAATTTCTGGCAGCCGCCTCCGCTGCCTTTTGTCTTTGTCAGCCCTGGACTTCGGCCTGCGCAATCCGGCCTTCGCGGAAAGTTGATCCCTGCCAGTCGCATAAGGGCGACGATCAAGTGTTCAAATGCGCATGGGCCGGCTTGGTCGGCCGGTGGCCGCGCTATATTGACCGAGCCTCGACTGACAGGAGCCGCCTTGATGAAATCCGCCGCGTTTGCCTTCGCTTTTCTGTGCCTCGCCGGTGCCGGCGGGGCGCTCGCCGGTCCGGTCGAGGATCGCATCCAGCTGATGAAGGGGAACGATGCCGCCTTCAAGGAAATGGCGCGCTATGCCCTTGGGCTGACCACGCCCTACGACGGGGCGGCGGTGAAGGACCTGAGCGGCAAGATTTCCACGCAGATCACCGAGTTCGTCACGCTCTTTCCGGAAGGGTCGCAGGACGACAAGGCGCGGCCGGAAATCTGGACCGACATGGCGGATTTCCAGGCGCATGCCGATGACCTCAAGGCCGCGGTTGCCTCCGCCGGCGATGCGGCCGACGCCAATGCGCTGAAGGCGGCGCTGGGCCTCGTCAACGTCGCCTGCAACGCCTGTCACGACAAGTACCGGAATTGAGCGTCCGCCCGATGCGGCGCATGCTCGTTGCGCTCGTCGGCGTGGCAATTGTCGCGGCGGCGGCGGTCTGGGTGCTGACCGAGCCGCGCCCGCTGGCGGCTGACGTGCTGCCGGCGCATGCCGGCGACGCGGCGAAGGGCGCGGTGCTGTTCTGGGTGGGCGGCTGCTATTCGTGCCACGCCGCTGCCGATGCGCCGACCGGTGCCGATCCGTTCGGGCCGGGCCTGCCGGAGCGGCCGGAACTCCCCGGCGGCAAGCCGCTGGTCACGCCGGTCGGCACGTTCTATCCGCCCAACATCTCGCCGGACACGGAGACCGGAATCGGTCGCTGGTCGATGATCGATTTCGTCAACGCCATGAAGCGCGGCCTCGGGCGGGACGGCTCGCATCTCTATCCAGCCTTTCCCTACACCTCCTACCAGCGCATGACGTACGAGGACCTCATCGACCTGAAAGCCTTCCTCGACACGCTGCCGCCGGTTGCCGCCGCCAACAAGCCGCACCACATCGCCTTCCCCTATTCGCTGCGCCGCGTCCTCGGGCTGTGGAAGCTCGCCTTCCTCGACGGCAGGACGTTCGCGCCCGACCCGGCGCTCGGCGATGCGGTCAATCGCGGAGCGGCGCTGGTGGAGGGGCCCGGCCACTGCAACGAGTGCCATACGCCACGCCACCTGTTCGGCGCCCTTGGCCTCGGCGTCCTCGATGACCTGACCGGCCTCGGCTATCTCGGCGGTCTGGACTACGCCCATGCGCTCGGCGGCGCGCCCAGCCTCAGCGGCAGCAGCAAGCCGGCGCCAAACATCACGCCCGGCAAGGGCGGCATCGGCGATCAGTCGGCCGACGATCTGCTCATCGCGCTCCTGACCGGTGGCGGCAACATGGGTGGCGACATGGCCGACGTCCAGCGTAATCTCGCAATGGTCAATCAGTTGGCGCCGGACGATCTGAAGGCGATCGTCGCCTATCTCGGGCGGATCAAACCGGTGGACAGCCCGCCGGCCGCGCGCAAATAGGCCCGCCCTTTCCCGATACCGCCGTGACGCGCTAGATGGAGGGAGGATCGGGGAGGGAATGTTTCATGAGCAAAGTCGCCATCGTCGGTAGCGGGCTCGTCGGCCGGGCCTGGGCGATCAGTTTCGCGCGGGCCGGCCACCAGGTCGCGATCTGGGATCAGGCGGACGGCGCGGCGGCGCGCGCGCTCGAATTCATTCCTGCGGCGCTGGATGATCTCAGCGCCAACGGTCTCCTCAGGGGCGAGGTTCCGGCGACGGTCCTTGCGCGCATCGCGGTCGCGCCACGGCTTGAGGATGCCCTCGCCGACGTGGTCCATGTGCAGGAGAACGTGCCAGAGGATGTCGCCATCAAGATCGACGTCTTCGCGCAGTTCGAGGCAGCGGCGCCGCCCTCGGCGGTTCTCGCCAGTTCGACCTCGGCGATCCTGCCGTCACTGTTCACCGAAGCCCTCGCGACGCGCGAGCGCTGCCTGGTCGCCCACCCGATCAATCCGCCGCACCTGATCCCGGCGGTCGAGGTGGTGCCGGCGCCGTGGACGGCGTCCGAAACGGTCGCGCGCACAGTCGATTTGCTCAAGGCCGCCGGCCACGCGCCGGTGGTCATGCAGCGCGAGCTGGATGGCTTCATCGTCAACCGGCTGCAGGGTGCGTTGCTCGAAGAGGCCTTCCGGCTGGTGGCGGACGGCGCCGCGTCGGTCGACGCCGTCGACGTGGCGATCCGCGACGGACTGGCGCTGCGCTGGTCGTTCATGGGGCCGTTCGAGACCATCGACCTCAATGCGCCGGGCGGTGTTGCCGACTATGTCGCGCGCTACCAGAAGACCTACGAGAATCTGTTCCACCAGATGCAGCGCCGCGTCGATTGGGCGGGTCCGGTGCTGGGTGATGTGGAGGCCCAGCGCCGCGCGCGTGTCCCGGAGGCCGATCTCGCCGACCGGCAGCGGTGGCGCGACCGCCGGCTGATGGCGTTGCTTGCCCACAAGCGCCAGGCGGACGACACGTTCGGCAAATAAGATCGCTTCGATCGACCTTGGCCCGTGTCGAGCAGGGCGAGCGCGACCGTGTGCGGATTCGTTCGAGGCCGGCGATTTGTGCCGGGTCGGTCCGTTGCTATGTCTCGTCCGGGCCGGGTTCCGGCGGCAGGACGGCCGCCTGCGGCGTCACTTCGGCGACGTTCGGGGTGATGTCGGCGTCGATCCGGCCCGAGGCCCATTCCAGACCGCCGACCAGCAGGCGCTGGAATGCCGGCGACTCCCAGATGTCTTCGCGGTGGCCCATGCCGTTGAACCAGACGCGGCCCCTGCCGTGAGCGCGCGCCCAGGCGAGCGGGTAGGGCGGTCGCTGATACTCGATCCCGTCCATCGCCTCGCTCTGCATCACCAGGATGACATGGAGGTCGTCGGCGAATTCCTTGGTCGAGTACCATTCCTCCAGCACCGACCACTCGGCGCCGAGCGCCCCGCAGCCGGGGAAGATCGGGTCGGGCACCGTCACCGTCGCGACCTGCTGCTTGCCGTGGGCGATGAACTCGCCGCCGAGCATGCGGATGTACGGGTCGGCCTTGTCACCGTGCAGTCGGTAGCGGTTGCTGCGCATGGTCGGGTTGCCGCCGCCCTGCTCCAGCGTGTGGAAAGTGTCCGAGCCGGAGTGGATTGCGAGGAAACCCATGCCGTCGGCGACGGCGTCGAGGAGAGCCCGCTTGCCAGCCGCGGTCATCGGCGGATTGCCGTCGGTGCCGGCGGCGAGGAGATCGCCGCTGGTGTAGAACATGACCGCGTCGAAGTCGGCGAGATAGTCCGGCGTGAAAAGGCTGCCGTCCTTGGAGAAGGTGAAGTCGATATCGTGGACGGCGCCGAGCCGGGCAAGGATCGTCTCGGAGTGACTGGGCCGGCCGTCGCGGCGCGCGATGACGCTGTGCTCGTAGCCGGAGGACTTGGTGAAGTAGAGAACGCGCATCAGACTTACACCACCGATGTCATGCCGCCGTCGACGTAGAGGATGTGGCCGTTGACGTATGTCGAGGCGTCGGAGGCGAGGAACACGGCGGCTCCCTTCAGTTCCTCGACGTCGCCCCAGCGGCCTGCCGGTGTGCGTTTCGCCACCCAGGTGGTGAACTCCGGATCCTCGAACAGGGCGCGGTTGAGCTCCGTCTTGAAGTAGCCCGGTCCGATGCCGTTCACCTGGATGCCATGCGCCGCCCACTCGGCGCACATCGCCTTGGTCAGCATTTTCACCGCGCCCTTGGACGCGACGTAGGGTGCGATCGTCGGGCGCGCCAGCTCGCTCGTCGCCGATGCGGTGTTGACGATCTTGCCGCGGCCGCGCGGCACCATCCGTCTGGCGACGGCCTGGCCCATGAGGAAGACCGCGTCGAGGTTGATCGCCATGAGCTGGCGCCAGTGGTCGGGGCTGAACTCGGTCAGCGGCTGGCGGCGCTGGACGCCGGCATTGTTGAACAGGATATCGAGCGGTCCGACCTTGTCCTCGATGTCCGCCACGTTGCGCTCCACCGCCGCGGGATCGGACACGTCGAAGGCGTAGGCATGGGCCTTGTGCCCGGCTGCGGCGAGGCGCGCCCGCGCTTTTTCCAGCTCGTCGGGGTTGCGCGCATTGAGCACGATTTCGGCGCCCGCTTCGGCCAGGCCCTCGGCAAAGGCGTTGCCGATGCCCTTGCTCGATCCGGTGATGAGGGCGCGGCGACCGGTCAGGTCGAAAAGCTTCATGGTGCAGGGCTTTCAATTTCGGACTGGGAGCGGCCTCTTTATCGCGGCAGGCGCCGCAAGGCGTCAATGGCGGCGCGGTTGAAGACGGCCGACTTGTCCGATACCTTGCCCTCCCGCCTGTTTTCCCGCCGGGATGCCAAGATGAAGACCGATGCCATTACCGTCGCCGACCTGTCGCGGTCGGTCATCGCCGTGCCGCCACTGGCCCGCGAGGCGACCGGAGGGCCCTCGGCGGTCGAGAACCGCAAGGTCGTTGGCCACCTGTCTTCCGGCGGCGTGAGCACTTTCCTCTACGGCGGCAACGCCAACTTCTACCACCTCGGTCTGGCCGAATATGGCGCGGTGCTCGACATGCTGGTCGCCATCGCGCCCACCGACGCCTGGATGATCCCTTCCATCGGCCCCGATTTCGGCAAGGCGCTGGATCAGGTTGCCGTCCTCCGGGATCACGATTTTCCGACCGCGATGGCGTTGCCGATGGCGGGGCCGACCAAACCGGCCGGCGTCGCCACCGGCTGGCGGCGGCTTGCCGACGCCTACGGCCGCCCGATCATCGGCTACGTGCGCGAGCGAAAACTACGTGACGCCGGGTGACGTGGCATCCCTGATCGCCGACGGCGTGGTGTGTTCGCTGAAATACGCGGTCGAGCGCAAGCAGCCGGAGGAAGACCGTTATCTCGACGCAATCATCCAGGCGGCCGGCACCGAGCGGCTGGTGAGCGGCATCGGCGAGCGGCCGGCCATCGTCCACTGGACGAAATTCGGCTTGCGGGCCTTCACCTCCGGTTCGGTGTCGATCGCACCGCATCTGTCGATGGCGGTTCTCGGTGCGCTCAAGGCGGGCGACACGGCGCTTGCCGGGCGGCTGCGGGAGACATTCCTGCCGTTCGAGGATCAGCGCGACGCCCATTCGCCGATCGCCGTCCTGCACGACGGTGTGCGCCTCGCCGGAATCGCCGATACCGGACCGCTCCAGCAGTTGCTTGCCAATCTCGACGATGAACTGCATCAACCGGTCGGTTCGGCCGCGAAGGCGCTGCTCGAGGAGAATGCTCGTTTTGCCCGCCGCGCGGCGGCCTGAGCGGAACAGGTCGGCGTCGTTGCTCGACCCTTCTTCGCGCCGTGCTGATGGGCGGCGCGCGCCCTGAAAGTCCCTGCCTCGCGCGCCCAGGGAGAACTGGCGCGGCGGCTTCGCAATGAGGAATTTGAGGTAATGGCCTACATGCCGTCTGTGGCGCGCTACGATGGAATGGTCTACCGGCGGGTCGGCCGCAGTGGCCTGAAGCTGCCCGCCATATCGCTGGGGCTGTGGCACAATTTCGGTCACGGATCGCGCAGCGACGTGGCCCGCGCGATATGCCGCGCCGCCTTCGACCGCGGCGTCACCCATTTCGACCTCGCCAACAATTACGGTCCGCCGCCGGGATCGGCGGAGGAACTGTTCGGCGCGATCCTCAAGACCGACTTCCGCGATCATCGCGATGAGCTGATCGTCTCGACCAAGGCCGGCTACCGCATGTGGCCCGGGCCCCTATGGCGAGTGGGGCAGCCGCAAATACCTGCTGGCGAGTCTCGACCAGAGCCTGAAACGCATGGGGCTCGACTACGTCGATATCTTCTATTCGCACCGCTTCGATCCCGACACGCCCCTGGAAGAGACCATGGGCGCGCTCGATTCCGCCGTGCGTCAGGGCAAGGCGCTCTATGTCGGCATCTCGTCCTATTCCTCGGCGCGCACCCACGAGGCGGCGGCGATCCTCAGGCAACTGGGTACGCCGGCGATCATCCACCAGCCGAGCTATTCGATCCTCAACCGCTGGACGGAGGACGACCAGCTGCTCGACGCGCTGCAGGAGGAGGGCATGGGCTGCATCTCCTTTTCGCCGCTGTCGCAGGGCCTGCTCACCAACAAGTACCTGAAAGGCGTGCCGGCCGGCAGCCGCGCCGCCAGCGGCGCGGAGTCGTGGCGGAGTTCGTTCCTGAGCAAGCAGAACCTGACCGCCGTGCGCGCCCTCGACCGGCTCGCGAAGAAGCGCGGTCAGACGTTGGCGCAGATGGCCCTCGCCTGGGTGTTGCGCGACGATCGCATGACCTCGGCGCTGATCGGCGCCAGCCGCGTCGAACAGGTCGAGGACGCGGTCGGGGCGCTGGACAATCTGGCCTTCAGCCGGGCAGAACTCGACGAAATCGATCGGCGCGCGCGCGACGCGGGCGTCAACATCTGGAAGAAATCAAGCACCTCCTGAGGCACCGTGACAGACGACTGGATCAAGAAGCTTCGCAGCCAGCGCTGGTACGGCGCGCAAGACTTGCGCGCCTTCGGCCACCGCTCGCGCACCCTCCAGCAGGGCTATTCCTATGACGACTTCATGGGCAAGCCGGTGGTGGCGATCGTCAACACGTGGTCGGACATCAACCCGTGCCACACGCACCTGCGCGCCCGCGCCGAGGAGGTGAAGCGCGGCGTCTGGCAGGCGGGCGGGTTCCCGGTCGAGTTGCCGGCGCTGTCGCTGGCGGAGGTCTTCGTCAAGCCGACCACGATGCTCTATCGCAACCTGCTGGCGCTGGAGACCGAGGAGCTCCTGCGCTCGCACCCGGTCGACGGCGTCGTGCTGCTCGGCGGCTGCGACAAGACCACGCCGGCGCTGCTCATGGGCGCGATCAGCATGAACCTGCCGGCGATCTACCTGCCGGCCGGGGCGATGCTGCGCGGCAATTACGCCGGCAAGGTGCTGGGCTCGGGCAGCGACACCTGGAAATACTGGGCCGACAAACAGGCCGGTGTCATCTCCGAGGACGAGTGGCAGGAAATGGAGGCGGGCATCGCGCGCTCCTTCGGCACCTGCATGGTGATGGGCACCGCGGCCACGATGATGTCGCTCGCCGAGACGCTGGGCTTCACCCTGCCGGGCGCTTCGTCCATCCCCGCGCCGGATTCCGCGCATAGCCGCATGGCGACGTCATGCGGCCGGCGCATCGTCGAGATGATCAAGGAAGACCTGAAGCCCAGCGACATTCTCTCCAGCGCCTCGTTCGAGAACGCGCTGGTGGCGCAGATGGCGCTCGGCGGCTCGACCAATGCGATGATCCACCTGGTCGCCATGGCTCGCCGGGCCGGCATCGACCTGTCGCTTGCCGATTTCGACCGCGTCGGCCGCGAGGTGCCGGTGCTCGCCAACATCCGCCCGTCGGGCGCGTTCCTGATGGAGGATTTCTACTATGCCGGCGGCCTGCCGGCGCTGATGGCGATGCTCGGCGACAAGCTCGATCTCTCGGCGCGCACCGTCACCGGGACGCTCGGCGACCAGATCGCCGGGGCGAAGGTCTACAACGCCGACGTCATCCGCCCGATGGACAGCCCGGTCTCGAGCGAGGTCGGCACGGCGGTTCTGACCGGCAACCTGGCGCCGGACGGCTGCGTGATGAAGCCGTCGGCCGCCGATCCGCGGCTGCTGAAACACTCCGGTCCGGCGCTGGTCTTCCGCGACTACAACGAGATGTCGGCCAACATCGATTCCGACGATCTGGAGGTCACCGCCGACCACATCATCGTGCTGCAGAACGCCGGTCCGGTCGGCGGTCCCGGCATGCCGGAATGGGGCATGCTGCCGATCCCGAAGAAGCTCCTCAAGCAGGGCGTGCGCGACATGCTGCGCATCTCCGACGCGCGCATGAGCGGCACCAGCTATGGCGCCTGCATCCTGCACGTCGCGCCGGAATCCTACGTCGGCGGACCGCTGGCGGCGGTCAGGACCGGCGACATCATCTCGGTCGATGTCGAGCGGCGATCGATCAACCTCGAAGTGACGGTCGCCGAGATCGAGCGCCGGCTGAAGGAATGGTCACCACCCGACCGGACGTTCCAGCGTGGCTACAACAGGCTCTACGCCGAGCACATCACCCAGGCGGACAAGGGCTGCGACTTCGACTTCCTCGAAGGCACGGCGCCGACGCCGGAGCCGGAGATCCACTAGCCCAGCATCCCTGCGCCGACCATCTGGTGGGTGCCCTCCCAGATCATCCTGACCGCGACCCAGACGATCAGCAGCAGCCCGACATAGGCGACCCACGGATATCTCTTCAGCAGCCGCGCTATCATCGTGGCGGCGACCCCCATCAGCGCCACCGACAGCACCAGGCCGGCGATCAGCACCCAGGGATGATGGCGCGCTGTGCCAGCCACGGCGATGACGTTGTCGAGCGACATGGATACGTCGGCGGCAACGATCTGAAAGAGCGCCTGCCTGAACGTCTTGGTGCGGGCGCGACCGTCGGTGACCGCGGTGTCGCCAACGGCATTTGCGGCGACGTTCGCGTTGCTCCCGCCGACACCGTGCTCGTCGTCATCGAAGTTGGCCTGCACGCCGCTGCGCAGTTCCCGCCAGAGCTTCCACGCAACCCACAGGAGGAGAAGCCCGCCGGCGATGATCAGGGGGATGATCTCGAGCAGTTGCGTCGTGAACAGCGCGAACACGATGCGCAACACCGCCGCGGCCGCGATGCCGTAGAAGATCGCCTTTTTGCGAACCTCCCGGCGCAGCCCGGCGGCGGCCATTCCGACCACGACCGCATTGTCACCGGCAAGGACCAGGTCGATGACGATGACGCTGACCAGCGCGGTGAATTCGGCGTAGATCATGCGGGTGTCAGGCTGGTACGGGCGCGGCGGCGTCGAGAAGCCCTTCGCTTTTCAGGTCGCTCCACAGGCCAGCCGGGATCTTCATCTCCAACCAGGCGAGAATCTGTTTGAGTTCCTCGGTCGAGCGTGGCCCCGGAATGACGCTGGCGACGATCGGGTGGGCGAGGGGGAACTGCAACGCCGCTGCCGCGAGCGGCACCTTGTGCGCGTCGGCGACGCGCTTCAGCCCCTTGACCCGCTCGAACACGTCGGCCGGCGCCTGCCGGTAGTTCCAGGTCTCGCCGCCGGCCAGCACGCCGGAATTGAACGGACCGCCGACGACGATCGAGGCGCCGTGCTTCTCCAGCGCCGGAAACAGCGTAGTGAGCGGCTTCTGTTCGAGCAGGGTGTAGCGTCCGGCCAGCAGGAAGACGTCCCAGGTTCCGTGCTGCAGGGCGTCGGCGATCGGGCCGACCTCGTTGACGCCGAGGCCGATCGCCTTGATGTCGCCGTTGCGGCGCAGCTCGTCGAGGGCCTTGTAGGCGTGCTCCATCGCCTGGAGGAACATCGCCTGCTGGTTTGCCTCGCTGCCGTGGGTGAAGACGTCGATGTCGTGGATGTAGAGGATGTCGATGCGGTCGAGGCCGAGGCGCTGAAGGCTGTCCTCGTAGGAGCGCATGATCGCGTCGTAGGAATAGTCGAAGACCGCCTCGAACGGGTGGGGATCCCGCCACAGATCGTCGGGGGCCTGCGGTGTGCGGCGCGGCTTGAGCAGTCGGCCGACCTTGGTGGAGAGCACCCAGTCGGTGCGGCCGCGCAAGGCGTCGCCGACGACGTGCTCCGAGCGCCCGTAGCCGTAATAGGGGGCGGTGTCGAAATAGCGTACGCCCGAATCGAAGGCGCTGGTGACGATCGAGCGGGCCATTGCGTCGGTGACGGCGTCCATGTTGCCGCCGAGCGTTGCCCCGCCGAGCCCGAGTTCGCCCACTTGCAGCGTCGTCCGCCCGACGCGCCTGGTGCCGATATTCATGCTCTCCCCCTTGGATTTCGTTGCCGACTGGCGGCTACCCATGCGAATGCGCGGCGCGCACAACTTTTCCCCCGCCGCATGGGGCGTCAAGCTTGCATCTCGTGCATATAGGATGAGGAGACGCGGTTTTCCTGTCGGGCGCGCGTCATCGACAAGAAAAAGCCCGCGCCTCGCGGCACGGGCCATGAATGCAGCGTTAGGATCGACCGAGTCCGGCCAACCTCACCGAATCAGTCAACCGGGCCCGCAGGCCCGGGACCGAAACTCAGTAGCCGTACGTGGAGGCGATTGCAGCGCCTGCCGCCGCGCCGATGCCAGCGCCGACGAGGATGCCACCGGCGTTGCCGCCCGAAGCGACGCCGCCTACCACGCCACCAACCACGCCGCCGACGATCGCGCCGTGCACGATGCGGTCGTGCGGGGTCTCAGTTGCCCAATGGGAGCAGCCGGCGAGCGATGCGCCGATGATGGCAATTGCAGCGACCTTCTTCATCGCCCGTTCCTTCCGTTGGCCTCAGGTTAACCGTGACCCGTTGTGAAGAGCGCCGGGCGGTGTGTCAAGTTGTCCGCATCTGCGTCTCAGCGGTCGCGCGAGACCCGTTTATCGGCAGTTTTCCGCCATATTCGCCACGGCGGCGACTGTTGCAAAAAGTCCACCACCGGTCACGAATCCGACGGCGATGGCGAACCTGGCGGAGGTTCCGCGCCGCGCGGCGGGCCAGCCGTCAGCTCCGGCGCAGCTTTTCGATCGCCGTCAGCCGGCGGCGTGCGTCGGCGCCAAGTTCGCTGGCAACCGCCGAGAGCAATGCCTCGACGAGCAGCAGCAGCCCCGCCGAGGAATCCCACACCGACGGCGCCACAACGTGGGCGGGCAGCACGTGGCGGGCCACGCGCGACACCGGCGAAAGCCACTGGTCGGTAACCAGCACCACGGTCGCGCCGCGCTTGGCGGCGAGGTCCGCCAGTTCGGCGATCTCGTCGGAGTAGCGGCGGATGTCGAAGAGCACGAAGATGTCGCGGCGGCCGATGTCGAGCAGTTGATCGAGGCGTCCCTGCCGGTCGCCGCCGATATGTCCGGTGAGCGGCCTCAGTACGCGGAGATGGGCGACCAGATAGGCGGCGATCGGGTCGGTGAAGCGGCCGCCGAGCACATGGACGGGACGCTTGCGGTCGGCCAGCAGGTCGACCACCGCATTGAAATCGTCACGGGCGATGTTTTCTTCGGTCGTGCGGATGTTGGCGGCGGCGACCTCGGCGAAGTGTGTCGAGCCGGTCGCCGCTCTCGGCGCCGCGGCCTTTGGTGAGCGGCGTCTCGCGCCGGGCGGCGAGTTCATCGCGCAGTGCTTCCTGGAAGGCGCCGTAGCTGCCGAAGCCGAGCTTGGCGATCATCCTCAGCACGGTCGGCGCGCTGACGCCGGCCGCCTCGCCGAAACGCGCCACGGTTTCCAGCGCCGCCACGGGATAGTCGGCGAGCAGGCGGCGGGCGGCGCGCTTCTCGTTCGGTGTCATGCGGCCGAGGTCGCGGCGGATCAGTTCGGCGATCGAGAGCGTTGCTTCGTCGGTCATCGGGTCGGGCGCCAAATGCGCTTCCTCGTCCACAGGGCTGCTTGTCTCATGCATTTCAGATTTGAAGATCATTCGATTCCTTGTAACGTATATTTCAGCAGCCGGGATGGCGCGAGTCGCTGGGGCAGAAGCGATTTTCGCCACCCGAACGGTTCGCGGGGGTGGCGGCGATGAGCAACGTGCTTGCGCCAGACGAAATGCCTGCGGTCGAGGCGCGTCCCGGGGGCGGGCCGTTCGTCGTGGTTTGCGAACATGCCTCCAATCGGCTGCCGCGTTCTCTCGGCACACTCGGGCTGAAGCCATCGGACCTGCAGCGCCACATCGCGTGGGATCCCGGTGCGGCGGCGCTCGCCGATGGTCTGGCGAAGTCCGTCGACGGGGATCTCGTCCTGCAGCGCTACTCCCGGCTGGCAATCGACTGCAACCGCGAGCCGGACCTCGCGGACGCCATGGCGGCGTTTTCCGAGGACACCGAGGTGCCCGGCAACGTCAACCTGTCGGCTGAGGCGAAGGCGAAGTCGGATCACGGGCTTGTGGGCGCCCTTTCACGCCGCGGTGGAACGCCTGCTTGACCTCCGCCGGGCGGCCCGGCGGCCGACGGCCCTGGTCACCGTGCATTCCTTCACACCGGTCTATCGCGGCGTTTCGCGCCCCTGGCACGTCGGCATCATCTCGACCGCGGAACGCACCTTCGCCGATGCCATGCTGGCGGCGCTGCGGCGCGATCGCGCGCTGGTGGTCGGCGACAACCAGCCCTATTCGGCAAGGGACAATGTCGACTACACGATCCGGCGCCACGGACGCGACCGCGGCCTGCCGCATGTCATGATCGAGGTTCGCAACGACCTGCTGCGCGCGGCGCGGGACATCGGCGAGTGGGTCGAGCGGCTGGCCGACGCGGTGCAGATCAGCGCCGGAGCCGTCGGCCTTGTCCCGGCAAGGGCAGGGGCATGATCGCGTTTGTTTGTGAATGCGTATGTGCCGGCGCGACGTGCCGGTCACCAGGGGCAGCCGGTCCGCGGGCGGCGGGTCGGTGTCGGATCAGTTAACCGCACCACTGAGGGAGTGGATGAGATGGCTGACATGAAGAAGCACGAGGGTGGCGTTTCGTATCACATACCGGGCGTGGAGTATTTCGAGAAGCGGGTGCTTCGGCGCCACGCCGGGGTGTTCGCGCTCTGGGCGCTCGGCGTCGGCGCCGTTATCTCCGGCGATTTCTCCGGCTGGAACCTTGGCTTCGCCGTCGGCGGCTGGGGCGGCATGCTCGTCGGCACGATCGTCATCGCGATCATGTATCTCGGCCTCACCTATTCGATCGCCGAGATGAGTCCGGCGCTGCCGCATACCGGCGGCGCCTATTCCTTCGCGCGCACCGCGTTCGGTCCGTGGGGCGGGTTCATCACCGGCATCGCCGAGAACATCGAATACGTGCTGACGCCGGCGGTCGTCGTGTTCTTCATCGGCGCCTACCTGACCGGCATCTTCGAGACGCCGGACTGGTTCCAGCCGATCTGGTGGCTGATCGGCTACGTCGTTTTCGTCGGGCTGAACGTGCGCGGCGTCGAGCTGTCGTTCCGGGTCACGGTGATCGTGACGCTGATCGCTCTCGCGATCCTGATCTTCTTCTTCGTCAGCGCGATCTTTTCGGGCGAGTTCGATTTCGCCAAGAACGCCATGAACATCGGCGTCGACCCGGCAACCGGAGAGGCCGTGGCGCTGCCCGATGGTGGTGGACCGTTCCTGCCTTTCGGCCTCAAGGGCGTCTTCGCGGCGATGCCGTTCGCGGTGTGGCTTTTCCTGGCGATCGAGCAACTGCCGTTGGCGTCGGAGGAGTCGGTCGATCCCAAGCGCGACATGCCGAAAGGCATCATGGCCGGCATGTTCACCCTGATCGCGACCGGCTTCCTGATCCTGATCATCAACCCGTCGCTTCCCGAGGGCGCCTTCGCCTACGGCTCGTCCGGCGAGCCGATCCTCGACGGCTTCCGCGCCATCTACGGCACCGGCTGGGCGAAAATCCTGTCGCTGTTCGCGGTTGCGGGCCTGGTCGCGAGTTTCCACGCGATCATCTTCGCCTATGGCCGGCAGATCTATTCGCTGTCGCGCGCCGGCTACTTCCCGCACTTCCTGTCGGTCACCCACGGCGACCACAAGACGCCCAACACCGCGCTCTTCGCCGGTTCGCTGGTCGGCTTCCTGGTCATGCTGGTGGTGTGGTTCACCCAGGGCGGCACCGAGGCCGGTTCCTTCATCGGCGGCACGCTGCTCAACATGGCCGTGTTCGGCGCCATGTTCTCCTACCTGCTGCAGGGCCTGACCTTCCTGCAGCTGCGCCGCAGGTTCCCGAACATCGAGCGGCCCTACAAGAGCCCGTTCGGCGTGCTCGGGTGCGTCGCTGACGGTGGTCATCGCGATCGTGACGATCGGCTTTCAGCTCACCGATCCGCTCTATCGCGCCGGCATCATCGGCGTGGCGATCTGGTACATTATCGCGATCGTCTATTTCGCCGCCTACGGCCGCCGGACGCTGGTGTTCTCTCCGGAGGAGGAGTTTGCGGTGAAGCATCGTGAGGGCGCGGCGTCGATGTAGCGGCGTCAGCACTCATTCCCAAGACCCGGTCCGCGCGACGACGCGCGGGCCGGTTTGTCGATCCAACAGAGATGGTTTCCGGTCATGGCGGGCATGCTGACGTTCAAGGAGTTGCAGACGGCGGTCGGCAACGGCGAGATCGATACCGTCGTCGTCGCCTTTGCCGACATGCAGGGGCGCCTGGTCGGCAAGCGCATGCAGGCCGAGTATTTCCTTGAGGGGGCGCACGAGGAGACCCACGGCTGCGACTATCTGCTCGCCAACGACATCGACATGGAGCCGGTGCCCGGCTACGCGGCCGCGAACTGGGAGAAGGGCTACGGCGATTTCGTCATGAAGCCCGACATGACGACGCTGCGGCGTCTGCCGTGGCTGCCGGGGACGGCGCTGGTGCTCGCCGACGTTCTCGATCACCATACACCACGAGGACGTGCCGCATGGGCCCCGCGCGATCCTGAAGAAGCAGATCGCGCGCCTGGCCGCTGCGAAGATGTCGGCCTTCTTCGCTTCCGAGCTCGAGTTCTACCTCTTCGACGAGACCTACGAGAGCGCCGCCGACAAGGGCTATGCCGGCCTGAAGACGGCGGGCCGCTACATCGAGGACTACCACATCCTGCAGACCACCAAGGAGGAGGGGGTGATGCGGGCGATCCGCACCGGCCTGCAGGGCGCCGGCATCCCGGTCGAGAACTCAAAGGGCGAATGGGGGCCGGGCCAGGAGGAGATCAACGTCCGCTATGCCGACGCGCTGACCATGGCCGACCGGCACGTCATCCTGAAGAACGCGTGCAAGGAGATCGCGCTGCTCAACGGCAAGGCGATCACCTTCATGGCGAAGTGGCGCTACGACCTCGCCGGCAATTCCTCGCCATATCCACTCCTCGCTTTGGGATGCGGCCGGCAAGAAGCCGCTGTTCTTCGATCCCAAGGACGAGCACGGGATGTCGGACCTGATGCGCTCAGTACGTTGCCGGCCAGCTTGCCCATGCGCGCGAGATCACCTGGTTCCTGGCGCCCTACATCAACTCCTACAAGCGCTTCCAGGTCGGCACCTTCGCGCCGACCAAGGCGATCTGGTCGATGGACAATCGCACCGCCGGCTTCCGCCTGTGCGGAGCCAACTCCAAGGCGATCCGCATCGAATGCCGGATGGGCGGCGCCGACCTCAATCCGTATCTCGCCTTCGCCGCGCTGATCGCCGCCGGGCTCGCCGGCATCGAGCAGAAGATGGAGCTGGAGCCGGCCTATGTCGGCGACGCCTATTTCGGCAAGCGCCTGCGCGAGGTCCCGAAGACCCTGCGCGAGGCCATGGCGGCCGATGGACAAGTCGAAGATGCTGCGCGCCGCTTTCGGCGACGCCGTCATCGACCACTACGTCCACACCGCCGAATGGGAGCAGTTCGAATATGACCGCCGCATCACCGACTGGGAGCTGAAGCGCGGCTTCGAGCGGTATTGAGACGCTAGCGCGGCCGCATTAGCCCGCCTAAGTGTAGCAGTTGAGAGTCCATGAACGCCACCCTTCGCATCATCTCGCCGGTCGACGGCTCGGTCTATGCCGAGCGTCCGCTCGCCGACGACAAGGCCGTGCTGGCGACGCTGGAGCGCGCCCGCGCCGCGCAGCGCGACTGGCGTCACGTGCCGGTCGCCGAGCGCTGCCGCATCGGCACCGCCTTCACCGACGCCATGGTCGCCGACACGGCGCGCGTGTCGGAGCTGCTCGCCTGGCAGATGGGCCGGCCGATCCGCTACGGGCCGGGCGAGAGTGCGCGGCTTCGAGGAGCGCGCCCGCTACATGATCGCGGTGGCGCCGGAGATGCTGGCCGACATCGACGTCGGGCCGAAGGAGGGCTTCACCCGCTTCATCCGCCGCGAGCCGCTCGGCGTGGTGCTCAATCTGCCGGCCTGGAACTTCCCCTACATGACCGCGCTCAACGCCGTGCTGCCGGCGATCCTCGCCGGCAACAGCGTGGTGATGAAGCATTCCAGCCAGACCGCGCTGGTCGCCGAACACTTCGCCGACCTGTTCGAAAAGGCGAATCTCCCCAAGGACGTGTTCCAGGTCCTGCACATGTCGCATGAGGCGACCGACAAGGCGATCCGCTCCGGCCTGGTCGATCAGGTCGGCTTCACCGGCTCCACCGCCGGCGGCCGTCAGATCATGGCGGCTGTTGCCGGCGCCACCAACTTTCCCGCGACCTGCCTGGAACTCGGCGGCAAGGATCCGGCCTATGTGCGGGCCGACGCCAATATCGCCTTCGCTGCCGAGAATGTCGTCGATGCCGGCTTCTTCAATTCCGGCCAGTCGTGCTGCGCGGCCGAGCGCATCTATGTCCACGAAGCCGTGTTCGACCAGTTCATCGAGGCGGCGGTCGCCATCATCAACACCTACCAGCTGGGCTAGCCCTGCCGATCCGGAAACCACGCTCGGCCCGGTGGTGCGCACCAAGGCGGCGGATTTCGTCCGTGGCCAGGTCGAGGCGGCGAAGCGGCAGGGCGCCAAGCCGCTGATCGACGCGACGCGCTTCGCCGCGGCGAAAGCCGGCACGCCCTATCTGGCGCCGCAGCTCCTGGTCGATGTCGATCATTCCATGGCGATCATGACCGAGGAGACCTTCGGCCCGGCGCACGGCGTCATGAAGGTGAAGTCGGACGAGGAGGCGGTCCGCCTGATGAATGATTCGCCCTTCGGCCTGACCGCCTCGATCTGGACCGAGGACGAGGCGGCAGCCACGCGCATCGGCGACCTGATCGAGACCGGCACGGTCTACATGAACCGCGCCGACTATCTCGATCCGGCGCTGGCCTGGGTCGGCGTCAAGCAGTCCGGCCGCGGCGTCACGCTGTCGAAGGTCGGCTACGAGCACCTGACCCGGCCGAAGAGTTTCCATCTCAGAACGAAGACGTCCTGACCTGCGGCCATCGGCGCCGTTCGTCCCACACACCGGAGACCCATTTGGACCGCTATCCGTCGCTCACCGCCAACTGGTCGTATCCCACCGCCGATCCGGTTCGGGCCGGGCCGCATTGCCGAACTGGCGGAGGCGATCGAAGTTGGCCGGCATGGCACGGCCGCTGCTTCGTCACCGATCCGGGACTGGTCGACCTGCCGATCGTGGCCAACGCCCTCGACGTTCTCGGCAAGGCCAACGTGCCGGTCGCGGTCTTCTCCAGGGTCGACGGCAATCCGACACTGAAGAACCTCGAGGACGGCCTCGCCGCCTACAGGGCCGGCGGCCATGACGGCGTCGTCGCCTTCGGCGGCGGCTCGGGCATGGATATCGGCAAGCTCATCGCCTTCATGTCCGGGCAGACGCGGTCCGGTCTTCGATTTCGAGGACCGCGAGGACTGGTGGACGCGCGCCGATGCCGAGGGCATCGCGCCGATCGTCGCGGTGCCGACCACGGCCGGCACCGGCTCGGAGGTCGGCCGCGCGGCCGTGGTCACCGATCCGGCGGACCACACCAAGAAGATCATCTTCCACCCGAAGATGCTGCCGCGCGTGGTCATCGCCGATCCGGAACTGACCGTCGATCTGCCGGCGAAGATCACGGCGTGGACCGGCATGGACGCGCTGTCGCATTCGCTGGAGGCCTGGTGCAGCCCATTCTTCCACCCGCTCGGCGAGGGCATCGCGCTCGAGGCGCATGCGCCTCTGCAAGGAATGGCTGCCGGTCGCGGTCGAGGACGGTCGCAACATCAAGGGCGCGCGCCTTCATGATGGCGGCCTCGTCGATGGGCGCGGTCGCCTTCCAGAAGGGCCTCGGCGCCATGCACGCCATGAGCCACCCGTGCTCCAGCCTGCGCGGCACCCACCACGGTCTCACCAACGCGGTGGTGATGCCCTACGTGCTGGCCCACAATGCGCCTGCGGTCGAGGATCGCCTCGCGGCGCTGGCGCGCTACCTCGACCTTCCCGGCCAGTCGCCTGAGAGCGTCATCGAATGGGTGTTGGCGCTCCGCAAGCGCATCGGCATCCCGCACACGCTGAAGGAGATCGGCGTCGACATGGACGTCGTTCCGGAGGCCGCGAAGATGGCCGAGCACGATCCGTCCAACGGCGGCAATCCGGTGCCGCTCACCGCGGCGGACTACGAGGGCCTCTACGAGAAGGCGATTTCCGGCAAGCTGTGATATTTGCTCTCCCGCCAAAGGGAGACGTGAGCATGCCTGACATCATTTCCATCGGAGAGCCGCTGTTCGAACTCAGCCAGCCGCGGGGCGAAAGCGTGTTCCGCCCCGGCCACGGCGGCGATACCTCGAATTGCGCCATCGCCGCCGCCCGCCAGGGGCAAGCGTCGCCTACGTCACCGCCATCGGCGCCGACCAGTTCGGCGATTCCTTCATGGACCTGTGGAAGAGCGAGGGCGTCGACACCACCGGCGTCAAGCGCAGCAGCGTCGCCCATACCGGCATCTACTTCATCACCCACGGACCCGAGGGGCACGTCTTCTCCTACATGCGCGCCGGATCGGCGGCGAGCCGCATGACGCCGGACGACGTGCCGACCGATCTCATCAAGGGCGCCAAGGTGCTGCATGCGTCGGGCATCAGCCAGGCGATTTCGTCGGGCGCCGCCGACGCGGTGTTCAGCGCCATGCGCATCGCGCGGGCGTCCGGCGTCACCGTTTCCTACGACACCAATCTCCGCCTTCGCCTGTGGCCGCTCGACCGCGCCCGCGGCATCATCCACGCCGCCGCCGGGCTGACCGACATCCTGCGTCCCGGCATCGACGATGCGCGCCAGCTCACCGGCCTCGCCGATCCCGACCACATCATCGATTTCTACCTGTCGATCGGGCCGAAGATCGTGGCGCTGACGCTGGGCGAAGAGGGCGCGATCGTCGCGACCAGTACCCGGCGCATCCACATGAAGGCGCGCAAGGCCAAGGTCGTCGACGCGACCGGCGCCGGCGATGTCTTCGATGGGGCCTTCCTCGCCGAATACATCCGCAACGGCGGCGATCCCTTCGCCGCCGGGCGCTATGCCAACGTCGCCGCGGCACTGTCGACGGAGGGCTATGGCGCGGTCGCGCCGATGCCGCGTCGGGCCGAGGTCGAGGCGGCGCTGAGCGAGCAGGGTTACGAAGCGGATTGATGCGCAGGACGGATCGCCATCCGCTGCGACTGCGTCGGCAACGGGCGGCGGAATGGGATCGGTACGCCGCCAGCCATCCGGCGCTGAGGCCGGGGATGGTGGGTGCCCGGTTCTTCCTGGGCGGGTCGCTTTACACGATCGAAGGCTGCCTGCCGCGCAATCCGGTCAACGACGTCTATGCCGTGCGCTCGGATGGCGAAACGTTCGCCCTGGCGCATGAGGAGTTGCCGGACGCGTTATTCTGACAGTCGGCGCTTCCGACCAGGGTCACCTCACGTCACGTCGATCACGACCCCGCCGGTGGCGTCCCTGAGGCGCGCCGGGCTGACCTCGAAGATCGCGTTGGGCGTTCCCGCCGCGGCCCAGACCGTCTCATATTGCAACAGGTCGGCGTCGAGGCGCGGCACCAGCCGGCGGGTGTGGCCGAGGGGTGGAATCCCGCCGATGGCGAAGCCGGTCGCCTCGCGCACGAAGGCCGCGTCCGGCCGCAGGATGGCCTCGCCGAGCCGCTCCGTCATCGCCGTCTCGTTCACCCGGTTTGTCCCGGAAACCAGCAGCAGGAAGGGGCTGCCAGTCTCTTTCCCGCGGAAAATCAGGGATTTGACGATCTGGCCAACCGTGCAGCCGCAGGCTGCCGCGGCCTCCTCGGCGGTCCGCGTCGCTTGCGCCATGATGCGCACGGTCACGCCGAGCCCCAGTCGATTTGCCGCATCCTGAACGCGCTGCGCCGCCGGCGGAAGGTCGGTCATTTCGGGTCATCTCCTCATGGTCCGCCGTGTGCACGGCAGGCTATGCGCCTTCGCGGATTCTGCTAAGCTTTCGGTAACCATGGCGCAGATTGCTGGAGTCGTTTGTTGAGCGACACGTCCGACCACAATAACGGGAATGTGCGCAGCCTGCGCGAGGCCATCCGCGAGGTGCGCACGGCCGAGACCGAGCGCTCGGACGTGGTGGTCGAATTGCGCGATGCCGAGCGGGCGCGGCTCGAGCTGCTTGCCGAGGAGTTGCGCAGCGTCTTCGCCGAGGTGCCGCCGGACGACGACCAGTTCATCTTCGCCGTCGCGCCGGGCACGCCGCCGCGGTTGTGGATCGACATGACGTCCTTCGTCATGATGGGGCGCGACCGGCGCACCTACCGCTTCCTCAAGGACACCCGCCTCGGGCGCACGGTGATCGTGGAGAGCGGCAAGCTCGCGGACGTCGCCGATACGGTGACGCACTACGTCGCCGAGCGCATCATCGAGCGCGAGCGCGCCATCGAAGGCGACTGGCTGATCAAGCGGGTGATGCGTGAGAGCGAGCCGGAGCGCCGCAAGGAGGCGCGCGAAGCGGTTGTCGCGGCCGCGGCCGAGGCCGCTGCGCCGTCACCGGGCGCTTTCGCGCGAATCGAGTGGAACAAGGTCGGCTGGGTGGTCGCCGCGTTCCTTGCCGGCGTCCTCATCGGCGCGATCATGCTGCTCGGTTACGCCTGGATGCGGGTCTAGCCGCGCTGCGGAATTTCCAGCGCGCGTTCCGAGACGGTCTCGACATGGCCGTCGGCGCGCATGCCGCGTTCGCGGAGCGTGACGCGCCAGGCGCCGGCTTCGCCGTCAATGTCGAAGAGATTGTAGCTGCCGCCGGCATGGTGCGGCCTGGGGCGGAGCGATGCTGCGTTCGCTCCGATCACCGGCACGGCCCCGCGCGGTCCGGGAACCGAGCCGACGCTGCTGCGGTGGTTGTGACCGTGGAGGACCAACTCGGCGCCGTGGCGCGCGATCGTCTCGCGGACGCGGCCGGCATCGACCAGCCGCCGGTGCCATTCGGTGGAGCGCGGTGCCACCGGATGATGGATCAGGACAACGCGGAACAGGCCGTCACGACCGGCCGCGGCCAGCAGACCGCCAACCGCCTCGGCCTGCTCGCCGCCCACCTCGCCGATCGCCATGAAGGGCGGGGAGGGAACGGCGGTGGAGACTCCGATCAATGCCAGAGGTCCGCGCCGCCGCAGGAAGGGGAAGCCGTCCGCCTTGCCATCGTCGCCCGCCATGAAGGCCGCCCATTCCCGCCGCGCATGGTCGAGTGCGCCGGGCACATAGGCATCGTGATTGCCGGGGATGGCGGTGACGCGGTCCGGGGGCCCGAGCGAATCCAGCCAGGCACGGGCGGCCGGATATTCCGCGGGCAGGCCGAGATTGACGAGATCGCCGGTGACGACGATCTGGTCCGGTCCGGCCGCGCGCATGTCGGCGGCGAGCGCCGCCAGCACGGCGTCGTCGTATTGCCGGCTGCGGTTTCGCCGCCAGTTGAGGTAGCCGAGGATGCGCTTGGAGGCGAGCTCGGCCGCCGTCGCAGGCGGCAGGGGCCCGAGGTGGACGTCGGAAAGCTGGGCGAGCAGCACCATTGCCGCCGGCTTAGCCGACGGCAGACGAGCGGTAAAGCGTTGCGCTAAGGCTCAGTGGCCGAACGTCATCAGCGTCGCGATCACGCCGCGATGGCTGAAATCGATCGCCGGCGACCAGACGTAGCGGCGGACGCGGCGGCGGAAGAAGCGGGTAAACATGGTGTCTCTTTTCGGGTATCGGATGTGCCCTTGACCTATGCCTTCCGCCGCCAGACTGCCACCACCGGCGACGCGGGGCTCCCTTGCGTGGCCGGCATGGCCGCTTAACGAAAGCTTGACGTGCGCCGGTTCCTGGTCCGCCTCTACGTGGTTCTGTCGCGCTTCCGGCGGGGAATGACGCTCGGCGTGCGCGGCGCCGTCATCGACGGCGAAGGGCGGTTCTTCCTGGTCAGGCACAGCTACCTGCCGGGCTGGTATCTGCCGGGCGGCGGGGTGGAGCCGGGAGAGACGGTGGAGGAGGCGCTGGCGCGCGAACTGCTTGAGGAGGGCGGCATCGAACTCGACGGTCCGCCCGAGCTTTTCGGTCTCTACATCAACGCCTCGACATCGCCGCGCGATCACGTCGCGTTCTATGTCTGCCGGGCCTGGCGCCAGCCGGAGGTGCCGAAGATGCCCAATCTGGAGATCGTCGAGTGTGGCTTCTTCGCGCCCGACGCGCTGCCGGAGGAGACCACCGGCGGAACCCGGCGGCGCATTGCCGAGGTGGCCGGGCTGGCGGCGCGCGCGACCGAGTGGTGACGCTGGACGGGGGCGGGCGGCCATGCTATCGGCGCGGCTTCGGAGGATCGCAGCGGTGACACGCAGGGCCGGACAGCGACGACGGGCAGAGCGACGTGACGTCAGGTCACGCCGTGCCGCCATCCGCCCATCGGGATCGCGCGCCTGAACAAGCGCCCCGGCGGGCCGGATCGTTCCGATCCTGTCTCGAGCCCTGCCATGATCCCGCAAGCCTTCGCCTACCGGCTGGAACAGCCGGCCGACGTTCCGACCATCGAAGCCTTCCATGCCGCGCTTTTCGGGCCGGAGCGGTTCAAGCGCGCCGCCTATGTGCTCCGCGACGGCGTGCCGCCCGACCCGAATCTCTGCTTCGTGGCGCTCGCCGGCGAGCGGCTGATCGCCTCGGTGCGCATGACGCCGATCCGCATCGGCGGACGGCCGGCGCTGATCCTCGGCCCGCTGGTCGTCGATCCCGGAATTCAAGGGGCGTGGCGCCGGGCGGGCGCTGGTGCGCATGACCTGCGCCGCCGCCCGCGAGCGCGGGCACCGTGTCGTCTTGCTGGTCGGCGATCTGCCCTATTACGGGCCGCTCGGCTTCACCTTTCTCGGCCGCGATGTCGTCACGCTGCCGGCCTGGGTCGATCCCGACCGGGTGCTGGTTTGCGGGCTGGTCGAGGGCGCGCTCGACGGCCTGGCCGGCGCGGCGGAGCGCGCGCCGCCGGCGGACTGGCCAAAATAGTTGTTGCAATGCAACAACTTCTGGCCCATATCAGCGGCGCACGGGCCGCGTTGCACGAACCGGCATACCGGTTTTCCAGCCCGTTTCATCCACCAACATCGACAGCCCAGGCCACGCGGGATGTCCAGATGGACCCGCGATCCGCGGCGCCCGCTTTCGAGCCGGCCGCGCGCCCGCGCTGTATTTGAAAGACACGTGACTGAATGAGCTTTGATGCTCTCGGCCTTGCCGAGCCCATTACCCGCGCCCTCATCGAGGAGCGCTATTCCGCGCCGACGCCGATCCAGGCGTCCGCCATCCCTCCAGCCCTTTCCGGACGCGACCTCGTCGGCATTGCCCAGACCGGCACCGGCAAGACCGCCGCCTTCGCGCTCCCCATCCTCCATCGTCTCGCCGGCACGGTGAAACCGCTGCAGCCGAAGAGCTGCCGCGTGCTGGTGCTGGCGCCGACCCGCGAGCTCGGCGGCCAGATCGTCGATTCGTTCGCCACCTACGGCCGCCATCTGCGCGTCTCGGCGACGCTGGTCATCGGCGGCGTGCCGATCGGCAAGCAGATCCGCGCGCTGTCGCGCGGGGTCGACGTGCTGGTGGCGACGCCGGGCCGCCTGCTCGACCTCCACAACAGCCGCGCGGTGCGCTTCGACGATGTCGAGGTGCTCGTCCTCGACGAAGCCGACCGCATGCTCGACATGGGCTTCATCCACGACATCCGCAAGATTGTCGCTCTGCTGCCGAAGAAGCGGCAGACGCTGTTCTTCTCCGCCACGATGGCGGCGGAGACGGCCAAGCTTGCCGACCAGATGCTGACCGATCCGGTCACCGTCGCGGTGACGCCGCAGGCGACCACCGTCGACAGGATCGATCAGCGCGCCATCCGCGTCGAGAAGGGCGGCAAGCCGGACATGCTGGCCATGCTGCTCAAGCGCGAGCCGGTCGACCGGGCGCTGGTCTTCACCCGCACCAAGCACGGCGCCGACCGCGTCGTGCGCGGCCTGGTCAAGGCCGGCATCGCGGCCGAGGCGATCCACGGCAACAAGACGCAAGGTCAGCGCGACCGTGTCATGGCGGCGTTCCGCTCGGGCAACGTCAAGACCCTGGTCGCCACCGATATCGCGGCGCGCGGCATCGACGTCGACGGCATCAGCCACGTCATCAATTTCGACCTGCCCAACATCGCGGAGAGCTACGTCCACCGCATCGGCCGCACGGCACGCGCCGGCGCCGAGGGCGTCGCCATCTCGCTGGTCAGTTCGGACGAGATTCCCTTCATGCGCGACATCGAAAAATTGATCCGCCGGCAGATTGCCGGATCGGGCACGGAGGGGCATTCTCCCGCGGCCCGCAACGGGGCGGCCAAGGCGGCCGGCGACCGTTCGGGCGGTGCACCGAAGAACAAGCGGCCGCAGCGTCGGCGCGGCGGCAAGCGGGGAACGGAAGCGAAGCGGCCGGAGTTCAATGCAACCCATCGGCAACATGCCAACGGCATTGCCGGCGTGAGTTTCCTGGAGCCGGCCCGCCGTGGCCCTGCGGCCCGGCCCGGCCAGTAGAGAGGAGAGGCAGTGGCAAAAGAGGAACTTCTGGAGTTCGAGGGGACCGTCACCGAGGTCCTCCCGGACGGCAACTTCCGCGTCAAGCTCGACAACGACCATGTCATCCTCGCCTATGCGGCGGGGCGCATGCGCAAGAACCGCATCCGTACGCTCGCCGGCGACCGGGTGCGGGTCGAGATGACGCCCTACGACCTTGAGAAAGGGCGCATCAACTTCCGCCACAAGACGGAAGCCATGGCGCCGTCGAACGCGCCGCGGCGTCCGATGTTCAAGCGGCGGTAGCCAATTCCCCACGAAGCGCGCCCGGCGCGACAGCCGGGCTAGCGCCCCTCGCGCACCCAGGTGGCGAAGGGCAGGCCGAGCAGCGCGATCAGGCCGAACAGGCCGGCGATGCCGAACACCGAGATGAAGCCGGTGAACAACGGCACGCGGGTGATGCCCTTGAGCACGCTCGCCTCGGTCGTGTGCACGCCGATCCAGTCTGAGCCTGCGGTGCTGATCGTCGAGCGCACCGGCACGATGCGCGGCAGGTCGAGGTTGCCCGAGCGATCGGTCATGCGGGCGATGCGGCCGTGGGTGGCGTCGACCAGCGGCTTCAGTTTCTCGGCGGTGGAGCGTGCGTCGGCGAATTCACGCGGATTGGTCGGACCGACGTTGGCGAAGGCGCGCTTGTCGCCCTGTTCCAGGCGGTAGAGGCCGATCTCGTCGGTGGGCACCGTCGCCCGCCACAATCCCGGCTCGACCGCCTGCAGCGTCACTGTCTCGACCTCACCCGACGGCTTGCGCACCGTCACCGGCTCGGTGGTGTCGGCCATGGTCTGGCGCTCGATGGTGAGCTGGCCGGCACGCGCCTTGGCGCGCAGCGCTTCCTCCTCCAGGTCGGGCTCCTTCATCAGCCAGTGGGCGAGGCGGCGCAGCAGGTCGACATGCGGTCCGCCGCCCTCGTAGCCGCGCGCCCATAGCCAGGTATTGTCGGAGAGAAGCAGCGCGACGCGCCCCTTTTCCTCGCGATTGAGGACCAGCAGCGGCTTGTCGTCGGCGCCGTCCATGACGACGTTGCCCTGCGGCTTGTCGACGTCGATCAGGCGGAAGAAGCGGCCCCATGCCGGCGGGTCGGATTGCGAGCCTTCGAGGTCGCGGGTCACCGGGTGGCGCTGCCCGACATCGGTGACCTTGGCGAAATACGGCTGCTCGATGATCTTGCCGGTCGGCGCGACCGGCAGCACCGGCGACAGCGGCGTCTCGTAGATGCTGCCCGGCGCGGCGTAGTCGGGGCCGGCGGCGACCAGCAGGGCGCCGCCCTCGCGCACGTAGCGGGCGATGTTGTCGAAATAGAGCAGCGGCAGCACGCCGCGATGCTGGTAGCGGTCGAAGATGATCAGGTCGAACTGGTGGATCTTCTCCGAGAACAGCTCGCGCGTCGGAAACGCGATCAGCGAAAGCTGGTTGATCGGCGTGCCGTCCTGCTTCTCCGGCGGGCGCAGAATGGTGAAGTGAACCAGGTCGACCGAGGCGTCGGACTTCAGGAGGTTGCGCCACGTCCGCTCGCCGGCATGCGGCTCGCCCGAGACCAGCAGGACGCGCAGGTTCTCGCGGATGCCCTCGATCGAGACGACGGCGCGGTTGTTGATCGGCGTCAGCTCGCCGGGCAGCGGTGCGGCCTCGAATTCCAGGATGTTGGGTCCGCCGTGGGTGATGTCGACGGTCAGCTCGCTCGGCACGCCCGGCGTCACGGTCTGCACCGACAGCGGATTGCCGTCGCGATTGACGGCGACGCTCACCGGACCGGTGTTCTTGCTGCCGTCGTCGAGAACGCGGAACTTGATCATCTGCTTCTCGTTGACGATACCGAAGCGCGGCGCACTGTCGATGACGATGCGCCGGTCGATCTCGCCGTCGCGGCCGGAGAGCAGAACGTGCAGTGGCGCGCTCGGCGGCAGGGCGGCGCGGTCGGCGGGAATGTCGTGGACCTGGCCGTCGGTCAGCATGATCACCGCGCCGATGCGATCCGGCGGGACGTCGGCGAGCGCCGTCGCCAGGGGCGTGAACAGTTCGGTGCCGTCGACCGGCTGGCCGCCGCTGGCGCCGCCGGCCTCGATGCGCCTGACCTCGATGCCGCGGAATGCCGCGAGGTTCGCGGCCAGCGCGTCGGCGGCCTCTTTGGTCGTCTTGTCGCGCCCGTCGAGCGTCTGGCTGGCGCTGTTGTCGACGACCAGGGCGACGACGGTCGAGAGCGGATCGCGCTGCTCGTTGAGGAGCACCGGGTTGGCCAGCGCCAGCAACAGCGCCACACCGGCGGCAACGCGGAACCAGGCGCCGCGCATGCGGCGCACCACGCCCGGCACCAGCAGCAGCGCCAGGACGACGGCGATGCCGATCAGCCAGGGCCACGGCAGCAGCGGCGAGAAGACGAGCGACCAGTTCATCTACTGCCCCAGCCTCTCGAGCAGGGCCGGGCACATGCACCTGGTCGGCCTTGTAGTTGCCGGTCAGCGTGTACATGACGATGTTGACGCCGGCGCGATAGGCCATCTCGCGCTGGAGCGGATCGTTGGGCACGGTCGGAAACAGGAAGCCGCCGCTTTCGTCGATCGCCCATGCGCCGGCGAAGTCGTTCTCGGTGATGAGGATCGAGGAGACGCCGTCGCCGGCCTGCACCGGCCGGTCGCTGCGCTCGGTGGCGTCGGTCGCCTGCACCCATAGCGGCCCGCCGGCATAGCGGCCGGGGAAGTCGTTGAGCAGGTAGAACGCCTTGGTCAGCACATGGTCGGCCGGCACCGGCTCGAGCGGCGGAATGTCGAGGCTGGCCAGCATGTCGCGCAGCCGCTCGACCGCCGGCGTGCCGGAGAAGGTCGATGAACGAGGTCGAGCGTTCGAGCTGGTCGCGGGTGTCGAACAGCACCGAACCGCCCTGGCGCATGTAGGCGTCGATGCGGGCCATGGCGGCGGAGGAGGGCGTCGCGGTGTCCGGTGCGATCGGCCAGTAGATCAGCGGGAAGAACGCCAGTTCGTCGCGCTCGGGGTCGACGCCGATCGGCTCGCCCGGCTCCAGCGCCGTGCGCTCGGCGAGAACGTCCGAGAGGCCCGACGAGACCCGCCCGGCTGGTGGCGTCGATCTCGCTGTTGCCGGTGACGACGTAGGCGAGGTGGGTCTGGCCGACGGCCTGCATGGCGAACTTGTCGCTTGCGTCATCGGCTCTGGCGCGTCCGGCGGGCAGCAGCGCCGCGGCGGCGACCAGCGCCAGGGTCGCGGCGGTCGCGGCCGTACGGCGGCGGAAATTGAGCGCGCCGTTCAGCCAGAGCACGGCCAGCGCGTCGAGAGCGAGGAGCAGGACGGCCAGCGCGAGCAGCCACGGCGCGAGGTCGGTCGGCCGGGCGGTCGGGTAGGGGCGCACGCTGGCGCCGGGCACGCTGGCGAGGTCGAGCGGCGGCAGTTCGGCGTTGTCGTCGAGAAGGTTGAAGGCGCGGAAGCCTTCCTCGCTGCCGTAGAGACCTGGCGGGTGCTCGGGCGCCGGGCGTCGACCGCGGAGAGGTCGCCGGCGAGCGGCTGCGCCTCGGCGGTCGGCGTGGTGAAGTGGCCGTAGCCGTCGAGCAGGCGGTAGGGCGGGACCAGCTGCGCGGCGGCATCGGCACTCTTGCTGCCGCCGGTGGTGGCCGAGAAGGCGATGATGCGCCTCAGCATGTCGACGAAGGTGCCCGAAAGCGGCAGGTTCGACCAGCTGGTGTCGGCGGTGACGTGGAAGAGGATCAGCCAGCCCTTGCCGGATTGGGCGGCGGTGACCAGCGGCGTGCCGTCGGCGAGCGCCGCCCAGGTGCGGTCGGCGAGCGCCCCGTCGGGCTCGGCGAGGACCTGGCGCGTGACGACGACGTCGTCGGGCACGGTGAGGCCGGCGAAGGGGCTCTTGTCGGAGAAGCTCGCCAGCGGCTGCGGCGTCTGCCAGGTCAGGCTGCCGCCGAGCGTACGGTCGCCGCGGCGCAGGTTGACCGGGATCAGCGAGTCGGTGGCGGCGGCCAGCCGCGGCCCGGCGAAGCGCACGAGGATGCCGCCGTCGCGCACCCATTTGGCGACCGCATCCTCGACATCGGCGGTCAGGTTGCCGATGTCGGCCATGGCGATCACCGAGACGTTGCTGTCGATCAGCGCCGGCACGGCCACGGCGGCGTTGGCCTCGTGCGGGTCGCGCACGTCGGCGAAGGGCTCGACGGCGCGCGAGATGTAGTAGAGCGGCGAGAGCAGCGGCTGGGCGCTTTCCACCGACGCGCCGGAGAGGAGGCCGATGCGCCGTCGGCGGAAGCGGTCGTCGAGCAGTTGCACGGCGCCGGCCGTCTGCGCATGGGCGATCTCGAGCCGGGCGATCTCGTTGCGGATCTCGATCGGCAGCGTCACCTTCGCCTGCGTCGCCGTCTCGCCGTCGCGGAAGGCGAAAGCCGCGTCGCCGATCACCCGGCCCTTGATGTCGCGCGCCGTCACCACGCCGCCGGCTGCGGTCCGTGCTTGACGCCGGATAACGGGCACGGTCAGCGCGTCGGCGCCGCTGGTCGGCGGCTTGAGCGCCATCAGGTCGGCGCTGGTGTCGGCGTAAACGACCACCGGCTCCTGGCTGTTGTCGCCGAGGAAGCGGGCAAAAGTCTCGACGTCCTGCCCGCCGACGCCGTCGGAAAGCCAGGCGACGCCGCCGAACGGCGTACGGGCGGCTTCGGTCAGGGCAGGGACGAAGGCGGCGCGTTGCGGGCCCCAGGGGCGCGGCACCATCGCGTCGAGGCGCTTGAGGACTTCCGTCGAGTCGGTCGGGGTCAGCGACTGGTTGACGGGCTCGGCGGTGGCCAGCAGCGAGATCGGCCGTCCGGCGTCTTCGGCAAGGCGCACGATGCGGTGGGCGGTGTCCATCATCGCCGTCCAGTCCGGCGCCGAAGCCCAGCCGTTGTCGACGACGAGGAGCAGGGTGCCTTTGCCCGGCGCCACCTCGCTGGTCGGCTTGAACACCGGGCCGGCGAGGGCGACGATGACCAGCGCCGCCAGCAGGAGGCGAAGCGCGGTCAGCCACCACGGGCTGCGCGCCGGTTGCTCCTCCTTGCGGGCGATCTCGAGCAGCAGCCGCGTCGGCGGAAAGCGCTCCAGCCGCGGCTTCGGCGGCATCAGGCGCAGGAAGTACCAGATCACCGGCAGCACAGCGAGCGCCGCCAGCATGCCGATATTGGTGAAGGCCAGCGCGCTCATGCGGCGCGTCCGGCAAGCTCGCCGCTACGGCTGTGGCGATCGGCGAGGCGGGCGTGCAGGGCAAGCAGCGGTTCGGTGGCCGGCCGGTCGGTGCGGTGGACGATGAACGTCCAGTCGAGCCGGCGACACAGCGTGTTCAGCCGGTCGCGCAGGGCGGCGAGGCGGGCGTGATAGTCGCCGCGATATTGCTCGGCGCGCGAAACCACATGCCGGAGCCCGGTTTCCGGGTCGTGGAACTCGGTGCGGCCGGCATAGGGAAAGGTCTCCTCGATCGGATCGATCACCTGGACCACATGGGCATGGACGCCGGCGCGCAGAATGGCGTCGAGCGTCGCCTCGATCTCGGCGATCGGATCGAGGAAGTCGCTAATCAGGACCACGTCGGTGAAGCGCTTCAGGCCGCGCGTGTCGGGCGGCGCCGGACTTGCGGCGGCGCGCGGGATGAAGGCGGCGACGCGCTCGGCGGCGTTGCGGGCGAGGATCGGGCCGCTGACGCCGAGCAGGCCGGTGCGCTCGCCGGCAGTGGCAAGCAGGTCGGCCAGCGCCAGGGTGAGCACGATGGCGCGCGACGCGCTTGTCGACCGGCGACAGGCGCGAGCGGAAATCCATGGACAGGGACAGGTCGGCCCACAGCCAGACGGTGTGGGAGGCCTCCCACTCCTTCTCGCGCACATAAAGGTGGTCGTCGCGGGCGGAGCGGCGCCAGTCGATCGATGCCGCGGGCTCGCCGGTGACGAAGGGGCGGAACTGCCAGAACGTTTCGCCGCGGCCGCTGACCCGGCGTCCGTGCCAGCCGGCCAGCACCGTCGCCGCAACGCGCCGCGCCTCGACCAACAGGTCGGGCAAGCCCGCGGCGATCCCCTTCGCCTCGGTCAGCGCGCCCCGGACAGATGCGGGTCGATCCATGCGTTTTGTCGTTATCCGATCCGCGCCTTCAGCTCGGCGATCACGTCGCGCACCGTCAGGCCGTCGGCGCGCGCGGCGAAGCTCAGCGCCATGCGGTGCTGGAGAACCGGCTCGGCGAGCGCCACGACGTCGTCGAGCGAGGGGGCGTAGCGCCCGTCGATCAGGGCGCGGGCGCGCGAGGCGAGCATCAGCGCCTGGCTGGCGCGCGGGCCCGGGCCCCAGGCGATCGCGTCGGAGAGGCGCTCGCCGACGACGCCCGGCCGTGCCGAGGAAACCAGTTCGAGGATGCCCTCGACCACCGATTCGCCGACCGGCATGCGGCGGACGAGGTTCTGGATGGCGCGCAGGGCCTCGGCGTCGAGCACCTGCTTCGTCCTGGCCTCGTTGGCGCCGGTGGTCTCGAACAGCATGCGCCGCTCGGCGTCGCGGTCGGGATAGACCACGTCGACCTGGAGCAGGAAGCGGTCGAGCTGCGCCTCGGGCAGGGGATAGGTGCCCTCCTGCTCCAGCGGATTCTGGGTGGCGAGCACGTGGAAGGGCGCCGGCAGGTCGTGGCGCACGCCGGCGACGGTGACGTGGTATTCCTGCATGGCCTGCAAGCAGCGCGGACTGGGTGCGCGGGCTGGCGCGGTTGATCTCGTCGGCCATCAGGAGCTGGGTGAACACCGGCCCCTGCAGGAAGCGGAAATTGCGGGCGCCGTCGGCGGCCTGGTCCATCACTTCCGAGCCGATGATGTCGGAGGGCATCAGGTCGGGCGTGAACTGCACGCGCCGGGCGGTGAGGCCGAAGACCGTGCCGAGCGTCTCGACCAGCTTCGTCTTGGCGAGGCCGGGGACGCCGATCAGCAGGCCATGACCGCCGGCGAGGATGGTGATCAGGGTCCGCTCGACGACCGGTCTCCTGGCCGTAGATCACCTGGCCGATCGCTTCGCGGGCCGCCCTGATGCGGGCGACGGCCGCGTCGGTTTCGGCGATGATGCGTTCGGCGTCCTGGGGGGGTGTCTGGGTGATGGCGCTCATGGTTGCGATCTGTTCTCCTCGCCGCTTCCGGCAGGATGCGCCGCCAACGGGGCGTGCGCCGTCACGGGATTGTTGCACGAGGCATGCCACCGCAATAGGGGATTGTCGGTTCCGGCATGCCGCCGGGCGGAACCATCCACCCCGGCATGACAGGGCAAAAGCGAGGCAAAAGCATGGCCGCGGCTTGGGTTTACGTTCCGGTGCACCTTTGGTCGCATTCGCGGCAGCAGACGGCGGGGAATCGGCGCTTCACCTGAATGTGATCCGCCGTCTCCGGGCCGGGTGTGCGGCCGGTGAGTGAGTCGTCCGTCGACGAGCGGCTGCTCGCTCCCGCCGGGTTCTTCGCGCGCGCCGCGGCGCGCCTCTACTCCGATCCGCCGACCGGCCCGGCCGTCGGCGACCACTGCTCAATCCGGATTTCCGGCGGGCGGACGCCGCTTATCGCGATGCCGCGGTGCTGATCCCGGTGGTGGCGCACGATCCGGGGGTCACGCGCGCTCCTGACCCTGCGCACCCCGCATCTTTCCGTCCATGCCGGCCAGATCGCGTTTCCGGGCGGCAAGATCGATCCGGTGGACGCCGGGCCGGCCGCGGCGGCGCTGCGCGAGGCGCGGGAGGAGATCGGCCTCGACTCCGCCGATGCGTCGAACTGGTCGGCTATCTCGACCCCTATCTGACCGGCACCGGCTACCGCATCGTGCCGGTCGTCGGGCGCGTAGAGCCGGAGCCGATGCTTTCGCTCAACCCGCATGAGGTCGCAGGAGGCGTTCGAGGTGCCGCTGGCCTTCCTGATGAACCCGGCGCAATCACAGGCGCGGCAGCCGCGAGTTCGGCGGGCGAGACACGCCATTTCTACGAGATGCCGTTCAAGGAGCGCTATATTTGGGGCATTACCGCCGGGATCATCCGGGGATTGTACGAGCGGGTATTCGGCTGATGGGACGATTCGTGGCCTTCGACGCGGTGTTCTTCCTGGTGCCGTTCGCGGTCTATGCCCTGTGGCTGATGATCACGCGCGGCAGCCTGAACAACATCGCTGACTGGCAGGCGCAGCACCATCGCGGCGCTGGCGGCCGGCGGCGCAGCGCTGATGATCGTCGTGCTCATCGTCTTCATCCAGTTCCAGGGCTCGCCGACGTCCGGAACCTATGTCCCGGCCCATCTCGACGAAAATGGCAATATCGTCGAGGGGCATTTCGAGTGAGTTGGCGCGGTCCATGGCTGTGACCGATCGCTGCCCAGCCTGGCGGGCGCGGGCTGGCTCGATGCGCCTGCCGGTTCGCCGCGTGTTCGCAGCGCTTCAGGCGGGCGGCGCGGAGGCGCGCGTCGTCGGCGGCGCCGTGCGCAATGCGCTGATCGGCCGGCCGGTCGGCGAGATCGATTTCGGCACGACCGCGACGCCGGAGACGGTCGCCGCCCTCGCCGAAGCCGCCGGCATCAAGGCCGTGCCGACCGGCGTCGAACACGGCACGCTGACGCTGGTCGTCGACGGGCGCGGCCTACGAGGTGACGACGCTCCGCGAGGATATCGAGACCGACGGCCGGCACGCCGTCGTCCGCTTCGGACGTGACTGGCGCGCCGACGCGATGCGGCGCGACTTCACCGTCAATGCCCTGTCAGTCGATCGCGACGGAAATGTCCACGATCCGGTCGGCGGCTATGCCGACATTCTCGCCCGGCGCGTCCGCTTCATTGGCGATGCCGACCGGCGGATCGCCGAGGACCGCCTGCGGGTCGCTGCGTTTCTTCCGCTTCAGCGCCGAGCTATGGCGCCGGCCCGCTCGACGACGCCGGGCTGGCCGCCACCATCCGCGCCCGCAACGACTTGCGCGACCTGTCGGGCGAGCGCGTCGGCAACGAGATGCGACGCCTGATCGTCGCGCCACGGGCGGACGAGGTGCTGGTGGCGATGCAGGATGCCGGCATCCTCGGCGTCGTTCTGGCCGGCGTCGGCTATGTGGCGCAGTTCGCGCGTCTGGCGCTTTTCGAGCGGGCGGTGGCGGCGGCTCCGGCGGCGCCGCGCCGACTTGCGGCGCTCGCCTGCCGGATCGAGGAGGATGTCTCGAGGGTGACCGAACGCCTGCGCCTGACCAATGCCGAGCGCGACCGGATGCTGGCCGGGCTGGCGGCGCGGGGGGGCTTCCGGCCCTTGCCCGACATGCGGGCCGCCCGCGCCGCGCTCTATCGCTTGCGGGCCGTCGCGTGGCGCGACGGCCTTTGCCTGGCGCTCGCCGAGGCACGCGGTCTCGCCCGACGCGCCCGACTGGCGCGATCTCTACGGCCTGCCGGACCGGTGGACAGCGCCGAAATTCCCGCTTGGCGGGCGCGATGTCGTCGGGCCGGCCATGCCGCCGGGGCCCGGCCGTCGGCTCGGTGCTGCGCGAGGTCGAAGCGTGGTGGATCGGAGAGGATTTCACTCCCGACGAGGCGGCGCTCCGCAAGCGCCTGCAACAGATGATGGCCTCGCTACAGTAGAATGAGTTGAAAAAGGGCGAATTTGCTGGCGAGTTGGCCCGCTCAGGGAATATTATGCGCCCCGAGGACCGCTGGAATAATTCTGGAGAAACCGTCATGCGCCTGGGCAAGATCGGTTACTACGGAGACTTCGTCGTCTACCCGGTGGTGATCACCGGCTTGGCTGCCTATGCGATCTGGCAGGGGCCGCCGGGCGGCTGGTCGGTGTGGCTTGGCGCCTTCATCACCGGCGTCGCCGGCGTGGACTCTGGTCGAGTACGTTCTGCACCGATTCGTGCTGCATCACGTCCCGTACATCAAGGACATGCATGACGCTCATCACGACGACCAGGTCGCGCTGATCGGCACGCCGATCTGGATCAGCCTGGCCATCATGGTGGTGTTCGTGCTGCTCCCGCTCAGCCTGCTCGCCGAGCAGCACGTCGCCATCGGGCTCGCCTGCGGGCTGATGCTCGGCCACTTCTGGTACGGCAGCGTGCATCACATCCTGCACCACTGGAACATCCAGCCGGGCACCTATTTCTACCGCCTCAAGCGCCGCCACATGCTCCATCACCATTTCGACGAGATGGGCAATTTCGGCGTCACCAGCGGCTTCTGGGACGTGGTCTTCGGGACCGACATCAAGGTGCGGGTGGCGGCGGCGCCCCGCGTGCGCGAGCGCCGGTAACCACTTCTTTCCGACTCCCGGGTCCTAATGCGGCCGTTGAGGGTCTGATTCCGCGTTTGCGGCTATGTGTTTGAGTTTGTTCGCCCCGTGAACACGATCCACGAACTTCGCGCCTCGGTTTCCCGCGCGCCGGCAAACCCTCCGGCCGGCAAGCCGCCATCCCCGGAGCCGCCGGCAAGGATGTAGTGGCACCTGCCGGTGGCGTTTCTGCTGGGCGGCGTCCTCGGCATCGGCGCCGGCATCGCTCTCGGCTGGTATGTCCTGCCGCTCGCTTTCCCGCCGCCGCCGCCGAAGGCGGAGACCGTCCGCGCGGCCGATCACGGCGATCTCGTCGCCAGCGGCAGCTTCATCCAGGCCGATCCCAACGACCCGCTGCACAAGGGCGCCGGCAGGGTCTCGGTCTATACGGCAAGGTGGTTCTCGACGCCGACTTCGCAGGTGCCGCCCGGCCCGGACTATCGCGTCCTGCTGGTGCCGAAGCCGGCCATCCGCGCCACCGGCGACATCGCCAAGACCATGTATGTCGACCTCGGTCCGCTCGCCGCCTTCAAGGGCAGCCAGAGCTATAAGGTGCCGGCCGGCGTCGATCTTGCCGATTATCCGAGCGTGGTCATCTGGTGCCGGGCCTATTCGCTGCTGATCGCGCCGGCCGATCTCAGCTTCGCCAAACCGAACGCCTGACCGCCGTCACGGCCACTTCGCCAGCGGCGGCATCGACGAGAGGATCGAGGCGACGTTGCCGCCGGTCTTCAGGCCGAACATCGTGCCGCGGTCGTAGATCAGGTTGAACTCGACATAGCGGCCGCGGCGGACGAGCTGCTCCTCGCGCTCGGCCTCGGTCCACGGCGTCGAGGAAATTCCGGCGCACCAGCTTCGGGTAGACGTCGAGAAAGGCGAGGCCGACGTCGCGGGTGAAGGCGAAGTCCGCGTCCCAGTCGCCCGAGTTCAGCCAGTCGTAGAAGATGCCGCCGATGCCGCGCGCCTCGTTGCGGTGCTTGAGGAAGAAATACTCGTCGCACCATTTCTTGTAGTTGTCGTAGTCGGCGACGGCGTGCGCGTCGCAGGCGGCCTTCATCGCGGCGTGGAAGGCGATCGTGTCGGGGTCGTCCTGCGTGCGCCGCCGGTCGAGCACCGGCGTCAGGTCGGCGCCGCCGCCGAACCATTGCCGGCTGGTCACCACCATGCGGGTGTTCATGTGCACCGCCGGCACATGCGGGTTGTGCATGTGGGCGATCAGCGAGATGCCGCCCGCCCAGAAGCGCGGGTCCTCCTCGGCGCCGGGAATGTCCTTGCGGAACTCCGGCGAGAACTCGCCGTGCACGGTCGAGATGTGGACGCCGACCTTCTCGAAGACGCGGCCGGTCATCATCGCCATCACGCCGCCGCCGCCGTCGGCGCCGGTATGGTCCTTGCGCTGCCACGGCGTGCGCACGAAGCGGCCGGCCGGCCGGTCGCCGAGTTGCGACGTCGCCGGCAGTTCGTCCTCGATTTGCTCGAAGGCGGCGGTGATGCGGTCGCGCAGTTCGGCGAACCAGGCGGCGGCGCGGGCTTTCTTGTCTTCGATGTCGGCGGGGATCACTTGCTTGCTGTCTGCTGGTGGCGCTTTCCCGCGGCGTCATACACCGCCCCGCGGCATCCGTCTTGCGGCGAAATGGGCCGGGACAGCGCCGGACTTCGACGGGGCGATCCATCGTGCCATGATGGCCGCCCTTCCGGGAGGAGCATCAGGGAAATGAACGACCTCACGATCAAGCGTCTCACCGTCCGCCAGTACCGGTGGACGGCGAAGGAGCTCGGCAAGGACTACAACGGCTTCAACGACGTCTACCTGAAAGGCTCGACGGTTGAGCAGGGCGGCTACGTCTTCACCATCGAGACCGAGGCCGGCATCACCGGCGAATATGTCGGCGGCACCGGCGTCTCCTATGCGCAGGTGGCGATGGTGGCGCACTACCTGATCGGCCGGAACGCGCTCCAGCGCGAGATCATCTGGAACGACCTCAAGCGGGCGCTGCGCAAACAGGACCGCTTCGGCATGGCGCCGATCGACGTGCGCGCTGTGGGACATCGCCGGCAAGGCGGCCGGGCTGCCGGTCCATGCGCTGCTCGGCGGCTGGCGCAAGACGCTGCCGGCCTACGCCTCGACCTATCACGGCGACGAGAATGGCGGCCTCTCCAGCCCGGAAGCCTTCGGCGAGTTCGCCGTCCAGTGCCGCGAGATGGGCTACCCGGCCTTCAAGATCCACGGCTGGGGCAACGGGGCGATCGCGCGCGAGGCGGCGGCGGTCATCGCCACGCGCAAGGCGGTCGGCGACGACATGGACCTGATGATCGACCCGGCCTGCGAATACGACACCTGGGGCGATGCGCTCAAGGTCGGCAAGGCCTGCGACGAGGCGAACTACTTCTGGTACGAGGACCCCTACAAGGACGGTGGGCTGTCCGCCTTCGCCCACAAGAAGCTTCGCCAGATCATCAAGACGCCGATCCTGCTCGGCGAGCATGTGCGCGGCATGGAGCTGCGCGTCGACCAGATCGTCGCCGAGGGCACCGACTACGTGCGCGCCGACGTCGATTACGACGGCGGCATCACCGGCGTGATGAAGCTCGCCCACGTCGCGGAAGGCTTCGGCCTCGATTGCGAGATCCATGCGCCGGGCCCGGCGCCGCGTCACTGCATGGCCTCGATCCGCAACACCAACTACTACGAGCTGGGCCTTGTGCATCCGAAGGTGCCCGGCAAGAAGGCTCAGTGCCCGATCTTCGCCGACGACTATTCCGACGACCTCGACGCGGTCGATCCAACGGGTTCCGTGCCGGTGCCGCAGGGCCCGGGATTGGGCGTGACGATCAACTGGGACTGGCTGGAGAAGAACGAGACCGGTAAGGTCACCTACGAATAAGGATCGGTTTCAACGGAGCATGCTGAAGTTCGTCCTCGGCATCGTTCTGCTCGTTGTCCTCGCTGGTGGCGGGTTTCTGTGGTGGTCGGCGGCGAGCTTCACGCGCGCCATCGACGCCGATGTCGACCGTCTCGCGCGGGTTGCCCGTGGGACGGGCGCAATCGTCACCACGGACATGCTTGCCGGGCTGCCGGAACCGGTTCAGCGCCACCTGCGCTGGGCCGGCGTCGTCGGCACACCGATCCCCGGTATCGTCCGGCTGAAGCAGACGGGCCGCATTCGTTCGGCCCCGGACGCATCGTGGATGACGTTCGATGCCGAACAAATCTACTCGGTCGATCCGCCGGCCTTCGTCTGGCGGGCGTGGCTGCCGGGTCGCAGGCTGCCGCTGGTGCTCGGCCGCGACGAATACGTCGACGGCGCGAGCAGCATCCTCATGAAAGCGTTCGGCTTGTTCGCAGTTGCCGACGAGCACGGCGATGCGCTGGCCGCGGCCGGCCTGATGCGCTTCCTCAACGAGATCATGTGGTTCCCGGCGGCCTATCTCGGTCGAAATGTCGGCTGGCGCGCGATCGACAAGTCTTCGGCGGAAGTCACGCTGAGCGACGGCCAACTCGTCGCGCAGGGCACGGTGTTCTTCGACGGCGAGGGCAGGCTGGTCGATTTCCGTGCCGATCGGTTCGACACCGGCACCGGCGCGCTCGCGACTTGGGAGACGCCGATCACCGGTTACGCCACGTTCGGCGGGTTGCGACTTCCCGCGCATGGAGCCGGCGTCTGGAAACGACCGACGGGCGACTTCTCCTACATCGAACTGAACGTGACGGATGTCCGCTACGAGGCCTTTGGCCCGCCATCCCCCGGCACCGACGGCCCCGACGCAAGGGACCGGCCGTGACCTGCGGCGGTTGATCGTCGCGGCCGCGACGTGCATGTTTTTTCTGAAATTGCTTTGGCCCAGGCGGGCGTTCGGGCCGGCTGGCAAGAGAAGGAGTGAAGAGGCGTGGCCGCCGGGCTACTGGGAGGAGACGGATGAGCATGAGCGTTGCTTCGCCAACAAATACCCGTCCCGAGCGATTGTATTTCGTTCAATGGCTGAGGGTCCTGCTGATCTGTCTGGTGGTGGCCCAGCACTCCGCTGAGCCCTACGTCACGACCGGTGGCGATTGGCTGATCCGCGATCCGGCCTCGAGCGAGCTGCTCCTGGTGCTGTTCGTTCTGAGCGGCACATACTTCATGGGCTTCTTCTTTCTGATCTCTGCCTACTTCCTCGACGCGAGCATCAGCCGGCATGGCGCCGTGGCGGTCGTCAGATCGCGCTTGGTCAGGCTCGGGATTCCCCTGATCGTCTTCGTGATCTTCATCAACGGGGCGATCGGCTACGCGATTTACGGCAAGGGCATCGGGATGGCGGCCTTCCTCGGCCGGTATCTGCTGGGTGGAAACCTCGAGTTCGGACCGCTCTGGTTCATCGCGCACCTGTTGATCTACTCGCTCGTCTACGTTGCCTTGCGCAGATGGCTGATGCCGCTGATCGGTGCGCCGAAACCGCCGGGCCATCGCGCCATCCTCGTCTTTGCTGTCGTGCTTGGCGTTGTCACCGCCGTGATGCGGTATTTCTATCCCATCGACGATTGGGAGCGGCTCTTCTGGTTGGTCCCGACGGAACCGGGGCGCCTGCCGCAATATGTCGGCCTGTTTGCGGTCGGGATCGTCGCGGGGCGCGGCAAGTGGTTCACGGAAATCGACAGCCGGGTCGCGACGATCTGGTTCGCGATCGGCATCGTCGTGTTCGCGGTCATGGCGATCCTCGAGCTGCCGCGCCTTGCTTTGCCGGACTATGTGACCTTGCGGGTGATCTGGGGGTTCCTCGAGGCCTTCGTCTGCGTCGGCATGGTCCTGGGTCTGACGGTGTTCTTCCGGAGGTTCCTGGCCGGGCCGGGTACCTGGCTGAGCCGTCTGGATGGGAACGTCTACGGCGTCTATCTCATCCACGTTTATCTGGTGATGGGCTTTCAGGCGGCGGTTTTGAGCACCGGCTGGCCGGCCCTGGCCAAGTTCTTCGTCGTGGCGTTGGCGAGCATTGCCGTGAGTCTCGTCCTGGTGAGCCTGCTGCGGCGGATACCGGTGGTGCGGCGCGTCGTCTGAGCCGCCCCACATCGAGGCGGCCGCCCATGTTGCCGACCGATCTGATCCTCGCCCCCGCAAAGGTGCACTAGCCGCGATGGCCCGGATAATGCACGCTCACCCGCAGATCAGCGCGGAAGGGGCAGGGGCATGGCGTCTATCATTGAGCATTGTGTAGCGGCCGGTGCGCCGGAAGAGGTGCTGGAGCCGGGATCGGTCCTGCTCGTCGAGGGCGAGACCTCAGGGCGCATCTACGTGCTGAAACAGGGAACGATCGAGGTGGCCCGCGGCGATACCGTGGTCGCGACCGTGACTTCGCCCGGCGCGATCTTCGGCGAGATGTCGGTGCTCCTTGGCGTGCCCCACACGGCAACGGTGCGCACCGGGTCCGCGGCGACGGTCTACCGCTTCGACGATGCCCCGGCGTTCCTGTCGGCGCATCCGGAGATCGCGTTCGGCGTCGCCCGGCTGCTCGCCCGCCGCCTCAACGCGGCCACGTCCTACCTCGTCGACATCAAGCGGCAGTTCGAGGGCCACGACAATCATTTCGGCATGGTCGACGCCGTGCTCGAAAGCCTGCTGCACCACCAGGACGAAATCTCGCCGGGCTCCGATCGCCAGCCCGATCCGCCGATGTAGTCAGCGCAGCCAGTCGGGCAGGTGGGCCAGCTTCTCGACCGGCCGTTCGAGCGGCCTGTCGAGGTGGACGATCTGGTTGCCGGCGGCCGAGATCCACATCGCCCACTGCTCGTCCAGATCGACGACGATGAATGTCGGCGGGGCGCCGAATTGCCGTCCGGCGTTGAACACCCAGGCCGAGCCGACGTGATCCACCCATGAGCCGCCCTGGCTGAACGGCGCCTGGTGGACGTGGCCGGAGAAGACGAAGTCCGGCCGGTGCTCGGCGATCCATTGTTCCAGTTCCACGTCGCCGTAGTAGCGCTGGCCGTCCCAACTGATCGGTGTCGTCTTCGGCGGCGCGTGATGGACCCAGATCCACCGCTTCGGGCGCTTCGGGGCGTCGGCGGCAAGCTGCCTGGCGATCGCCTCGCGCACCATCGGCCCGTCCCACCACGGGCAGATGGTGAAGAGCGTGTCGTCCACCACGATCAAGTCGCCGTCCGTGGCGACGCCGTCCTTGCGCGGATTGAGGATCCAGCGGGTCACCTTCTCGCCGGACTCGTTGCGCGAATCGAGGTCGTGGTTGCCCGAGCAGATGATCAGGCGCGTCTTCTCGCGCAGCCGTGCGATGTACTTCTGCACGACGACGCTCTGCGCGCCGAGATCGACCAGCGAACTGGTTTCGAGATGATCGCCGGCGAGGATGACGACGTCGAAGCGCGGCGCCATCTCCGTCACCCAGTCGTATTGCGGCAAGGCGTAGTGGAGATCGGCGCAGACGAGCAGCCGCATGCGTCAGGCCCCCTCGACGCGCTTTCGGGAGGTGCACGATAGCGGAGCCCCCGGCCGGTGGCTACGACCGCGCGCCATTTGCGCCGCACGGCCGACGGCATGACGCATGAGCTGCCGAAGATGCCTGTTGACCCGGCCCGTGGGGCCGCCCCGATAAGGAGGCGGTTCAACAACCACGAGGTAATTCGTGAACCACACCGCTCAATATCTCACCGCCGCCGAGGCCGCCGGCCGTCTCGGCGTGTCGGCCAAGGCCCTCCGGCTCTACGAACAGCGTGGGCTCGTCGCCCCCGTCCGAACCGCCGCCGGCTGGCGGACCTACGGCCCGGACGAGATGCGCCGCGCCGGCGAGATCGTCGGCTTGCGCAAGCTCGGCTTCAGCCTTGCCCAGGTGGCGCGGGTTCTGGATGGCGATCCGCAGGGTCTGGAGCCGGCTTTGGCCGCGCATCAGACAACGCTCGAAAGCCGCCAGCACCAGCTCGTCGGTCAGATCGGCACGGTGCGTCGCCTGCGTGATGACCTCGCGCGTGGCGCGGCGCCGAGCGCCGGGGAGGTGGCGCGCCTGTTGACGCCGGAGTCCGACATCGGCGTGGCGTTCGATCTTCCCTGGCCGTGGGGCGGGGAGCGGTTCGAACTGCGGCTCGTGCGGCCCTTGAACTACATCATCGGCCCGCTCGGCAGCGGCAAGACACGGCTGGCGCGATGCATTGCCGAACATCTGCCGGGCGCCGCTTTCCTTGGTCTCGACCGGTTGGCGGATGATGGCGCGGCCGCACGTGCCGGCATCGAGGCCGACGCGGCGCTGAAGGCTCGCGTCGATCGGGCATTGGCCTGGCTCATCGAGGATGGCGCGACGCAGATCGGAGGCGTTGATCGCGCTCCTCGCCGCGCTTGAAGTCGGAAGAAGCCTCGGTGCTGGTGGTCGATCTGATCGAGCAGGGACTGGATCAGGCGACCCAGGAAGCGCTGATCGCCCATCTCCGCCGGCGCGGGCCAAACGGGCGCCCTCTATTCCTGCTCACCCGCTCAAGCGCGATTCTCGACCTCGCAGCGGTCGGCGCCGACGAGGCGATCATCCTGTGCCCGGCCAATCACAGTCCGCCCACCTATGTCGCGCCCTATCCCGGCACGCCCGGTTACGAAGCGGTGGCGACATGTCTCGCGTCCCCCGAGGTGCGGGCGCGAACGGAGGGCGTCGTCGTCATGCATACCCACGTGGCGTGAGTCCGGCTCCCGGATCTTCCGGAACAGCGGACCCTTGTCTTCGTACCAGTTTCGATATAACGAAATACTAGATATATCGAAACTGGTACGATATTCCTCATGCGCATCCACCATGATCGCGGACGTGGCGGGGACGGCGGCGGCCCGCCGGGCCGCATGCATCTCGGCCGGTTCTTCGCCCATGGCGACCTTCGCCTCGTCATCCTCAACCTGATCGCCGAGAAGCCCCGGCACGGCTACGAGATCATCAAGGCGATCGAGGAGGCCGTGGCCGGCGCCTACAGCCCGAGCCCGGGCACGATCTACCCGACGCTGACGCTGCTGGAGGAACTTGGCTACGTCACCGTCGCGCCGTCGGCGGAGGGCTCGAAGAAGCTCCACGAGATCACCGATCAGGGACGCGCCTTCCTCGACGCGAACCGGCCGGCCCTCAACGCCCTGCTGGCGCGGATGGAAGAGGCCGGCAAGACACATGGCAGCGGCCGGGCGCCGCAGATCGTGCGGGCGATGGAGAACCTGAGGATGGCGCTGCGCCTGCGCATGGCGCAGGGACCGCTCAGTGCCGAACAGGTCGATGCGGTTGCCGCCGCCCTCGATGGCGCCGCCACGAAGGTGGAGCGCATCTGATGCCCGTCGGGGTTTCCGCCCGCGAATACATCCTCGAATCAGGGAAACCCGTCTGTTTGCCTGAGCGCCTCGCCGAGAATCATGGCGCCGGCGGTCGCGACGTTGAGCGAGCGCAGGCCGGCGGCCATCGGGATCGTGACGCGCGCGTCCGCCGCCTCGTGCACCGGCTCCGGTACGCCGGCGCTCTCGCGGCCAAGCATGATCAGGTCGTCCGCTGCGGAAGGCGAAGCCCGCATAGGGCAGGGCGGCCCTGGTCGTCGCCAGTACCAGCCGGCGCCCGGTTTCGGCACGCCATGCGGCGAACCTCTCCCACGACACATGCCGGACCAGGGCGACCTTCTCCAGGTAGTCCATGCCGGCGCGCTTCAGCGCCCGGTCGGAAAGGTCGAAGCCGGCCGGCTCGATGACGTGGACTTCCACCCCCAGGCAGGCGCACAGTCTGAGGATCGTGCCGGCGTTCTGCGGGATGTCGGGCTGGTAGAGAACAAGGGAAACCATGGCCGAGCGAAGCCTGCCGGGTGGCGCCGCGTCAAGCCGCACGCGTTCGTCCGCTCCTTCCAAGCCGGCCGCCCGATGACGGACTTGGGCGCGTCCACCCACAGATAGGTTCGATGCGAAAGACCTGGTTCGAGACGCTGGTTGAGCCCTTTGCCGAGACGCCGGTCGAAAGACCGCCGGACCGGCTGCTGGCGTTCTATCGCTATTTCATCAGGCCGGTGCGCTGGCTGGTTATCGTCGTCCTGTTCCTGTCGCTCGCCGCCACCGTCACCGAGATGGCGCTTTACGTCTTTCTCGGAAAGATCGTCGACTGGTCGAGCACCACGGCCCCCGAGGCGTTCTTCGCCACCTATGGCTGGGCGCTGGCGGGGATGGCCTTCGTCGTCCTCATCCTGCGGCCGCTGATTTCGCTCCTGCAGCGCGGCTTCAACCAGCTTGCGCTGGTGCCCAGCCTGACGGCGATGGTGCGCTGGCAGAACTACCGCTACGTGCTGCGCCAGAGCCTGACCTTCTTCCAGAACGATTTCGCCGGGCGCATAGCCCAGAAGGTGATGCAGACCGGACCGTCGCTGCGCGAGACGATCTTCAACCTCATCGAAGGCATCTGGACGCTGATCATCTATCTCGGCGGCACGCTCTGGCTGTTCGCGGGCCTCGATCCCTGGCTGATCGCGCCGGTGGCGGTGTGGCTCGCCGTCTACGTGCTCACGATCTGGAAGCTGGTGCCGCCGGTGCGGCAGCGTTCCGCCGCGGTTGCCGAGGCGAACTCAGGCCTGTCGGGCCGCATCGTCGACAGCTACACCAACATCCAGTCGGTCAAGCTGTTCGCGCGCGCCGAGCGCGAGGACGGCTTCGTGCTGGAAGGCTTCCGCACCCATATCGACGCCTTCCTCAAGTTCTCCCGAACGATGGCGGCGCTGATGGTGTCGCTGTCGACCATGAACAGCGCGCTGATCGTGGCGGTGTGCGGCCTCGGCGTCTACCTGTGGACGCGGGGCTCGATCACCGTCGGCGCCATCGCCATCGCCACTTCGCTGGTGCTGCGCCTCAACCAGATGTCGAACATGATCCTCAGGCAGATCACCCATCTGTTCGAGAATATCGGCACGGTGCAGAACGGCATGCAGACCATCGCCCGGCCGCACTCGCTGGTCGATGCGCCCGACGCGGTGCCGCTCGCCGTCACCCGCGGCGAGCTGCGCTTCGACCACATCAGCTTCCACTACGGCCGCAAGTCCGGCGTCATCGACGATCTCACGCTGACGGTGAAGCCCGGCGAGAAGGTCGGCATCGTCGGTCGCTCCGGCGCCGGCAAGTCGACGCTGGTCAACGTGCTGCTGCGCTTCTACGACCTCGAATCGGGGCGCATCCTGATCGACGGGCAGGACATCGCCCACGTGACGCAGGAGAGCCTCCGCGCCTCGATCGGCGTCGTCACCCAGGATACCTCGCTGCTCCATCGCTCGGTGCGCGACAACATCAAGTACGGACGCCCGGAGGCGACCGAAGAGCAGGTGATCGCCGCCGCCAGGAAGGCGCAGGCGGACGACTTCATCGCCGGGCTCCAGGATCTGCAGGGCCGGCGCGGCTACGATTCCCGCGTCGGCGAGCGTGGCGTCAAGCTCTCGGGCGGCCAGCGCCAGCGCGTCGCCATCGCCCGGCTGATCCTCAAGGACGCCCCCATCCTGGTTCTCGACGAGGCGACCAGTGCGCTCGATTCCGAGGTCGAGGCGGCGATCCAGGAGCAGCTCTACGGCCTGATGGAAGGCCGCACCGTCATCGCCATCGCCCACCGCCTGTCGACCATCGCCGTGCTCGACCGGCTGGTGGTGATGGACGAGGGGCGGATCGTCGAGGCCGGCACGCACCGCGACCTCCTCCTCCAGAACGGCCTCTACGCCGCGCTCTGGCACCGCCAATCGGGCGGCTTCCTCGGCGTCGACGAATCCGCGGTCCCGGCCGCCGCGGAATAGCCGGCGGTCGGTGCTGCGGAGCAGCGCTGGTTCAGGCCAGCCGGCCGAGCGGAATGATCTCCTTCGAGTCCGGTTCGAAAGGCGTGCCCAGCCAGTCGCCAAGCCATTGGTCGACCGCCAGCCCCGCCTCTTCGATCAGGACGGCAAGCGCGTCCCGGGGCGTGTAGCGGATCTGCGCCCCGGCCACATATTCCTGCCCGCTTGCGATGATGCGGTAGCCGTTCTCATAGGTGAGGATGCCCGTCTCGGCGTCATAGACCGAAGCGTTCCATGCCTCCGTCGCTCCGTGCCGGGGATGCTCGATGCGCTTCGTCGTCTCCGCGCGTGTGCGCTCCTTGCGGCCGGGGAAGGCCGGGTTGCGGCTGTCGAAGATGAACCGCCCGCCGGGGGCGAGATGGGCGGCGATGGTGGCAAGCGCCGCGCGCTGATCGTCAGCCGTGAGGAACACCTGAAACGCATGGCCGGTGAGAAGAACGAGGTCGAAGCGCCGTTCAAGGCGAACCGAACGGGCATCGGCCTCGACCCAGGTGACGTTCCCGCCGCCCGGTCGGCCTCGCGCGATCGCGATCATCGCCGCGGCCGGGTCGACGCCGGTGACTGAGCGGCCGGGCGCCAGCGCCGCTGCCAGCTCGCCGGTGCCGCAGCCGAGGTCGAGGACTGAACCCGCCGTCTTCGCCAGTTCGGTGCAGTAGGCGAAGTCGTCGCGGGCCCGATGCGCCGCGTCATAGAACTGCGCCAGCCCCGGGTCGTCGTAGAGTTCGTTGCCGTTTGGCGGCTGCATGGTGCTCCCCTCTGAGCGGATCGGCGCCAGCTACTGCCTCCACTCGGTGCCCGGCGCAACCGTCGCACGGCGATGCGCCCTCGGATGGCCGCCGGCGGCGGCGGAATAGTTGCGTTTGAGCAACGGTTCGCGTGAAGTCTCCAAAATCAGCCGCATAAGCACTGGAAACCGGCCGCGAACAGGGCTAGAAGCTGCCCCGTCGCGTCCGCACGGCGGTTGTCTCGTGCGTGCCTTGCCAACCCAAGAGGAGATGCCGAATGCAGTTTATCTGCACCAAGGCCCCGGCCGTTGCCGTCCGCGTCTCCCTCGGGCTGTTTGCCTGACGCCCAACTGACGCTTTCCGACACGTCCGGAGCCTGAGCCCAAGGGCGCCTCGCGGCGCTCGGGCTTGCCGACTCCCGCTTTTCCGCCGGCCGCGATGCGCGCCGGCCCATCCGGAGCACACGCGTGTTCAAACAATTCGAGACCCTGGTCGATCCCTACCCGACTGACGACGCCGGCCCGCCGCCCGCTGGGCTGTGGCCGTTCGTCTGGCATTATTCGCGGCCGATGATGCCGTGGCTCGCCTTGATGTCGGTGCTGACGGCGACGATCTCCGTGGTCGAGCTCTTCTTCTTCTCGTTCACCGGCAAGCTGGTCGACTGGCTGGGCGCGGCCGACCGCGCCGGCTTCCTCGCGGCCCATGGCTGGGAGCTGGCCGCCATGGCGGCCGTCATCCTTGTTGGCTTCCCGGCGGTGACGCTCGGCCAGGCGCTGCTGATGTTCCAGACGACCTTCGGCAGCTATCCGATGCTGGTGCGCTGGCGCGCCCATCGCCACATGCTCGGCCAGAGTCTTGCCTTCTTCCAGGACGAGTTCGCCGGCCGCGTTTCGCAGAAGGTCATGCAGACCTCGCTCGCCGTGCGCGAGACGGTGATGAAGCTCATGGATGTCGGCGTCTACGTCGTCACCATGTTCCTCGGCACCGCCTATCTGTTCGCTGCAGAGCGATGCCTGGATGCTGGCCGCCCTGATGGTGTGGCTCGCCGCCTATATCGGCCTGCTGATCTGGTTCGTGCCGCGCCTCGGCAAGATCGGCGCGGCCCAGGCCGACGCGCGCGCCCAGATGACCGGCCGCATCGTCGACAGCTACACCAATATCCAGACGGTGAAGCTCTTCGCCCATTCGACGCGCGAGCAGGACTATGCCCGCGACGCGATGGACGAGTTCCTGGTCACCGTCCACAGGCAGATGCGGCTGATCACCGGGCTCACCTGGTCGGTCAACGTCATCAATTCGCTGCTGCTGGCGGCGGTCGGCCGGCATTGCCATCTACGCCTGGCAGCAGTCGCTGATCACCATCGGCGCCATCACCGTGGCGCTCGGCCTGGTGCTCAGGATGCGCGGCATCTCGCAATGGATCATGTGGGAGGTCGCGGGCCTGTTCGAGAACATCGGCACGGTGCAGGACGGCATGGGCATGCTGACCAAGCCGATCACCATCGTCGATCGCGACGATGCCGCCGAACTCGCCGTCGGCAAGCGGCGAGATCCGCTTCGACCACGCGCGCTTCCACTATGGCCGCGAGACAAAGGTGATCGAGGATTTCTCGCTGGCCATCCATCCCGGCGAGAAGGTCGGGCTGGTCGGCCGCTCCGGCGCCGGCAAGTCGACGCTGGTCAACCTGCTGCTGCGCTTCTACGACCTTGAGGGCGGACGCATCCTGATCGACGGGCAGGACATCGCCGGCGTCACCCAGGAGTCGCTCCGACGCCAGATCGGCATGGTGACGCAGGACACCTCGCTGCTCCACCGCTCGGTCATGGACAACATCCGCTACGGCCGGCCGCGAGGCGACGCCGAGGAGGCGATTGAAGCGGCGCGGCTGGCCCATGCCGACGAGTTCATCGGCGACCTCGTCCGATCCGAAGGGGCGGACGGGCTACGACGCTCATGTCGGCGAGCGCGGCGTCAAGCTTTCCGGCGGTCAGCGCCAGCGCATCGCCATCGCCCGCGTCTTCCTCAAGAACGCGCCGATCCTCGTCCTCGACGAGGCGACCAGCGCGCTCGACTCGGAGATCGAGGCGGCGATCCAGGAATCGCTCGACACGCTGATGGCCGGCAAGACGGTGATCGCCATCGCCCACCGCCTGTCGACCATCGCGGCGATGGACCGGCTGGTGGTGCTCGACAATGGCCGCATCGTCGAGGTCGGCCCGCACGAGGAACTGCTCCGCCAGCGGCGGCCTCTATGCCTCGCTGTGGAGCCGCCAGTCGGGCGGCTTCCTCGATCTCGATCCGGTAGCGGAGGTGGCGTGACGGCCATGTTCCGCTACTTCGAGAACCTGATCGACCCGTTCCGGCGCCATGACGAGGGCATGCCGCCGACGACGCTTGCCGCCTTCTACTGGCACTACACCAGGCAGGTGTGGCCGGTGCTCGCCGTCCTCATGGTCGTCGGCTTCTTCATCTCGCTGATCGAGGTGTCGATCTTCCGCTACATCGGCGCCATCGTCGACCTGCTCAAGACGACAACGCCTGAGCGGGTGCTTGCCGACTACGGCTGGACGTTCCTGTGGATGGGCTTCGTCGTCATCGTCGCGCGGCCCATCGTCACCATCCTGCACGACCTGCTCGTCCAGCAGTCGCTGGCGCCGTCGTTCACCAACCTCGTCCGCTGGCAGACGCATCGCTATGTGCTGCGCCAGACGGTCGCGCTTCTTCACCGACGATTATGCCGGCCGCATCGCCTCGAAGATCGTGCAGACCGGCCCGGCGCTGCGCGAATCGGTGGTGCAGGTCTGCGACGCGCTGTGGTTCGTCACCATCTACGCGATCAGTTCGCTGCTGCTCTTCAGCCAGCTCGACCTCCGCCTGACGATCCCGCTGGCGATCTGGATCGCGGGTTTCGTCTATGTGCTGGTCTGGTTCGTGCCGCGCATCCGCGAGCGGTCGGTGATCGTGTCGGAAGCGCGCTCGATGCTGACCGGGCGCATCGTCGACAGCTACACCAACATCCAGACGGTGAAGCTCTTCGCCCACACCGCCCGCGAGGACGATTACGCCCGCGACGCCGTCGACGATCACCTGCAGAAGTTCCGCCTGTCGACCCGGCTGATCACGGCCATGTCGAGCACGGTGGTGATCATGAACGGCCTGCTCATCGGCGGCACGACGGCGCTCGCCGTGTGGCTGTGGGCGCACGGCGATCTGTCGCTCGGCGCGCTCACCATCGCCGCCGGCCTCGCATTCCGCATCGCCACCATGTCCGGCTGGATCATGTGGACCTCGGTCGGCGTGTTCGACAATGTCGGCGCGGTGCAGGAGGGCATGGAGACCATCGCCCGGCCGCAGGAGCTGGTCGACAAGCCCGGCGCGGCCGAACTCGCGGTCGCCGCGTGGCGAGATCCGCTTCGAGAACGTCACCTTCCACTATGGCCGCAAGAGCGGGATCATCGAGAACCTGTCGCTGACCATCCAGCCGGGCGAGAAGGTCGGGCTGGTCGGCCGCTCCGGCGCCGGCAAGTCGACGCTCGCCAACCTGCTGCTGCGCTTCTACGACGTGGAGGGCGGCCGCATCCTCATCGACGGGCAGGACATCGCCCATGTCTCGCAGGATTCGCTGCGCAGCCAGATCGGCCTGGTCACCCAGGACACCTCGCTGCTGCACCGCTCGATCCGCGACAACATCCTCTATGGCCGGCCCGAAGCCGGCGACGACGGCGATGCGCGACGCGGCCCGCCAGGCGCAGGCGGAGAGTTCATTCCGACTCTCTCAGGACCACTACGGCCGCGCCGGCTACGACGCCCATGTCGGTGAGCGCGGCGCCAAGCTGTCCGGCGGCCAGCGCCAGCGGGTGGCGATCGCCCGGGTGCTGCTCAAGGACGCGCCGATCCTGGTCCTCGACGAGGCGACCAGCGCGCTCGATTCGGAGGTCGAGGCGGCGATCCAGGAGAGCCTCTACCGCCTGATGGAGGGCAAGACGGTGATCGCCATCGCCCACCGCCTGTCGACCATCGCCGCGATGGACCGGCTGGTGGTCCTGGACAAGGGCCAGATCGTCGAGACGGGCACGCCACGACGAACTGCTCGCGGCATGGCGGCGCTCTACGCCGCGCTGTGGAGCCGGCAGTCCGGCGGCTTCCTCAATACCGATGCGGGGGCGGCGGCGACCGGAGCCCGGTTCAGGCGGCCGAGTAGGGCGGCGCGTGCCCGCGGCTCAGACGCTGGTTTGTTGGCGTAGGTGTTCGACCGCTTGATGGCTTCGAAGACGAAATAGGGTCGACCGCGTGCGTGCGCGCGTTGCCGAAGATGGCGCGCAGCTTGTTGCGGTACCAGGTGCCGCGTCTGGTGACCATCCACATCGTTCCGCCGAGCGCCAGCCGGTTGAAGCCCTTTTCGATGAAGTGTTTGGGAACTGAAAAATCAGTGTGATAGGGCGGGTTGCAGAGGATCTTGGTGAAGCCGGTTTCGGAGAAATCTCGGAATCCGTCGCTGAGTACGGTCTTGGCGCCAGCGACGCCATTGGCCTTGAGATTCAGCGTGGCGATTTCGATCGCGCGCGGATCCTTGTCGAGCAGGGTGACGCGATCGGGCCGCACTATCTTCGCGGCATAGATGCCGACCGCGCCATAGCCGCACCCCAGGTCGAGCACCTTGTCGTCCGGACTCGAACGGCACGAGGGACAGCATCGCCAGCGTGCCCGCGTCCAGCTTTCGCGGCGAGAACAGGGTTGGCGCCGTGCAAAGCTCGATGGCGATCCCGTGGATCGATGCGTGGATGGTCGGTTCGGGAATGAGGCAACTCCTTGGGCGGCCGGCAGCTTAGTCCAAATGGGGCCGGGTGGCGCCGCCGATCCGGCAATTTGGTCGATGCCCGGCCGGGGCCGGCAAGCCGTGCCAAGCCCGTTCAGGCGGCCGAGCAGGGCGGCGCCGGCCCCCGCGACAATGTGCGCAAACCGGGCGGGGTGACTGGACAAGGCGCGAGCGCGATGGCTAAACAGTCGCGGCCGGCGGGGATTCTTGCGGTTTCCGCCGAGGGGCGATTGGGGAGTCCGATCTTGGCAAGTACCGATACGGCCGATCATTCGGAGCCGACACGGCGCGATTTTCTCTACATTGCTACCGCGGGAGCCGGCGCCGTTGGCGCGGTCCTTACCGCGTGGCCGTTGATCGACCAGATGAATCCGGACGCCGCCGCTCTGGCGTTGGCCCAGGTCGAGGTCGATGTCTCCTCGGTCGAGCCGGGCATGTCGCTGATCGTCAAATGGCGCGGCAAGCCGGTGGTGGTGCGCCAGCGCACCCAGAAGGAGATCGACGAGGCCAAGACGGTCAAGGTTTCCGAACTCCGCGACCAGTTGGCCCGCAACGCCAATCTGCCGGCCAATGCACCGGCGACCGACGAGAACCGCGCTGCGCCGGGCAAGGAAGCGTGGTTCGTGATGATCCAGATCTGCACGCATCTCGGGTGCGTGCCGCTCGGCGAAGAGGGCAGCTACGGTGGCTGGTTCTGCCCGTGCCACGGCTCGGTCTATGACACCGCCGGGCGCATCCGGCAGGGGCCGGCGCCGGAGAACATGGCGATACCGGTGTTCGAGTTCGTCTCGGACACGAATATCCGCATCGGCTGAACGGGGCAGGCGACAACAACATGGCCGGGCATTCAACTTACGTTCCGAAGAACCCCATCGCGAAGTGGCTGGAAAGCCGCTTGCCGGTGCTGAGCCTCATCCACTCGTCGTTCATCGTCTATCCGACGCCGCGCAACCTGAACTACTGGTGGAACTTCGGCGCCATCCTGACCTTCATGCTGGCGGCGCAGCTCGCCACAGGCATCGTTCTGGCGATGCACTACATCCCGGCGGACGCGCTGGCCTTCAATTCGGTCGAGGCGATCATGCGCGACGTCAACTACGGTTGGCTGCTGCGCTACCTGCACGCCAACGGCGCGTCGATGTTCTTCCTGGCCGTCTACGTCCACATGCTGCGCGGCATGTACTACGGCTCCTACAAGGCGCCGCGCGAGGTGCTGTGGATCCTCGGCGTCATCATCTACCTGTTGATGATGGCGACGGCGTTCATGGGCTACGTGCTGCCCTGGGGCCAGATGTCCTTCTGGGCCGCCAACGTCATCACCAACCTGTTCTCGGCGATCCCGCTGGTCGGCGACGCCATCGTGACGTGGCTGTGGGGCGGCTTCTCGGTCGGCGCGCCGACGCTCAACCGCTTCTACTCTCTGCACTACCTGCTGCCGTTCATGATCGCCGGCGTGGTGCTGCTGCACATCTGGGCGCTGCACGTGCCCGGCAACGGCAACCCGACCGGCGTCGACGTCAAGGACAGCCAGGACACGGTGCCCTTCCATCCCTACTACACGATCAAGGACACCTTCGGCCTGACCGTGTTCCTGCTGCTGCTGGTCTGGCTGGTGTTCTTCATCCCGAACTACCTTGGCCACCCGGACAACTACATCCCGGCCAATCCGCTGCAGACGCCGGCGCACATCGTGCCCGAATGGTACTTCCTGCCGTTCTACGCGATCCTGCGCGCCATCCCGAACAAGCTCATGGGCGTGGTCGCGCTGTTCGCCTCGATCGCCATCCTGGTCTTCCTGCCGTGGCTCGATCGTTCGCGGGTGCGCTCGGCGACCTTCCGGCCGATCTACCGCCAGTTCTTCTGGATCTTCGTGCTGACCGGCATCGGCCTCGGCTATCTCGGGTCGCAGCCGCCGGAGGGTGGCTTCGTCATCGCCTCACGCATCCTCACCTTCTACTACTTCGCGCATTTCCTGATCGTGCTGCCGGTGCTCGGGCTGATCGAGCGGCCAAAGCCGCTGCCGTCGAGCATCACCGAATCGGTGCTCGCGAAATCCGGCGCACAAGCCGGGGCGGGGAGCTGAGCCGATGAAACGGATCGCTGGACTCTTCGCCGCCGCCGCCGTTGTCGGCCTTGTCGCCACGCTGCCCACCGCCGCCCAGGAGGGCGAGGGAGCGACGCCGACGGCTTTCCCGATCAAGAAGCCGCCGCTGCAGCGCTGGTCCTTCGCCGGCATCTTCGGCACGTTCGACACGGCGCAATTGCAGCGCGGCTTTCAGGTCTACAAGGAAGTCTGCTCGTCCTGCCACTCGATGGACCTGGTCGCTTTCCGCAATCTCGGCGCAGGAAGGCGGACCGCATTTCACCGAGGACCAGGTCAAGGCGCTGGCCGCCTCCTACACGGTCACCGACGGACCCAATGATGCCGGCGACATGTTCGATCGTCCGGGCAAGCCCTACGACCACATGCCGGCGCCGTTCCCCAATACGGCGGCTGCCGCGGCCGCCAATGGCGGCGCCGCGCCGCCCGACCTGTCGGTGATCGCCAAGGCGCGCGGCGTCGAGCGCGGCGTGCTGTGGGCGACGGTCGACTTCTTCACCGCCTATCAGGAGGGCGGGCCGGACTATATCCACGCGCTGCTGACCGGCTTCCAGGATCCGCCGCCCGGCCTGACCATCCCGGACGGGACCTATTACAACCCCTATTATCGCGCCGCGGTGTCGCTGAAGATGCCGCCGCCGCTGTCGGCCGATCAGGTGACCTATAGCGACGGCACGCCGCAGACCGTCGACCAGTACGCGCGGGACGTTTCGGCTTTCCTCATGTGGGCGGCCGAGCCGCATCTGGTCGAGCGCAAGCGCATCGGCTTCATGATCGGCATCTTCCTGGTCGTCTTCGCCGGGCTGATGTACCTGACCAAGAAGCGCGTCTGGTCGAACGTCGCACACTGACGAACGGACGCGGAGACCGTTGGCGATCCGCGCCGTTCTTTTCGACCTCGACGGCACGCTTTATGACCGCGGCGCGTCGCTCCGCGCCTTTCTGACGGCGCAATATGCGGCGCGCGCCGACCTGCTCGGCGCCGTCCCGCTGCAGGCTTTCATCGACAAGTTCATCGCCTACGACGCCAACGGCTCGGTCCAGCGGGATGTCGTATATCCGCGGATCCTGTCGGAGATCGGCGGAGACCCGAGTGCTGCGCCAATGCTCGTGGCCGATTATGTCGATGGGTATGGTGGCTATTGCCGGCCGCCTGCCGATCTCTTTCCAACGCTGGAGCGCCTCCGCGGCGACGGCCTGCGTCTTGGAGTGGTCACCAACGGGCAGGTGCCCATCCAGGAGCGCACGCTCGCCGGGCTGGGGCTGATGCAGGCATTCGACGCGATCGTCATTTCGGAGAACGAGGGCATCCGCAAACCCGATCCGGAAATCTTCCTGACAGGCGCTGGCACGTCTCGACGCGATGCCGGCCGCGGCTGTCTTCGTTGGCGACAACCCGGTTGCCGACATCGCCGGTGCCAAGGCTGCCGGCCTGCGGGCGATCTGGATGGCGAACGCCTATTATCAGCCGCCGCTGGACGCCGATGCGACGGTCCATAGCCTCGCCGAAATTCCGGCAATCATCGCCGCGTGGGCCTGAGTCACCGTGGCGTCGGCGCCGGCGCGGTGCTATGACCGCGCCCGGCCAGAATCCGTGGGGGGAGGGGAGTCCGTGCCAGAGACCGATATCAAGGCACTGATCCGCACGATCCCGGACTACCCGAAGCCCGGCATCCTGTTCCGTGACATCACCACGCTGATTGCGAGTCCGGTCGGCTTGCGCGCCGCGGTCGACGGTCTGGTGCTGCCGTTCCTTGGCGCCGGCATCGACCATGTCGCCGGGATCGAGGCGCGCGGCTTCATCCTCGGCGGCGCCGTCGCCCATGAGCTCGGCCGCGGCTTCGTGCCGATCCGCAAGAAGGGCAAGCTCCCCTGGCGCACGATCGGTCAGGACTACAGCCTCGAATACGGCGTCGACACGATCGAGATTCATGCCGACGCGATCGGCAAGGGCGACAGGGTGCTGCTGGTGGACGACCTGATCGCCACCGGCGGCACGGCGGAAGCGGCCATCGAACTGATCCGCCGCTCGGGCGGCGAGATCGTCGCGGCGGCTTTCGTCATCGACCTGCCCGACCTCGGCGGCGCCCGGCGGATCGCCGCGCATGACGTCAAGGTTCACACGCTCGTCAGCTTCGAAGGGGACTGAGCCATGCCCGACTTCCATATCTACATCGGCTACCGCACGGTCTCGACGTGGTCGCTGCGCGGCTGGCTGCCGATGAAGAAGGCGGGCGTGCCTTTCGACGAGACCCTGATCCGCTACCGCACCGGCGCGGGAAAGAGCGAACTCAATCGCCTGTCGCCGACCGGCAAGGTGCCGTTCCTCGTCCACAAGCGGCCGGACGGTGGCGAGGTGCGGGTGTGGGATTCCATCGCCATTGCGGAATACCTGGCCGAGACCGTGCCCGCCGCGCGGCTGTGGCCCGACGACGCCGTCGCCCGGGCGCATGCGCGCGCCGTCTCGGCGGAAATGCATTCCGGCTTCCGGGCGCTTCGCGAATATCTCAACATGGCGCTGCTCGAGCGTCTGCCCAATCCCAACAATCCGCAGGCCAATACCGAGGTCGCGCGCGTCGAGACGATGTGGCGCGAGTGTCGCGAGCGCTGGGGCAAGGCCGGCGGCGGACCGTTCCTGTTTGGCCGCTGGAGCATCGCCGACGCCATGTACGCACCGGTGGTCACGCGCTTCCGCACATATGGCGTCAAGCTCGCCGCGACCGGGGCCGCCTACATGGAGGCGGTGCTCTCCGACCCCGACTTCCTGGCCTGGGAAACCCAGGCGAAGAAGGACCCGCCGCCGGAGCCGCCGACGCCCTGACGCAGACGGATTGTCGTGATCCTGAAATGGGAATGCGCTAGGCTGGTCTCATCCCGCCCGTTGCGCGTCCGGCCTACCGTCTCATAAGCCCCCGCAAACAGGCGTCGATCTGAAGCCGGCAAAGGACTTCCGGTCCGCGCCGGTTCGCGCACCAACACTTTGACGAGAGAGGCAAATCCATGACTGCTACATCGCGATCCATGCTGTTCACCACGGTCGCCGCCGCGTGCCTGGCGCTGCCGCTTGCCGCCGGCGGGGCGCTCGCCGCCGATCCGGTTCCGCAGAACGACATCCTCAATGCGACGCTCTGGGTTTCGAATTCGGTCGAGTACAGGGCGAACACACTGCAGGCCTACGATCTCGCCAAGATCCGCCTCGACGAGGCGCTTGCCGACAAGAGCTGGACGGCGGCGACCGAGCAGACCGGCAATTTCGCCGACCTGCCGCCGGCGGTGATCCTCGACGCCGACGAGACCGCCATCGACAACGGCGCCTACGAGTCGTGGCTGGTGAAGACCGGAAACGACTACAGCAGCAAGACCTGGGCGCAATGGGTCGCCGACGCGGACGCAAAAGCCACGCCCGGGGCGGTCGACTTCACCAAATACGCCGACTCCAAGGGCGTGAAGGTCTTCTACGTCACCAACCGCAGCGCCGACCAGGAAGAGGCGACGCGCAAGAACATGGAAGCCCTCGGCTTCCCGATGGGCGGCAATGTCGACACCTTCCTGATGTCGAAGGAGCATGACGACTGGACGTCGAAGAAGGGCACCCGCCGCGCCTTCGTCGCCAAGGACTATCGCATCCTGCTCCTCATCGGTGACAACTACGGCGACTTCTCCGACGACTACGGCGGGTCGGAAGCCGACCGCGCCAAGTCGCTGGAGGCCAACGCGGCCCATATCGGCCACGACTGGATCTTCATCGCCAATCCGGAATACGGCTCGTTCGAGTCGTCGCCGTTCCTGTCGAACTACAAGCTGTCGCCAGACGAGCGGCGCCAGCTCAAGATCGACGCGCTGCCCGCCTGGGCCGGCCCGAAGATGTAGCATCGCAGCAAGACAAGGGCGCGTCGCGGCAGGCCCGCGGCGCGCCTAGACCGCGACGAAGACGTGGCCGGTCATGGTGAAGACCGGTTCGCCCTTCTGGTTCTCGCCGGTGAATTCGATAGAGACGATGCCCCAGCCGGGGCGCGAGCGCGACAGGCGCCTGGCCGAGACGACGCCGGAATAGGCGATGCGATCGCCGGCATAGACCGGCTTCAGCCATTTGAGATTTTCGACGCCGGGCGACATGCCGAAGCGCGGCACCGGCTCGCCGCGCGATGCGGCGGCGGCGAGATAGTCCACCTGCAGGCGCATCGCCACCGACGCCGTGTGCCAGCCGCTGGCGCACAGCCCGCCGAAGGCGGTCGTCGCGGCCGCCGCCTCGTCCATGTGGAAGACTTGCGGGTCGAAGCGGCGGGCGAAGTCCTTGATGCGCTCGGCGGTGAATTCGTACGCGCCGAAGTCGTGGCGCTGGCCTACGGCGATCGCCTCGAAGGCAGGGCTCATGACCGCCGTCCGAACAGGATCGCGTTTTCCATCCACATCACCGTCTCGCCGCTCGCATCGGTCGCCTCGTGACGGAAGCGGACGATGCCCATCCCGGGACGGCTCTGTGAGGCGCGCGCGCCGGTGACGGTGGAGCGGCCGGCGATCGTGTCGCCGGGGCGCACCGGCTTCAGCCACTTCAGGACATCGATGCCCGGCGATCCCATGCAGGTCGAATCGAGCAGCATGGAATCCGCCATCAGGCGCATGAACAGGCCGGCGACGTGCCAGCCGGAGGCGATCAGGCCGCCGGTCAGCGCTGCCTCGGGGGAGTCCTGGTCGAGATGAAAGGGCTGCGGGTCGAATTCGCGCGCAAAGGACACGATCTCCTCCGCCGTCACGACGCAGGCGCCGTGCTCGATGGTCTCGCCGATGGTGAAGTCCTCGAAGGCGCGCATGACCCGTCCGGTTCGTCAGGCGCCGGCCGTGCGTTGCCGCGCGAGTTGCGGCATCCTGCCGCAGATCATAAGCTCCCCCGCGGGGGCTTGGTTCTCTGAACGGAGGCATGCAACCGATGGCATCGCGCAGAACCTGGTCTCTATTTCCCGTCGCGGCACTTGCGGCCGTATCGACCTTCGCCGTCGCGTTTTTCGCCATGCAGCCCGTTGCGGTTGCCGAAACGCCCGCGTGGGCCAAGAGTTGCGCTGCGACGACCAGCAATCCGTGGATCAAGTCGGGCTACTGCGAATCCCACCAGCTCTGGGACAAGTATTACTGCAAGTGCGATTTCGTGCCGAACCACAACCTGTTCAACGATACCGGCCGCGGCAAGAAGCGCAACAACCTCGACACCCTCGACAACAACATCGACCTCGACGCGACCGAGCGGTAGCGGAAGGCGGCGCTCACGGATCGGTGCCGCCGGCATCGAGCCAGGCCCGATATTTCAGGATCGCCGAGAGGCAATGCTGCGTCGCGTCGATGCGGGTGCGTGGGCTGTCAAGTCCGTTGAGGAATGCGCCGGCAAAGCGCTCGCGGTCGCCGTCGGAAATGTCGACGGACATCGCCGCGCCCGGCACGATCTGCATGCTGAGCGCCGTCGCCAGTCTGCGCTCTGCCTGCGCGGCGATGGGGGCATAGCCGGGATCGGAGGCGCGACCTCCGGCAAGCAAGGCGCGAGCGCCGTCGGCGAGGCCCTCGACCGCCGCACAGCTATTGCCGTCCGGTGACAGATCGTCGGCGAGCGCGAAGACGAACAGCCAGCCCTGCATGGAAACGAAGTCGAGAAAGCGTGCCTCCCGCGTCGTCGCGAAGCGGGTGGCGGCGGCCATCGTTCCCCAGTGAAAGAAGAAGAGTTCCGGTGTTCGCGTGTAGCGCGCGATCATGGCCTCGTCGGCTCTGGCCAGCATCTCTCGCGCGGTGAGATCGTCCGGGAACCGACGGACGTAGCGGGCGAGCGCCAGCCATGTTTCGCCGTTGAAGTAGTCGGACTCGGTCGCAACGTCCGGGCGCTCGGCGAACCGGCCCGCCGGCAGTTGTAGAGCGGCCAGCCCCGCCAGCCAGGCGCGCCGAATGCTGGCGAAGCGGTCGTTGCCCGTCGCTCGGAAGAAGCTGAGTTCCGCGAGCAAGGCGATGGCGGTTGCGCCGGTGGCGGCGCTGGCGAGCGTCCCGTCGCCGGAGACGAGCTGCCCGTCGCCATAGGCGATGGACCGCGCGGCGAGCATGTCGAGCCCCCGCACGACCGCGTCTCTCACCGGCCCGTCGCCGTCGTGGCCGAGGTAATCCGCCAGCCCGAACACCGCTCCGGCCTGACGGACGATGCTGTCGCGGTCGCGATAGCGGCCGAGGGCGAAGTCGTACTCGTAGGCAAACGTGCCGTCGGCCTGTTGCGCTCTCGACAAGTAGGCTGCGGCCAACCGCGCCCGCTCCGACAATTCGATCCGGTCGAGACCGGCCGCTTGCGCCGTCACCTGCCCGCAGGCGAGGCAGCCCGCGACGAGCGTGACGCCGCACAGGACGCGGAAGGCGGCTGATGTCCGCGCGGTCACGCGGCGGCGCCCGGCTGCCCCTTCAGTCCCGCGGCGGCGATGCCGGCCAGCGCGCATTCCTCGTCGCGGTCGCCGGCGTCGCCGGAGATGCCGACGGCGCCGATCACCGCCTCGCCCCGAGGATCAGCACGCCGCCGGGCGAGGGGACGACGCGGCCGCCGCTTGCCGCGGCGAGCGCGGTCAGGAAGGCCGGGCTGTTGGCCGCCCGCTTGGTCAGCTCGCGGGTGCCGAAGCCCATGCCGAGCGAGCCCCACGCCTTGCCGTAGGCGATGTCGAAACGAAGGATGCCGGAGCCGTCCTCGCGCTTGAAGGCGACGAGGTGGCCGCCGGCGTCGAGCACGGCGACGGTCAGCGGCGCCAGGCCGAGGTCGCGGCCCTTCGCGAGGGCTGCGTCGACGACGAGAGCGGCTTCGGCAAGCGTGATCGGCATGTCTTCCCCTGTTGCGTTCGGATCCGGGCTGCCCGGTGCTTAGCCGCCGAAGCCCGGTTCGCGCAAATCGCGGCTCGTCGCGGTTCACAGCCGCGCCGGAAGCGACTATAGCTCGGGTCAACGCATTCCTCTCGCCTTCCCGGATCCTCCTTGTCCTATTTCGCCTTCGTCCGGAGCAATATCCGGCCGCTTGCTTTTGGCGCGCTGCATTCCTTCTATTCGACGCCCGGCCAGACCTTCTGCATCGGCCTCTTCGTGGCGTCCTTTGCCGCCGATCTCGGGCTGACCGTTTCCGGCGTCGGCGCGCTCTACCTTGCCGGCACGCTGTCGGCGGCGGCACGCTGCATTTTCGTCGGCCACCTGATCGACCGCGTCCGCCTGGTCCATTTCAGCGCCGCGGTGATCTGTCGGCCTTGCCATCGCCTGTTTCGTCACGGCTTCGGTCGTGACGCCCGCCATGCTGTTCCTCGCCTTCTATCTCCTGCGCCTCACCGGGCAGAGCCTGATGGTGCATGTCGAGGCGACGGCGACGGCGCGTGCCTTCGACCGCGAGCGGGGCAGGGCGCTCGGTATCACGGCGCTCGGCATGCCGATAGCCGAGGTGGTTTTTCCGCCGGCTGTGGTCGTCGGCATCGCGACCATTGGCTGGCGGCCGACCTATGCCGTGATCGGCGTCATCGCGCTCGTCGTCCTGCTGCCGTTGACCCAGTGGCTGCTCAGCGGCATCACGCGCTCGCCCCGCCTCGTCCGCAGCGGCAGGAGCGCGCTCGGCCAGCTCGGCGAGGGCCTCGCGGTGCTGGTGCGCTCGCGCTACGTCTGGGCGATCCTTCCGGCCGCGGCGGTCATGCCCTTCTGCGGCACGGCGATCATGTTCCACATCACCACCATCGCCAAGGCGCGCGGCTGGCCGGTGGAGGTGGTCGCGGCGAGCTTCCCCGTGGCTGCCGTGTGCAACATCATTGGCCTGTTTGCCTCCGGCTGGATCATCGACCGTCTGTCGGCGCGCAAGATGTTCCTCGTCCAGGCTCTGCCGTTCGTGGTCGGCATGACCGTGCTTGCCACCGTGCATGAGCCGTGGGCGCTGCCGGCCGCCTTCGCCGGTCAGGGCTTCAGCGGTGGCATCTCCAAGACGACGCTGACCGCGGTGTGGGCGGAGATGTTCGGGGTCGAGGTGCTTGGCACCATCCGCAGCGCCATTGTCATGTACATGGTCTTCGCATCTGCGCTGGCGCCGTTTGCCTTCGGCGCGGCGCTCGATGCCGGCTGGTCTATTTCCGCCGTGCTCGCCGTCTTCATCGCCTACGCCATCCTGGCGTTCATCCCGCCGGTCTTCGCCGAGCGGCGCGGGTTTGTCTGAGCGTGAGTCCTACACGTTGAACTTGAACAGCATCACGTCGCCGTCCTTGACGACGTAGTCCTTGCCCTCGTCGCGCGCCTTGCCGGCGTCCTTGGCCGGTTGTTCGCCGCCGAGGCCGATGAAATCGTCATAGGCGATGGTCTGGGCGCGGATGAAGCCCTTCTCGAAGTCGGTGTGGATGGTGCCGGCCGCCTGCGGCGCCCGCGTGCCGGCGGAGATCGTCCAGGCGCGCACCTCCTTCGGGCCGGCGGTGAAGAAGGTGATCAGGCCGAGCAGGGCGTAGCCGGCGCGGATCAGCCGGTCGAGGCCGGGCTCTTCGAGACCGAGCGTTTCGAGGAACTCGTGCTCGTCGTCGTCGGGCAGCTGGGCGATCTCGGCCTCGATCGCCGCCGAGATGACGACGCAGCCGGCGCCTTCCGCCTTCGCCATCTCCTCGACCCGGCGTGAATGGTCGTTGCCGGTCGCCGCCGACGCCTCGTCGACATTGGCGACGTAGAGCACCGGCTTGGCGGTCAGCAGGTTGAGCGCGCGGAAGGCGGCTTCTTCTTCCTTCGGCACTTCGGCGAGGCGGGCCGGCTTGCCGTCGGCGAGCAGGGTCAGCGCGGCGTCCATCAGCGCCACTTCTGCCTTGGCCTCCTTGTCGCCGGACTGCGCCCGCTTGCGGAGCGGCGTCACGCGCCGCTCGAGGCTGGCGAGGTCGGCGAGCATCAGTTCGGTGTTGACCGTCTCGGCGTCGGCGACCGGATCGACCTTGCCTTCGACATGGGTGACGTCGCCGCCCTCGAAGCAGCGCAGCACATGGACGATCGCCTCGACCTCGCGGATATTGGCGAGGAACTGGTTGCCGAGGCCTTCGCCCTTGGAGGCGCCGCGCACCAGCCCGGCGATATCGACGAAGCCGATGCTGGGTGGGCACGATCTGTGCCGGCTTGGCGATCGCGGCAATGGCGTCAAGGCGCGGGTCGGGCACCGCCACCTCGCCGGTGTTCGGCTCGATCGTGCAGAACGGATAGTTCGCCGCCTGCGCGGCGGCCGTGCGGGTCAGCGCGTTGAAGAGCGTCGACTTGCCGACATTGGGCAGGCCGACGATGCCGCATGCGAATCCCATGGAGACTGAAACCTGTGATTGCCGGCCGGTCGCGCGCCGGCCGGGTGCCTTCTCGCCGCCGCGGCGTCCGCCGTCAAGTCATGGCTGGTCAATGGCCTGGCGGGATGCTAGGCTTGAGCGGCGTGGAATTCGGGATCGTCCTGGTCCGCGGGGAGTTCAAACGGAGGATCAGTGGTTATGTTTCATGCGCGCAGTCGTGTTGCATTGGCCGGCGCTATTGCGGTGTCGGCGAGCCTCGCCGGCACGGTAAGCGGCCAGGCGGCCGACCAGTTCATCAATATCCTCACCGGCGGTACCAGCGGCGTCTATTATCCGCTCGGCGTCGCGCTTTCCACGATCTACGGCAACAATATCCCCGGCGCCCGCGCCCAGGTGCAGTCGACCAAGGCGTCGGTCGAGAACCTCAACCTCATCCAGCAGGGCAAGGGCGAACTCGCCTTCGCGCTCGGCGATTCGGTCAAGCTGGCCTGGGAAGGCAACACCGACGTCGGCTTCCCGGGCAAGCTCGACAAGCTGCGCGCCGTCGCCGCGATCTATTCGAACTACGTGCAGGTGGTCGCCACCAAGGATTCCGGCATCAAGACGCTCGCCGACCTGAAGGGCCACAGCCTGTCGGTCGGTGCGCCGAAGTCGGGCACCGAGCTTAACGCGCGCGCCATTTTCGCGGCCGCCGGACTGAAATACGACGATCTCAGCCGCACCGAGTACCTGCCATTCGGCGAGTCGGTCGACCTGATGAAGAACCGCCAGCTCGACGCCACGCTGCAATCGGCCGGCCTCGGCGTCGCCTCGATCCGCGACCTCGCCTCGTCGGTGCCGATCACCATAGTCGCGGTCCCCGCCGATGTGGTGGCGAAGATCGGCGCGCCATACACCTCGAAGATGATCCCGGCCGGCACCTACGAAGGGCAGACCGAGGACGTGGCGACGGCGGCGATCACCAACATCCTGGTGACGCGGGCCGACCTCGACGACGAGACGGTCTACCAGATGACCAAGGCGCTCTTCGAGCATCTCGACGACATGGTCGCCGCGCACGCCGCCGCCAAGGCGATCAGCCTCGACAGCGCCACCAAGGGCCTGCCGATCCCGCTGCATCCGGGCGCCGAGCGCTACTACAAGGAAAAGGGCGCGATGTAGGAACCGGCTGCCGGTTCAGCTCGCATCCCGGTTCGCGGCGCGTCCCGCGAACCCGGCTGGTCAACGGCGGAGGAGCGCTCCGACCGAAGCCGGCGTCAAAGAGAGCCGGCCGGCCGGAATCGCCCGGGACAGGGGATCGCACGCTGCCGATGAGCGCCTCCGAACGACCCGTGCGCCGCGCGGGCATCGAGCCCGACCATCCTGTGCCGGCCGGTTCGCCGGACCTCGGCTTCCACGATCCGCTTGCCGAAAGCTTCCCGCCTGGCGGCGAGGGCCGGCTGCTGTTCTGGCTGGCGGTCCTGTTCTCGGCCTTTCAGGTCGCCACCGCCCTCGGCCTTCTGGTCATGCCCAGCCAGATCGTGCGGGCGATCCATGTCGGCTTCCTGACGCTGCTGGTCTTTCCGCTGATCGGGGCGGCGCGAGGCGACAGCGCGCTCGTGCGCATCGCCGGGTGGGGGCTGGCGCTGGTCGGCGTCGCCGTGGCGCTCTACCAATGGTGGTTCTACAACGACCTCATCATCCGCTCCGGCTACCCGACGCCCGTCGATCTCGTCGTCGGCGTCGCGCTGATCGTCGTCGTCATCCTCGCCGCCTGGCGCGCCATGGGTCCGGCGCTGCCGATCATTTCCGGCCTGTTCCTGCTCTACTGCTTCTTCGGCCAGCACCTGCCGCCGCCGCTCGACACCCGCGGCTACGATTTCGACCAGGTCATCAACCAGATGTCCTTCGGCACCGAGGGCATCTACGGCACGCCGGTCTACGTCTCCTCGACCTACATCTTCCTGTTCATCCTGTTCGGCGCCTTCATGGAGCGCGCCGGCATGATCCAGTTCTTCACCGACGTGGCGCTCGGTCTCGTCGGCCACGCCCGCGGCGGCGCCGCCAAGGTCGCGGTCATCTCCTCGGCGCTGATGGGCACCATCTCCGGCTCCGGCGTCGCCAACGTCGTCACCACCGGCCAGTTCACCATTCCGCTGATGAAGCGCTTCGGCTATCGCGCCGCCTTTGCCGGCGGCGTCGAGGCGACCTCGTCGATGGGTGGCCAGATCATGCCGCCGGTCATGGGCGCCGTCGCCTTCATCATGGCCGAGACGCTCGACGTCTCCTATGCCACGGTGGTCAAGGCGGCGCTGGTGCCGGCGCTCCTCTATTTCGGCTCGACCTTCTGGATGGTGCATCTGGAGGCGGGCAAACGCGGCCTGCTCGGCCTGCCGAAGGAGGAATGCCCGTCGGCGATCGACGCCATCCGTCGGCGCTGGTACCTCATCCTGCCGCTGGCCGTCCTCGTCTATCTGCTGTTCACCGGCTATACGCCGCTGTTCGCTGGCTCGATCGGCCTGGCGCTCACCGTCATGCTGATCCTCGGCATGGCGATCGTCGCCGGCCTGCCGTCGATGGCCGTCCGCGTCATCTTCTGGATCGGCCTCGGGCTGGTCGCCGCCTCGTTCCTCAAATACGGCATCTACACGCTGGTCATCGGCATCGCGCGCGCTGATCGCCTGGAACCTGATCAACACCGGCGGGCGGGCGACGCTCATCCTCTGCCGCGACAGCCTCGCGGAAGGGGCCAAGACGGCGCTTCCCGTCGGCATCGCCTGCGCCACCGTCGGCATCATCATCGGCACGATGACGCTCACCGGGCTCGCCACCACCTTCGGCCAGTTCATCGTCTCGGTCGGCGGCACCAGCCTGTTCCTGTCGCTGGTGCTGACCATGATCACCTGCCTCATCCTCGGCATGGGCATCCCGACCATCCCGAACTACATCATCACTTCGTCACTTGCCGGCCCGGCGCTCCTCCACCTCGGCGTGCCGCTGATCGTCACCCACATGTTCGTCTTCTATTTCGGCATCCTCGCCGACCTGACGCCGCCGGTGGCGCTCGCCGCCTTCGCCGCCGCGCCGATCGCCAAGGAGGCGGGACTGAAGATCGGCCTGCAAGCCGTGCGCATCGCGCTCGCCGGCTTCGTCATCCCCTTCATGGCGGTCTATACGCCGGCGCTGATGCTTCAGGATGGCGGCCCGCTCGCCGCTGAGATCGGCTACCCGGCGGCGGTCGCCTACATCCTGGTCAAGGCGTGCCTCGCGGTCATGCTGTGGGGCGCGGCGGCCATCGGCCATCTCCGCCGCGACCTGTCGTGGTGGGAGCGGGGGCTCGCCACGCTTGCCGCCTTCACGCTGGTGGCGGCGCTGCCGGTCACCGACGAGGTCGGCTTCGCGCTCGCCGTCGTCTTCCTCGTGCAGCACTACTGGCGGGCGCGGCGCGCTGCCGGCGCGCTGCCGGCATGAGCCTGTGCATCATCGCCGGCGGCAAGACCGTCACGCTGGCGGTCGCCGCCTTCACGCTGTGGTGGACCCATTCGGTCGAGAAGATCGCCTGGACCGAGCACTGGCAGGTGACGCCGGCCGGGCTGGTCGTGGTGGAAGCGCGGGTGGAGGGGTCCGGCGCCGGCATGGACCCGCCGGAGGGCTCGGTCTTCGATGGTTCTGGCTGGGTCTATCATCCGCATGTGGCGCCGCAGAAGCGCGTGCTGCTGGCGGATTCGGGCGCCGCCGGGGCGTGGCACCTCTGTGCCGACGGGCAATGCCGCGATCTCGGCGGCAAGGGCGGCGACCCGATCGTGCTCGAGGCGTGCCCCTGACCGGCTAGCCGCCGAACAGCTTCTTCAAGCCGCGGGCGAGGGGGCCGTCGTGATGCGCCTTGCCGGTCTCCGCCGGCGCTTTGGATCTTGATTCCGCCGCGGGCCCCAAGTCCTTTGCCGGCTTGGCTTTCTTGCCGCGCGGCTCGTCCTCGCCCGTGGCTGCGTGCAGCCGGTTGGCCAGCGTGGCGTCCTTGTTCTCGGCGAACAGGGCGGCGTTGTCGGCAATCGCGTCGAGGAGCGGCACCAGCCAGTCGGTGTCCGCCTTGGCGAAGTCGTGGAGCACGTAGTGCGGCACGGCTTCCTTGGCGCCGGGATGGCCGACGCCGATGCGCAGCCGCCGGTAGCCGTCGCCGATGGCGCCGTCGATGGAACGCAGGCCGTTGTGGCCGGCAGCGCCGCCGCCGGTCTTCATGCGGGTCTTGCCGGGCGGCAGGTCGACCTCGTCGTGGATGACCACGACGTCGGAGGCGGGCAGCTTGTAGAAGGCGGTCGCCGCCTGCACCGCGCGGCCGGACTCGTTCATGTAGGTCTGCGGCTTGACGAGCAGGACCTTCTCGCCGGCCAGCGTGCCTTCCGACACCTCGGACTGAAAACGATGCCGCCACGGCGAGAAGCCGTGGCGGGTGTGGATCACGTCTGCGGCCATGAAGCCGACATTGTGGCGGTGGCGCGCGTATTGCGCGCCGGGATTTCCGAGGCCGACGATGAGGAGCATTGCGGGCTCGCTCCGTTGACCTTTCGGCCGCGACTACTTCTTCGCGGCCTCCGGCTTGGCTCCGCCTGCCGGAGCGGCAGCGCCGGGAGCGGCGCCCGGTGCGCCGGCAGCGGCGCCTTCCGCGCCCGCCTCGGTACCGGCTTCGGCTGCGGCTTCCGCGGCGACCTTGGCCGCGGCAGCGGCCTCGGCGGCGGCGCGCATCTCTTCCTTGACGCCGGCCGGCGCTGCCACCGTGGCGACCGTGAAGTCGCGCTTGATGGTCGGGCGGACGCCCTCCGGCATCGGAATTGCGGAGATGTGCAGCGAGTCGTTGATATCGAGACCGGTGAGGTCGGCGACAACCCGCTCGGGAATGGCGTCAGCGCGGCAGACGACCGAAATGCGGTGGCGGACGACGTTGAGCACGCCGCCGCGCTTGATGCCCGGCGCCTGGCTCTCGTTGACGAACTGCACCGGGATTTCGATGGTGATGAACGAGTCCGGCGCCACGCGCATGAAGTCGACATGCAGCGGCTTGTCGCTGACCGGGTCGAGCTGGTAGTCGCGCGGAATGGCCTGGATCGTCTCGCCGTCGACGGCGATGCTTGCCAGCGTGGTGTAGAAGCCGCCGCCGTGGATCTTCAGGAACAGCTCCTGACCGGGCAGGCTGATGGCGATCGGGGGTTTGTTGCCGCCGTAGATAACGGCGGGGATCAGGCCCTGGCGACGTGTCGAGCGGGCGGCCCCCTTGCCCACCTTCTCGCGAACCGTCGCCGTGAGCTCGTATGTGGCGCCCATCGGACAACTCCTTGAGTTTGGCTAACAGCCGCGTGCCTCCAGGGGTGTCGGCGCGGCAGGCGGGCTTATAGGGGAGGCCACGGCAAAAGGCAAACGGCGGCGGCATCGGCGGATGCCGGTTTTGGGCCATATCCGGGCGGCCGGGCGTCCGGGGCCATATCGGCCACGGTGATCGGGTTCGCTGGCCGCCGACAATTATCCGCCCGGGATTAACCGCATTTGTACCAATCCAAGCTACCTTCGCCTCTAGGTAGCAGGCGTGGGTTGCGCCTGTGGTGTGTTTCATACGGCCAGGCGGGGGATACCTTGGACGCCCAGAACACTCAAAACGTTGCCGATACGGCCGAGCGCATTGCGCGGCGCGGTCATCGCCGTCAGCGGCTCGCAGGCCAGCGTTGGCTTGCCCTATGCCGGCGCCGATCTGGTTTCGGACGACCTGTGCGCGACGGTCGGTCGCTGCCTGCGCATCAAGCGCGGCAAGGCGACGCTCATCGGCATGATCGTCGACGTCTCTCTGGAGACATCGACCGTCGCCCGCGAGCAAGGCTATCACGTCACCGCCCACGTCGACATGATGGGCGAGATCAACGTCGACGCCGGCGGGACGCCGCGCTTCCGGCGCGGCATCACCCATTACCCGGCAATCGGCGACGCGGCGACGCTGGTCGGCAGCGACGAACTGCGCCTGGTCTATGCGTCCTCCGGCGAGACGCGCATCGATATCGGGCGCCTGCATCACGACAGGGAAATCAGTGCCGAGGTCGACCTCGACAACATGCTCAGCAAGCATTTCGCGGTTCTCGGCGCGACCGGCGTCGGCAAGTCGAGCACCGTGGCGCTGCTGCTCGGCCGGATCCTCGACGCGCGTCCGAACGTGCGCATCTTCCTGCTCGACGGCCACAACGAATACGGACGATCCTTCGGCGACCGCGCCCAGGTGCTTAACCCGCGCAACATGAAGCTGCCGTTCTGGCTCTTCAACTTCGAGGAATTCGTCGATGTCATCTTCGCCCGCCGGCCGGGCGTCGAAGGCGAGTTGGCGATCCTGTCGGAACTCATTCCCGTGGCCAAGGGGCTCTACCTGCAAGCCCGCGGCCTGGGGGAACGGCCGGCGCTGAAGAAGGTCGATTCCAAGTCGACCGGCTTCACCATCGATACGCCGGTTCCCTATCGCCTGCAGGACCTCGTCGATCTCATCGACGAGCGCATGGGCAAGCTGGAGAACCGGTCCTCGCGGCTGACCCATCACAGGCTGATCACGCGTATCGAGACCGTCCGCAACGATCCGCGCTACGCCTTCATGTTCGACAACGCCAACGTCGGTGGCGACACCATGGCGGAGGTCCTGCGCGAGCTCTTCCGTCTGCCGCCCGACGGCAAGCCGATGACGGTGCTGCAGCTCGGCGGTTTCCCGGCCGAGGTGGTCGATTCGCTGGTGTCGGTGCTGTGCCGGATGGCGTTCGATCTCGGCCTGTGGAGCGACGGGTCAGCGCCGCTGCTGATGGTGTGCGAGGAAGCCCACCGCTACGCATCGGCCGATCGCACGGCCGGCTTCGGGCCGACGCGGCGGGCGATCTCGCGCATCGCCAAGGAGGGCCGCAAATACGGCGTCTTCCTCGGCCTGGTGTCGCAGCGACCGGCGGAACTCGACCCGACCATCATCTCCCAGTGCTCGACGCTTTTCTGCATGCGCATGGCCAACGAGCGCGACCAGGCGCTGCTGCGTTCGGCGGTGTCCGACTCGGCCGCGAACCTGCTGGCGTTCCTGCCGTCCCTGGCGACACGGGAGCTGGTTGCGTTCGGCGAAGGCGTGCCGCTGCCGACGCGTCTGGTTCTCGACAAGCTGCCGGCCGACAGGATTCCGAGGGCAGAGGCCGTGGTCGCCGTCTCCCAGGATTCGATTGAGGCCGCCGACGGCGATTTTCTCAACGCCGTCATCGCAAAGTGGCGTGGCGCGTCGATGACCACCGAGGCCAAGCCCGAGGGCGTGGGGCGCGGCCACCCTGTGGGCGAGCGGCTTGACGTTCTGAAAGCCGCCTTTCCCGCGGAGGCGCGGCTGCGCAAGCGTTCCGTCTAGCGTCGGCCTCGTCCGGTCAGTCGAACAGGCTCGATACCGACTTTTCCTGCGCGGTGCGCTGGATCGCCTCGCCCATCAGCGTGGCGATCGGCGTGACGCGGATATTGGGCGCCGCCAGAACGGCCTCGGTCGGCTGGATGGAGTCGGTGATCACCAGTTCCTGGATGTGCGAGGCGGTCACCCGGGCCACCGCGCCGCCGGAGAGCACGCCGTGGGTGATGTAGGCCATCACCGAGGCGGCGCCGGCCTCCATCAGCGCTTCGGCGGCGTTGCAGAGCGTCCCGCCGGAATCGACGATGTCGTCGAACAGGATGCAGCGGTGCCCCGACACGTCGCCGATGATGTTCATCACCTCGGCCTCGCCCGGCCGCTCGCGGCGTTTGTCGACGATGGCCAGCGGTGCGTCGATGCGCTTGGCGAGCGCGCGGGCGCGCACGACGCCGCCGACGTCGGGCGACACCACCATGACGTTGCGCATGTCGTGATGGGCCTTGATATCGCGCGACATCACCGGCACCGAGAACAGGTTGTCGGTGGGAATGTCGAAGAAGCCCTGGATCTGGCCGGCGTGCAGGTCGAGGGTCAGCACGCGGTGGGCGCCGGCTTCGGTGATCAGGTTGGCGACCAGCTTGGCCGAGATCGGCGTGCGGCCGGCGGAACGGCGATCCTGGCGGGCGTAGCCGAAATAGGGCAGCACCGCGGTGATGCGCCGGGCGGAAGAGCGCCGGGCGGCGTCGATGATGATCAGCAGTTCCATCAGGTTGTCGTTGGCCGGATAGCTCGTCGACTGGATGACGAACACGTCCTCGCCACGGACATTTTCCTGGATCTCGACGAATATCTCCTGGTCGGCGAAGCGCCGCACCGAGCATTTGGCGAGGGGGATTTCGAGATAGGCCGCAATCGCCTCGGCGAGGGGGCGGTTGGAGTTCCCGGCGACGAGCTTCATTCCGGCGTCCGTGGTGGGGGCCGCATCCGGCCGAATCCGGCTAAGCGACAGTTGGATGACGCCGCGGCCTTGTAGCAACGGGACAGCCGGGCGGCAACGGGCAATGGTTGCCTAAGGGTGCAAGAATGATTGCCGAAATCAGCCGGCCGTAGTCCGGCTCGCCCCGGTGGGTGGCGCGGCGGTAGGAAAAGAAGCGCTCCGGCTCGGCATAGGTGCACAGGCCCATGTTATGGGCCGCGACCCCGGCCGCCTTCAGCCGGTCCGTCGTGTAGCCCGGCAGGTCGAACATGGAATGGCCGGGCCGTGGTGGATGGCGCGAAATAGCGTTCGTTGCCCGGGTCGGCTGCGACGAAACGCGCCACCAGTTCCGGTCCGACCTCGTAATTTGCCTGCGAGATCGAGGGCCCGAGCACCGCGACGATCCGCTCGCGCCGCGCGCCGAGGGCCTCCATCGCCGCGATCGCCGATTCGGCGACACCGGCGAGCGCCCCGCGCCAGCCGGCATGGGCCGCGCCGATCACCCGCGCCGCCGCGTCGGCGAAGAGGATCGGCCCGCAATCGGCGGCGCCGACGCCAAGCGCGATTCCGGTCCGGTTCGTGACAACGGCATCGGCCTTGGGTCCCTTGCCGGGCGGCCAGGCCGCCTCGACCGTGATGGCGTCGGCGCTATGCACCTGGTGGGGCGTCGCCAGCGCGTCCGCCGCGACGCCCAGCGCCGAGGCGACGCGGGCGCGGTTTTCCAGCACTGGTCGCGCACGTCGTTGGAGCCGGTGCCGCAGTTGAGGCTGGCATAGATGCCCTCCGACACGCCGCCCTCGCGGGTGAAGAAGCCATGGGCGATGCCGGGCAGGGCGGCGAGCGCGTCGTGCTGGAGCCGTCCGATCACGCGTCGTCCTTGATCGGATCGAAGACCGGCAGTTTCAGCCCCGCCGAGGAGACCGCCAGCACCTTGAACAACTGCCCCATCGCCTTCTGGCCGGCGAGGCGTTCGATGGCGCCGGCGATGGCGTCGCGGGTCTTGGCGTCCTTGCCACGGCCGAGCACCTGGGCGCGCTCGACGAGGCCGAGGCGGACGAGGAACTCGCCCTGGCCCATCACCGGGCGGGTGGTTGCGCCGGCCGCCTCCGCGGTCTGCACCAGCGCGGAGAAATCGACATGCGCCGTCACGTCGGCGGCGCCCGGCATGGCGAAGGGGCTCTCGTATTTGTGCTGGCGGACCGCCTGCAGCGTGTCGCCATAGCCCGGCCGCTCGCTGCCGTAATCGACGATCAGGGCGGCGCCGCCCTCCCGGGCGATGCGCTCGGCGATGCGGATCATCACCGCCTTGCCGGTCGGCGAGGCCTCGACGATGGCGCCGTCGGGCAGCGGCACGGTCAGCGGCCGCTGCTCGATCGGCACCAGGCCGAAGGCGAGCTGGTCGTCGGCGTTCAGTCCGACGACGCGCTCCGACCAGCTGCCGTCCTGCCACTGGAACTGGCGCACCGGCATGGCGTCGAAGAACTCGTTGGCGACGAAGATCGTCGGCCCGCGCGGGATGTCGTCGAGGCGCAGGTGCCACTGCACGGCGTGGCCGGAGGCAGCCAGCGTCGCCTGCTGGACCTCCCGCAGCCGCGGGCTCATCTCGATCAGATGGACGCTGGCGGCGCGCAGGAATGCCGGCTTGACCTTCGCCGTGCGCAGCATGTCGGCCATCAGCGTGCCGCGACCGGGGCCGAGTTCGGCGAGCACGAACGGGTCGGGCGAGCCCATCATCTCCCAGACGCCGACCGCCCACAGGCCGATCAGCTCGCCGAACATCTGGCTGATCTCGGGCGCGGTGATGAAGTCGCCGGCGCGGCCGAAAGGCTCGCGGCGCATGTAATAGCCGTGCTCGGGATCGGCGAGGCAGGCGGCCATGAAATCGGCGACGGTCATCGGACCGCCGGCGCGGATCTGGCGCGGTCAGCTTTTCGGCGAGCGGGGTCATGCCTTGCCGACCGCGTCTTGCGCCGGCCGCCGCGCCGCCCAGATCATCGCCGCCACGCCCACCACGATCATCGGCATCGACAGCAGCATGCCCATGGTCAGGCCGCCGGCGAGGTAGCCGATCTGGATGTCGGGCTGGCGGAAGAACTCGACGAAGGTGCGCGCCGCGCCGTAGCCGGCGATGAAGGCGGCCGGCGACGAAGCCCGGCGTCGCCAGCCGGTGGTAGCGATGGGTGAGGAGGCGCAGGAGCAGGAACAGGACGATGCCTTCCAGCGCCGCCTCGTAGAGCTGGCTCGGATGGCGCGGCTCCGGGCCGGCGGCGGGAAACACGAACGCCCAGGGCACGTCGGTCGGCCGGCCCCACAATTCGCCGTTGACGAAATTGGCGATGCGGCCGAAGAACAGGCCGAAGGTCACCGACGGGCGCGATGACGTCGAACAGCGACCAGATCAGGATGCCCCGCTTGCGGGCGAAGAGGATCATGGCGATCACGGTGCCGAGGAAGCCGCCGTGGAACGACATGCCGCCGTGCCACACGGCGACGATCTCCCAGGGATGGGCGAGGAAGAGCGGCAGGTCGTAGAAGAGCACGTAGCCGATGCGCCCGCCGCCGACGATGCCGATCGCCGCCCACACGACGAAATCGTCGATGTCGGCCGGCTTCATCGGCGCGCCGGCCGGCCCCCACAGGCTCGGGTTGGCGACCAGCCGCTTGGCGTACCACCAGCCGAGGAAGATGCCGGCGATATAGGCCAGCGCATACCAGCGCACGGCGAACGGCCCGATCTGGATCAGGATCGGGTCGAAAGCGGGGAAGGGCAGGGCGAAAAGCGGCATCGGTTTTCCGGATTCGGGCGGCAAACTGCGCCGCGCGTCCGGCGGGGTCAAGGCGGGACGGGCCGCCGGCCGCCGCCTTGCGGGCGCCACGTGCCGCGCCCATAGTAATGGAGACGCACGCCCCACGGAGACCGACCCGCAATGACCCAGACCTCCAACCGCCTGTTCGACGAAATGGCGCGGCTGATGGGCGATGCGGCGAGCGTTGCCCAGGGCGTCAGGCGCGAGGCGGAAGGTGTCTTCCGCACCCAGATGGAGCGCTTCGTCGCCGATCTCGACCTGGTCAAGCGCGAGGAATTCGACGTCGTCCGCGAGATGGCGTCCAAGGCCGCTGCCGAAAACGAGAAGCTGAAGGCGCGCGTCGCCGCGCTGGAAGCCAAGCTTGGCGTGGCGCCGGATGAGGGCGTCGAGAAGCCCAAACGGGCCAGCCGGCGAAGCAAATCCGCGGGCGAATAGCCGTCATCCTCCCGACATCGAAGCGATTCACGTTGTCCACAAGCAATTGTGGTGCCTTAAGGCCGTGGGCCTATATACTGATTCTCAACAGAGATTCGCCGTGGCTGCCATCCGGGCGCCGCATTGACGGTAGTGGTTGTTCCCGAAGGTCCCCCGACCCCCAGCCCAAGGCCGGTCCATGAGCCTCATCGATTTCGAACAGGAGCGCCTCTCCAACCCGGTCGACGTGATCGAGCAGATCGCGGCGCTCAACGACTGGGCCTTCGAGCGCGCCGGCGACGACGAACTCAACATCTCCGTCGGCGGCAACTGGTGCGACTATCAGGTGTCGTTCTCGTGGATGGAGGACCGCGAGGCGATCCATCTCGCCTGCGCCTTCGACCTCAAGGTGCCGGAGGCGCGCCGGCTCGAGGTGATGCGCCTCCTGTCGGCGGTCAACGAGCAGATGTGGATCGGCCATTTCGACCTGTGGAGCCAGGAGGGCGTGGTCATGTACCGCCAGGCGCTGCTGCTGTCCGGCGGCGCCGAACCGACCAACGCCCAGGTCGAGCGGCTGCTGGTCACCGCCATCGAGGCCTGCGAGCGCTACTACCAGGCGTTCCAGTTCGTCGTCTGGGCCGGCAAGTCGGCGGCCGAGGCGCTGGAGACGGTGCTCTTCGAGACCGCCGGCGAGGCGTAAGGTACTGTCCCGCGCGGGCGGGGTACCCAGCAACTTCCTGCGGCGGGGCTTGTGCCGCGCGGCCTGCGCCTACTAGGTTCCCGCTTTCGCGGGAACCCGAGCCCCATGTCTCTTTCCTCGTCCTTCACACCCAAGTCCCCGCTGGTGCTGGTCGGCGCCGGCAAGATGGGCGCCGCGCTGCTCAAGGGCTGGCTCGACAACGGCCTCGATCGCAAGGCGGTGGTGGTGGTCGATCCGGCGCCGCCGCCGGACAGCGCCGCCTTTCTCGCCGCGGCCGGTGTCCGCGATGCCGCACGTGCCGCCGAAGGGCGTCAAGGCCAAGGTCATCGTGGTCGCGGTCAAGCCGCAGATCATCGCCGACGTGCTGCCCGGCCTCCGCCCGCTCGTCGGGCGCGGGACGGTGACGCTGTCGATCGCCGCCGGCACGACGCTCGCCAATCTCGCCGAGGGCCTCGGCGAAAGCGCCATCGTGCGCTCGATCCCCAACACGCCGGCGCAGGTCGGCCGCGGCATCACCGCGGCGATCGCCAACGGCGCATGTCGGCGAAGTCGGGCAGGGCGCTGGTCACGCGCCTGCTGGAGGCGGTCGGCGAGGTGGTGTGGGTGGACGACGAAGGCCTCATCGACTCCGTCACCGCCGTGTCCGGCTCCGGGCCGGCCTATGTCTTCCTGCTCGCCGAGTGCCTGGCCGAGGCGGCGGTCGCCGCCGGCCTCGACAAGGAGAGCGCGGCGAAGCTCGCCCGCGCCACCGTCACCGGCGCCGGCGAGCTGCTCTACCGGTCCGATCTGCCGGCCGCGCAGCTCCGCAAGAACGTCACCTCGCCCAACGGCACCACCGAGGCGGCGCTCAAGGTGCTGATGGGCAAGGGCGGCCTCGCCCCGCTGATGAAGAAGGCGGTGGCCGCGGCGAAAAAGCGCTCGCGCCAGCTTTCCGGCTGAGCGGCCTCGCACTGGCGACGATCCCGCCCTAGATTGGGCCTGACGGCAAACAGGAAGGCGATGCAAATGGCAACGCGACCGAGACGCACGCGGGCGACTGTCGCGCGGCAAGCGGCAGGCCGGATCGGCGCCGGCCGGTGAGCCGCGCGACCGCATCATCGATGCGCTGATGGCGCTCACCGCCGAGCGCGGCTTCATGGCCGTTGGCCTCGCCGACATCGCTGCCGCCGCCGACGTGTCGCTCGCCGAACTGCGCGGCGTCTTCCCCGGCAAGCTCGCCATTCTCGCGGCGTTCTCGAAACGCATCGACGAGGCGGTGCTCGCCGGCGGTCCGGCGGAGGGCGAGGGCGCGCGCGACCGCCTGTTCGATGTCCTCATGCGCCGGCTCGATGCGCTGGCGCCCTACAAGCCGGCGCTGAAGCGCCTTGCGCACGCGCCGCCCGCTGCAGGCCGGGCCTCGCCGCCGCGCTGCATTGCATCGCCGGCTCGTCGCAGCGCTGGATGCTCGCCGCCGCCGACATCCGCGCACGGCGGCCTGTCGCGCGCCGTGGCGCTGGAGGGCAGCGTGCTGGTCTTCGCGCGAGACGCTCTCGGTCTGGATCGACGACGACGATCCCGACATGGCGAAGACGATGAAGACGCTCGACGAGGCGCTTGCCCGCGGCGATCGCGCCATGCGCCTGATGGACGACGTCTGCGGATTCCTCTGCCGCCTGGCGCCCGCGCGCGAACGTTCCGAGCCGCGTGCCGCCGGCTGAGCCGGACGAGCGCCCGCGCGGCATCCCGTCGCGCATCCCGCCGGGCACGGCGGCGATCATCGCCGTCGTCGTCTTCGCCGCCGCCGTTCAGGAACTCAGGCCCGACTGGCTGGCGCTGGCCGCGCGCGATCCGGAGCGCTTCGCCGCCGGTGAATGGTGGCGGGTCGTCACGGCGCTGTTTGCCTACGATGACGGGCCGGTCCAGAAGCTCGGCATCGCCTTCGGTGCGCTGGCGCTGGGCATCGTCGCCGAGCGCAGGATCGGCACGGTCGAATGGCTGATCATCGCCTTCGTCTCCGGCCTTGTCGGCCAGATCGTCGGCTTGTGGTGGCAGCCCCATGGCGCCGGGTCGTCGGTGGCGGTCGCCGGCTTGCTCGGCGCCGTCGCGACATGGCTGGCATGGCCGGCGACACGCGCAGAAGGCGCGCAGGCCGCGACTGCGGCCCGGGCTTTCGCCCGCCCTCGCGGAACCGGCGAACGCAGTGAGCCAGGCGTGAGCGGAAAGGGACTCCCTTGGTTCGCGCGCATCGGCGCGGTGGCGATTTTCGCGCTCGCCGTGGCGCTCATCGTCCTCCACGACATCCACGGCCCGCCGATCCTGGTCGGCGCGGCGCTGGCCGCCCTGTTCCTGTCGCGCCCGTCCGGTTGAGGCGCCGGCCGCTCTTGTGCTAACGCCGCCGTCCGCGAACGACGGAGTGAGACATGGCCGGGCCTGCCGAACCCATCACATTCGACGACTTCCTCAAGGTCGATATCCGCGTCGGCACGGTGGTCGAGGCGAGCCCGTTTCCGGAAGCGCGCAAGCCCGCCTACAGGCTCGTCATCGATTTCGGTCCGGAGATCGGCCGCAAGAAATCCTCCGCCCAGATCACGACGCACTATGCGCCGGAGGACCTGGTCGGCCGGCAGGTGGCGGCGGTGGTCAATTTCCCGCCGCGCCAGATCGGGCCGATGATGTCGGAGGTGCTCACCCTGGGCTTCCCCGACGCGGACGGCGAAGTCGTCCTGCTGGCGCCGTCGCTCAAGGTGCCGGACGGCGGGCGGATGTACTAGGGGCGGTTGTGCCGCAACCGGTTCGCGGCGCACAATCGCCATCCATGCGCCGCGGCCTCCCCCACATTTCCCCCCGCGTCCGGTCACGCGGTGGATTCATCCTGGCGATCGTCATTCTCATCGCGGGATTGCTCGGCACGTTTCAGTTCGGCTGGCGGACCTACGGCTCCTTCCTCGTTCTGCGTTCGGCTTACGAGCTTGGCCTCCCGACGGTCAGCACGGTCCGCGCCTGGATGACGCTCGAATACGTCTCCAGCAACTACGGCGTGCCACTTCCTCGGCTCGCCGCCGGACTTGACCTGCCGCCGGAAACGGCGCCGACAAGCGCCTTGTCCGAGATCGCGGACGTGCGCGGCCAGTCGCGCGTCGATCTGGTCCGGGCAACGCAGGCCATTATCGCCAGCGAGCGCGCAATCGCGCCGACCGACGCGGCTCCGCCGACCGGCCAGCCGGACGACGCCTTTCTCGGCGCGCTCCTCACCTATTCCTATCCGGCATTGGCTCTCATCCTCCTGCTTGGCGCGATCGGCGCCCCCGTGCCGACCGGTTTCGCCACGGTTCTGGCCGGTGCGCTCGCCGCCGGTGGGTCAATGAGTTGGCCGCTCGCCACCGCGACAGCAATTGTCGCCTCGGTCACCGGCGACGTTGCAGGCTACGCCATCGGCCGCCTGGCGAATGAAAGCTTTGTTGCCCGCTACGGCAAGATCGCCGGTTATGCCGGCGCGCGCAGGGCGCGGATTGAGTCGCTCTTCAATCGCTGGGGCGGCATAACTGTGCTGCTCACCCGCACTCTCGTCTCGCATCTGAGTTCCCTTGCCAGCTTGCTCGCCGGCCTCAGTCGATATGCCCTTTCCTCCTTCCTGGCGTTCGCGGTCGCCGGGCGCATCCTGTGGACTGCTGCCTATTTCGGAGTTGGATACGTCGTCGGCACGGACATCGAAGCCTCGAGCGGCTTCCTGGCCAACGTGACCGGCTTGCTCATCGCCGGCAGCCTGGCGGGGTTCTCCGCGAGCCGTCTGGTGCGGCGGCAAAGAAGCGCGGCCCGAAGGAGCCGCGCAACGTCCTAGCCCGTCTTGCGGCGGACGTAGCTCTCGTTGCCTTCCTTCGTCAGTTCGATGCCGGGCAGGGCACGCACCATGTCGGTGATCGTCTTGAAGCCGTAGTCCTTGGCCGCGAAGCGCGGGATTGCCCGCGTCAGCCGATTGCCCACGGTGCGCATATGCGCGCGGCCGTTTGAGTCCATCGCGGCGTCGATCGCCTTCATCACCTCCGCGAGCGGAACTTCCGGCTTGCCGGCTTTCGCCGGCAATTCCGGCGCCTTCGTCGCGGCGGCCCCGGACGCAGGCTTCTTCCGCCGTGTGCGCCGGCGGGCCGGCGCTTTGTCTGCGGCGGCCGCTTTGGGCGCCACCGGCGTTGCCGGCTTGGGCGAGGCGGGCGCCTTCTCCTCTTTCTTTTCCGCGGCGAGCAGCGTGTCGCATTCGTAGAAGCGGTCGAACTCCGCCTTGTAGCCGGCCGGCGCCTTCTTGGCGCCGAAGCCGTAGACGGCGAGGGCGTTGGCACGGATGCGCGCCGCCAGCGGCGTGAAATCGCCGTCGCTGGAAGCGATGCAGATGCCGTCGAGCTGGCGGCCGTAGAGCATGTCCATCGCCTCGATGACGAGCTTCATGTCGGTGGCGTTCTTGCCTTTGGTCAGCGGCGACACGTTGACCGGCGTCATGTCGAAGGCCTCGACATGCTTCATCCACGACTTCATCTTGCCGGCCTTGAACTGGCCGTAGATGCGGCGCACCGCGACGGCGCCGTGCTTGGCGGCCTCGCGCATGATCACGGCCATGTAGGTGGCGCTGACGTTGTCGCCGTCGATGAGCAGCGCCAGCTTGGTCGCCGCGGTCGCGTTCCTGTCGTTCATCGGCCTCCCCCGGTTTGTTCCATCCTACGCCGGAATCGTCACCGTCACCCGCAATCCGCCGAGCGGACTGTCGGACAGGGCGATGTCGCCGCCGTGGTTGCGGGCGATGTCGCGGGCGATGGGCAGGCCGAGGCCGGTGCCGCTCTCGTCGATATTGCGGGCGTTGTCGAGCCGGTAGAACGGCTTGAACACCGCCTCCTGTTCCTCGAAGGGGACGCCCGGCCCGTCGTCGTCGACGGTGACCGTCAGGTGGCCCTCGGCGTGGCTGCCGGTCACGGCGATGCGGTCGCCGTGGCGCTGGGCGTTGCCGACCAGGTTGTCGATGCATCGCTTGAAGCTCTGCGGGCGCACCCGCACCATCGGGTCGCCGGCGAAGGCGACCTCGGTCTCGTGGCCGGTTATCCGCGCCTGCCGGCCGATCTCCTTGAGCATGGCGTGGATGTCGGTGGCGATCGTGTCCTCGTCGCTGTCGCCGCGGGCGAAGGCGAGGTAGCCGTCGAGCATGCGGTTCATGTCGTCGACGTCGGTCTTCAGCGCTTCGGCGTCGGGCGAATTCGATCAGCGCCAGTTGCAGGCGGAAGCGGGTCAGGATGGTCCTGAGATCATGGCTGACGCCGGCGAGCATGGCGGTGCGCTGGTCGATCTGGCGCTCGACGCGCTGGCGCATCTCGTGGAAGGCGACCGTCGCCTGGCGCACCTCGCGGGCGCCGCGCGGGGCGAAATCGGGCACGGCGCGGCCCTTGCCGAAATTGTCGACGGCGGCGGTCAGTCTGAGGATCGGGCGGATCTGGTTGCGCAGGAAGATGATGGCGATGGCGAGCAGCACCACCGAGGTCGCCACCATCCACCAGATGAAGACCAGCGAGTTGGAGACATAGGCCTGGGCGCGCGGCGCGAAGACGCGCAGCACCGCATGGTCGAGCTGGATGCGGATCTCGATCAGGCTCGAGCGGCCGAGCGTGTCGATCCAGAACGGCTTGCCGATCTGCCGGCCGATCTCCTCGCTGAGCACGCGGTCGAGCGGCGAGAAGAACGGCTTCGGCCCGATGGCGGGCAGCGGCTGCGGCGGCAGCACGGCGATATTGAGCCCCATGCGCTCGCTGGCGATGCGGGTGATGGTCTTGTCGTCGGCGTCCTGCGGATAGGCGTCGAGGATGTCGACGATCGCCGCGATCTCGCCGACCACGGTGGACGACAGCTGCGCCGTCACCAGCTGCCAGTGGCGCTCCATGAAGACGAAGGCGACCAGCGCCTGGAGCAGCACCACCGGAGCGATGATGATGATGAGGGCGCGGGCGAACAGGCCCTTGGGCAGGATGCGGCTGACCGCCCGCGACGCGGCGCGCCAGCGGGCGCGGACGCCGTGCCGGGCAGGGGCGTCGCTCGCGACCGTGGTCGCCATCCGGGGCGCTCCCGTTCCTAGCCGGCGATCGCCAGCCGGTAGCCGATGCCGCGCACCGTCTGCAGGTAAAGCGGGTTGGCGGGGTCGGCCTCGATCTTGCGGCGCAGGCGGTTGATCTGGACGTCGACGGTGCGCTCGCCAGCCGGGCCGCCGGTGACCATCAGCTTGTCGCGGCGCACGGTCTCGCCGGGCGTGGCGGCGAAGATCGCCATGATCTGGCGTTCGCGCTCGGTCAGGTGGACGAGCGCGCCGGCGCGCTTCAGCTCCATCTTCTCGCGATGGAAGGTGAAGGGGCCGAAGCACAGTTGCTCGATCAGCGGCGTGTCGGACGGGGTGGCGCGCTTGAGGATGGCGTTGATGCGCAGCAGCAGCTCGCGCGGCTCGAACGGCTTGGCGAGGTAGTCGTCGGCGCCGCTTTCCAGTCCGGCGATGCGGCTCTCGGTCTCGGCGCGCGCGGTCAGCATCAGCACCGGCACGTCGCTGGTTTCGCGCAGGCTCCGAACCAGCGCCATGCCGTCCTCGCCGGGCATCATCACGTCGACGATCAGGAGGTCGAAGGCGAGGCCGGCGACATGCCGCCGGGCGGTTGCCGCGTCGCCGGCATTGGTGACGCGGAAGCCGTGGTCGCCGAGATAGCGCGACAGCAGCGTGCGGATGCGGCTGTCGTCGTCGATGACGAGAAGGTGCGGGGCGTCGTCGCTGACGGGACTCTCGCGGGGCGTTTCGGCCATGGGCGCCTCGGCGACGTTCACCGGTCGACCAGGCGAGTGACCTTGTCGCGCTCGCCGGGGTTGATCATCAGCCGGAGGAAACGTTCGGCGCCGCGGCGCTCTTCCGGCGACAGCGCGGCGAGTGCGGCGGCGATGCGCTTGACCTGCGGGTCGCGCAGGCGGAGCGCCAGTCCGCGACCGGCCTCGGTCGGGTAGAGCAGGCGCTGGCGCCGGTCGATCGGACCGGGGCGTTGCTCGATGAAGCCGGTGTCGACCAGCTGCTTGAGCACGCGGCCGAGGCTCTGCTTGGTGATCTTGAGAATGTCGAGCAGGTCGGCGACGCGGATGCCGGGCTGGCGGTTGACGAAATGGATGACGCGGTGGTGGGCGCGGCCGAAACCCAGCGTCAGCAGCGCGGCGTCCGGATCGGAGATGAAATCGCGATAGGCGAAGTAGAGCAGCTCGATGAAGACGATTTCCGGGTGATCGGCGCGGGACAGCGGCGTCATGATCGGTGGCTTCGCGGCGCTCTTCGGCCGTCGGGCCAGGGCGTCGTCCGATTTGAAATTTATGTCAGCCATATTGACATATTTTTTGGCGATTGCTACTGCTTCGTGGTCGCGGCCAATGGAGCGAACGCGCCGGCGTTTCGGCCTGTTCCCGAGCCAGCCGGCTGCGGCACCATATCGGCGATTCCGGCATGACGCAAAAGACGTTGGCTGCCTCGCCGGCTCGTCCGATCCAACGATCGAGGGCGCCGTCGGGGCGTCCTCCGGGAGGAGAAGCACCATGGCCACGCAGCCCTTCGACCAGCGCGACGGTTTCATCTGGATGGATGGCCAATATGTGGCCTGGCGAGACGCCAAGGTGCATGTCCTGACCCATGCGCTGCATTATGCCAGCGCCGTGTTCGAGGGCGAGCGCGCCTATGGCGGCGTCATCTTCAAGCTCGACGAACACAACAGGCGCCTGCACGACTCGGCCAAGGTGCTCGGTTTCGAGATTCCGTGGTCGGTCGAGCAGATCAACAAGGCCTGCAACGAACTGCTGGTCAAGCAGGGGCTGACCGACGCCTATGTCCGCCCGATCGCCTATCGCGGCAGCGAGATGATGGGCGTTTCGGCGCAGGCGACCAAGATCCACCTCGCCATCGCGGTGTGGGACTGGCCGTCCTATTTCAAGCCGGAAGAGCGGCTGAAGGGCATCCGTCTCGACATGGCGAGATATCGCCGCCCCGACCCGGCGACGGCGCCGGCGAAGGCGAAGGCGACCGGCCTCTACATGATCTGCACCATCTCCAAGCACGAGGCGGAGCGGAAGGGCTACGCCGACGCGCTCATGCTCGACTGGCGCGGCCAGGTCGCCGAGGCGACCGGCGCCAACGTCTTCTTCGTCAAGGACGGCGTCATCCATACGCCGACGCCGGATTGCTTCCTCGACGGCATCACCCGGCAGTCGGTCATCGGCCTTGCCAAGAAGCGCGGCTTCAAGGTGATCGAGCGCGCCATCATGCCGGACGAGATGGCAGACTTCGAGCAGTGCTTCCTGACCGGCACCGCGGCGGAAGTGACGCCGGTCTCGGAAATCGGGCCGTACAGCTTCACCGTCGGCGAGATCGCCCGGACGCTGATGGACGACTTCACCGCCATGGTGCAGCCGAAGCAGGCGGCGATGGCGGCGAGCAGCTAGGGCGCGCGACGGGCGAGCGCGGCACTCCAACAGCCTGGCCGCCATGCCCGTGCTTGACGAACGCCGCATCCACCGCCTCTTCGAGATCAGCGTCATCCTGAAGGGCCTGAACGCGCTCGCCGAGATTCTTGGCGGCGTGTTTCGTCTATCTCGTCGGCCACGATCGCATCACCGCTGTCGTGCAGTGGCTGGTGCACGCGAGCTGGTTCGAGGATCCGAAGGACGTGATCGCCAATTTCCTGCTGCACATGGCCGCAGTGCTTCTCGGTGAGCGGCGCAGCGGTTCATCGGTCTACTACCTGATCAGCCACGGCGTGGTGAAGCTGGTGCTGGTCGCGGGGCTTCTGCGCGACAAGGCGCTGGGCCTATCCCGCCTCGCTCGTCGTGCTCGGCCTGTTCATCGCCTATCAGCTCTACCGGATGACCTACGCCCCGTCGCCTTGGCGCTGACATTGCTCACCGTGTTCGATTTCGTCGTGGTCGGCCTGATCTGGCACGAGTACCGGCTGGTCCGCCGCCACCTGCCGGCGGACGTAGGCGCGCGCTCAACAAAAAAGCCGCCGGTTGCCCGGCGGCCTGTCAGGAGTTCTCGGCCGGCGCCCGGGCGCCGGCGAATGCTCGTTCAGGTGGCGGGCTGCAGGTCGACTGCCTTCGGCCCTTTGCCCCTCTCGTCCGGCTCGGTGTCGAACGACACCTTCATACCGTCGGTCAGTGCCCCCATGCCCGAACGCTCAACCGCAGTGACATGCACGAACACGTCCTTGCCGCCGCCGTCCGGCGTAATGAAGCCATACCCCTTCGAGGCATTGAAGAATTTCACGGTGCCATTCTGGCGCATCGCATGACCTTTTCAGTTCACTCTCTCCCGGATGCGAGCAACGCCGGCACGACGGGTTGCCCCGCCGGCCAATGCCGCCCGCGCCTCAAACTATGATGCACACCGGCCTCGTTGACAACGGCTGTTTGCGCCAGCCAGTGGTCTTCGTGGCGCAAGTGCTTGGCGTTCCTGTCTTTTCGGAAGGTCCGCCAAGCTTGCCACAAGGCCGCCGAGTCCCCCTGCAAGACTAGTGGCCGGGGTTACTTGCCCGGTTTCAGCTTGCTCACGGCGAGAAGCTGCATGACCACCTTCTCGAAATAGGGTTCGCTGACGCCGCGTCGAACCTTGCCGAGGAAGTACTTCTCGAAGGCGACCTTGGCGAGGTGCACCCACTTGCCCTGCGCCGACCAGTTGACGTTGCGTGGCGGCGTCTGCGGCTGGGCGACGAAGGCAACGCCGGTGTCGCCGAAGTCGGCGAGGCAGATGGCGTTCCAGGTGGCCTCGCTGGAAGGCTCCTTGCCGGAAACCAGGTCGCGGATGTTGAGCGCCGTCGCCGTCACCATGCTTTCGATCATGTAGCCGGTCTTGGGCACGCCGACCGGCACCGGCGTCGGCTCGTAGGGCGGGATGGCGATGCACACGCCGATGCCGAAGACGTTGGGGTACTTCGGATTGCGCTGGTGCTTGTCGACGATGACGAAGCCGCGCGGATTGACCAGCCCCTCGATGCCGCGCACGGCGGGGATGCCGCGGAAGGCGGGCAGCATCATCGAATACTTGAAGGGCAACTCGTGGCGCTTCTTCTCGCTGCCGTCCTCGTTCACCTCGATCGCGGTGAGCTTGTCAGGCTCGATCTTCTCGACCTTGGCGTTGGTCACCCATTTGATCGTGCGTTCGCGCATGGCGGCCTCGAGCAGGCCGCGGGTGTCACCGACACCACCCAGGCCGAGATGGCCGATATAGGGCTCGGAGGTGACGAAGGTCATCGGCACCTTGTCGCGAATCTTCCGGCGGCGCAGGTCGGTGTCCATGATCATGGCGAATTCGTAGGCCGGGCCGAAGCAGGAGGCGCCCTGCACGGCGCCGACGACGATCGGGCCGGGGTTGGCGCAGAGTTTCTCCCAGGCGGCCGAGCCGGTCACGGCGTGATCGACGTCGCAGATCGAGGCGGTGTTCCGCTCCGGCCCCAGCCCCTCGATCTCGTCGAAGGCGAGTTCCGGCCCGGTGGCGACGACCAGGTAGTCGTATTCGATCGAAGAACCGTTGGAGAGTTCGATGCGGTTCTCACTCGGCACCAGCTTCTCGGCGCCGGCATGGACGAAGTCCACCTTGTGGCGCGGCAGCACGCTGGCGAGGTCGACGGTGATCTGTTCCTTGGTCCGCCAGTTGACCGCCACCCACGGGTTGGAGGGCGTGAACTGGAAGAACGGCGACTTCGAAACGACCGTCACCATGTGGGTCGCATCGAGAACCGAGCGCAGCTCGTAGGCGGCCGAGATGCCGCCGATACCGCCGCCAAGAACGACAATGCGAGCCATGATCCTGAATCCTCCATTGATACTTGCCCGGACTATGCCCCGCCGGGCGGGCAAATGGATTGCGCTGGATCAAGCGCCGGAGACGGCCATTCCGGGCGAACACGAAACCGTGAACGGGTCGAAGGAAATCCCCCGGTCAGGCGTTAACAACGCTCTGGCCGCTTCGGCCGGCAACTTCAGGCGAGGGATGGATGACGCGCGCACCGAAGATCACCCAGGAGATGATCGACCTCTACGACGAGTACACCCACGTGACGCTCGACCGACGGGGCTTCATGGCGAAGCTCACCCGGCTTGCCGGAAGCGCCACGGCGGCGGCGGCGATCGCGCCGATGATCGCCAGCAACTATGCCCGCGCCGAGGTGGTGGCGCCCGATGACGGCCGCCTGAAGATCGAGGACGTCGCCTATCGCGGCGGCGAAGGCGACGTGAAGGGCTACCTCGCCATGCCTGCCCAGCCGGCCGGCAAGCTGCCGGCGGTGGTGGTGATCCACGAGAACCGCGGCCTCAACCCGCATATCAAGGACGTCGCGCGGCGCGTCGCCCTGGAAGGGTTCTCGACGCTGGCGGTCGACCTCCTGTCGCGCCTCGGCGGCACGCCGGCGAGCGAGGAGGATGCCGCGGCGCTGTTCCGCAACGTCGACCGCGCCGGGCTGGTCGCCGATGCGGTCGCCGCCGTGCCCTACATGGCGAAGCGTCCGGAAACCAATGGCAAGGTCGGCGCGGTCGGCTTCTGCTTCGGCGGCGGCATCGTCAACCAGATGGCGGTCAACAGCCCGGACCTCGTTGCCGGTGTCGCCTATTACGGCCAGCAGCCGGCGGCCGCCGACGTCGCGAAGATCAAGGCGAAGCTGATGCTGCACTATGCCGGGCTCGACCAGCGCACCAATGCCGGCATCCCGGCCTACGAGGCGGCGCTCAAGGCGGCCGGGGTCGAATACCAGCTATTTGTTTACGAGGGCGCTAACCATGCCTTCAACAACGACACGTCGGCGGCGCGTTACGACAAGCCGGCCGCCGACCTGGCATGGTCGCGCACGATTGCGTTCCTCAGGGCGTCCCTGACGGCATAATCGTGCTGCGGCCGGAAGGGAGCTGTCGCCCCCGCGGGCTCCCTTCCATCTTCTACGTACAATCCCGTACTTGTCCGGTCACAATCCGGCGGCATATTTGGCCGTGGAGGTGGGGCCGAATGCCCGGGTAACACCGGGCGCGGTCGGCTGGTTCAGTTCCATTCCGTGGGCTCGCGCTGGCGCCGACCGGCAACGAAGGAGACAACGAGGATGAAGCTTCGTTCGCTTGTCATCGCCGTTCTGGGCATGGGCGTCGCGCTCGCCGCGCCGACGGCCGCCAATGCCTATGCCAGCTACACCACCGGTTCGGTCAACCAACGCACCGGGCCGGGCGTCAGCTATCATCGCATCGGGTCGCTGGTCAGGGGAAGCTATGTCGACGTGCGCTACTGCGTGCCGGGCTGGTGTTCGGTGAGCAGCTATCTCGGACCGGGCTGGGTGTCGTCCCGCTACCTGTCGGGCACGCGTGTCTATCCGCGGACCTATCCGCGCGTCTATCCGTATCCCTACACGTACCCGTACTCGTACCCGTACTACGGCTATCCGTACCGCCGCTATCCGAGTCCGGGTCTGAACTTCTATTTCCGTTTCCCGTAGGCCGATCGCCTCTCGCGAGACGCCTCGCACGACACATGAAAGGGGAGCCGCTGCGGCTCCCCTTTTTGCATTGTCGGGCGGCAACTCACTTGAACGGGTTCGGCAGCTTCAGCGTCGGCAAACGCGGCGGGCAAATCGCGCGCACCGCTTTTTCGACCGCGCTCGCCGCTCCGCCGGCATAGCGCGCAACAATTTTTGTTTGGCCTCTTAACGCGGGCGTGAGCAGGCGCTGGTCGTCGAGGAAGGGGAGCGCGGCCTTGAACGCGATGCCGGGCAGCGTGCCGTCCCATGTGTCGTGCAGCGAGAAGAGTCCGTCGCGAGTCATGTGCAGGAAGCGGCCGATGACGTCGTGCAGGCGACACGCCGCATTGCGCGGACACACCTCGATCGCGCCGTCGATCATCGCAACGGCGACATCGCCGGTGTCGCCGACATAGAGATCGAAGGCGGTGCCGCGCACGCCGATGGTGGCGGTCGGCGTGACGATTTCATAAGCGTCGTGGCGCGCCTTGCCGGTGATGAATCGGAACGAGCCGCGGGCCAGGTCGAGCACCACTTTCGACCCGGAACTATTTGAATCAAATATGAAATTGTCGATGACCACGGTCGATCCGGGACCGACCGCGAGCTTGGTCTTGTCGCGGAACTGGAACTGGCCGACGCCGCTTGCGTCGGTCGTCACCGTCTGGTTGGCGAAGATGTGGTCGCCGGTTCTCAGCACGCTCGTCCGGCTGTCGAGCGTGCCGGTGACGGACGTCGTGATCGCGGTCGCCGCGCCGATGTCGGTCGCGGCGTGCGCGACGGTGACGGTGAGGGCGAGGGCGACGGTGACGACGATACGCGCTGCCGCGCGTCGCTGAGAGAGCCGCATCGGTCGATCCCGGCGGTTGACAAAGCAACGATGCCAGAGCGCGCGATGATGCACTCGATTGCGATCGCGATACATTCGAGATCGATGCTCGATGCAATTTCTCTTGCAACAGAATTAGCGCGTTGTTAACTCGCTAGTTGCACTACAGTGCTGCCTGAGCCAATTCGTGGCTCAGCATGGAGAGGAGAACTGAACATTGGCTAAGACAGCAACTCGCAAACCTGCGAAGAAGGCCGCGGCGAAGAAGCCGGCGCGCAAGACTGCCGCGAAGAAGCCGGCTGCGAAGAAGAAGTAGTTTGCGTGTCGCCGGTTTCGACCGGCGACGCCGAAGAGCGTCCGGCTCGCCGTCGCGGTCACTCAGGTGATCGCGCGGCGGTCGGGGGGCTCGAGTAAAGGGGGGCATCCATGCGATGCCCCTTTTTGATTCCGGATGTTCGTCGTCCGCGTTCCACCCAGTGCATCGTCAAGGCGCGCCCGGCCAACGCCACTCCAGTGGCGCAGCAGATGTGAGCCCGGGTGCCGAGGCTCCTTCGTCACGGTCCTGCAATCCTGTCGTTGCCGCTGATCGGCCGCCTGCTTTTCGGTAGGCGGCGGTTTTCGCATTGGCTATGTTTGCGGCCTCTTGTCGTGGGGCTCAGCCATGGCCGATCTGCCGTCGAAGTCAGCACTGGCCGCGGCGCTCTCCGCCGCCGGCCCGGCACATCACGAATATGAGCAGGTGGTGCTCAAGGGCGTGCAGGACGAGTTGTGGTCCGGCTTCTATGCCGCCTACGCTCTCGGCCGGCTTGGCGATTTCGCCGCCGCCAGCCGGCTCGCCGGCCTGCTGGAGGAGGTCGAGGCAACGCGACTGACTGGGCGGAGGCGGCGGCCGCGCACGTCCTCAGGAAGCTGCGCTCCTGACCGGCGCGCCGGCTCACACCATGTAACGCATGTCGGCGGCGAAGGTCGGGAAGGCATAGACCATGTCGGCGAAGCCCGCGGTCGGTGATGCCGTGGCGCATGGCGAAGGCGAAGATGTGGATCAGGTCCTCGCCGCCGTGGCCGATGATGTGCGCGCCGAGGATGCGGCCGGTGGCGCGTTCGCTGATCACCTTCGACCAGGCGAGCGGCTCGTTGAAGGTGCGTCCCGACAGCCATTCGTGCATGTCGTTGACGGCGACGTGCACGTCGAGGCCCTGTTCGCGGGCGTCCTCCTCGGTCGATGCCGACGCTGGACAGCGTCGGGATCGTGTAGAGGCAGGCGGGCATCGAGGAATAGTCCGGCTTGTGCTTCGGCCCCTCGGCGATGTTCTGGCCGACGAGGCGCCCCTCGTAGGTGGCGAGCGGCGACAGTTGCGGCGCATCGGGCAGCGCGTCGCCGACGATCCACACCGCCTTGTTGGAGGTCGAGCGCAGGTGGTCGTCGTGGGGCAGGCGGCCATGGTCGATGGCAACCTCGCCGGACTCGAGGTCGAGCCCTTCGGTATTGGCGATCGCGCCCGGCGCCGTTGATGATCTTGTCCGCCTCGATGGTGCGCTCCATGCCGTCCTCCTCGAAGACGACGCGCAGCCGGTCGCCGGCCTGCTCGACGCGCTTGCACCGTCGACGCTGCCGCGCACGTCGACGCCGATCCGCCGCGTCTCGGCGACGACGTGGTCACGGCGTCGGTGTCGTGGCGGTTGAGGAAGCGCCCGCCGGCCTGGAGGATCGTCACCTTCGTGCCGGCGCGGGCGTAGACATGGCGAACTCGAAGGCGATGACGCCGCCGCCGATGAAAACCACGTCGCGCGGCTGCTGCGCGGTCGCTCAGCACGTCGTCGGAGGTGATCATCAGCTCGGCGCCGGGAAAGGCGAGGGCGCGCGGCTTTGAGCCGGTGGCGATGACGATGTTCTCGGCCTCGTAGATCTGGCCGCCGGCGCTTGATCGCGTTGGGCGTGACGAAGTGGCCGTGGCCATGCACCAGATGGACGCCGCGCCGCTCCATGGCGCCGGAAAGCGAACCGGGGATGTGGGCGATCATGTGCTTCTCGCGGTCGATCAGCCCGGCCCAGTCGAGCTTCGCCGGGCCGACCTCGATGTGATGCTCGCCGGCGCGCGAGATCTCGTCGAGGGCATGGGCGGCGGCAACCAGGATCTTCTTCGGCGTGCAGCCGCGGTTGGGGCAGGTGCCGCCCATCTGCCCGGCTTCGACCATGGCGACCTTGAGACCGGCGTGGCGCGTCGGCACCGTCACCCCCATGCCGCCGTTGCCGCCGCCGATGATCACCACGTCAAAGGTATGGTTCGCCATGTCGCGCTTCCCTGTTGTCGTGCGCGGCACCATAGGCGAGGCCGGCGCCGTCGGCGACCGGGGGCGTCACGCAACTTGTCGTGTTTGATGTGGATCAGCGCGGCGGCCGCCGCGGCGGGCCATCGTCGCCTGAGGGCCGATCTTCGATGAGGATGAATCCGATGCCTCGCTTTCTTCAGGTTGCCGCGCTGTCCGCTTTCGCGGTCCTCGCTCCGCTCGCCGCTGTCCAGGCGGCACACGCCGCCAACGTCAGTGTGGCGCTCTTCGACATGACGGCCGCCGGTCAGGGCATGATGGGCCAGGGTGGCGCCGGCTTCGGCATGATGGGCCGCGGCGGCTTCGGCCAGGGCATGATGGGCCAGGGCACGATGGGTCAGGGCTTCGGCGGCATGATGGGCCCGGGCATGATGTCGATCCGCACCGACAAGTCCTCGGTCAAGGCCGGCGAGGTGACCTTCGATGTCACCAACTGGTCGCGCAGCCTCGTCCACGAGATGCTGGTGGTCGCCGTCGACAATGCCGATGCGGCGCTGCCCTACGATTACGCCAAGCAGCAGGTGATCGAGGACCAGATCAAGATGCTCGGCGAGACCGACGAGTTGCAGCCGAACGCGGTCGAAGACGCTGTCGCTCGATCTCAAGCCCGGCACCTATCTGCTCATCTGCAACGTGCCCGGCCACTACGGCGCCGGCATGCAGACGGTGTTCACCGTGACGGAGTAGACGCGGGCATCGCCCACCGGTTTCGCCCTTCCTCCCTCGGGCGAAAGGATCGCCGCCCTCCCTCGGCGATCGACAAGGCGGCGGCCAATCGGCCGCCGCTTTCGTCCGTGCCGCGATCTCAGAGCTGCCGTTCTTCCCCGGCCTCGTGGGCCATCACGGACCGCTCGATGACGCCGGCCACCTTCAGGGCGTCCCGCCAGGGCTGCATGTGCGCCGAGCGGCCGTGCGCCTCGAGCGTCGGCCAGCTTTCCCACCGTTCGACGATGCGGATCAGGCCCGGTTCGAGCACGTCCTCGCCATAAGCATAAAGAAGGCAGCCTGACTCCTTGCGGGTCGCCTCCAGCACGGCGCGCATGGCGGGGCGCAGTGCGTCCATCTGGTCCGGCGCGACCCGGATGTGTCCGGTAATGACGATCACGGCTCGAAATCTCCTGCTCTTGGCTTTGGCTGGGCGGCCTGCATGCACCGCTGGTGCTGCCGAAGGCAAGCCCCGCCAGCCTGGGTCGCCGCGCAAAAGGCGACACAACTTGAAAGAGATTTAGCGTATGGACACAATGTTAACGTGTGTTAACCTTTGCGTCGGTTGGGCTTTTCAACCGCTGCAAGGCTCGGGAGACCGAAATGGCGCGAAATCCGGAAGTCCATCCCGCCGACCCGCGTTCGATGTTGGCCGAGAGCGTCGCGAAGCGTTTCGAGGCCAAAGCGTCCTACAAGGACATTCTGGACGCGCGCGGAAACGCCTTGATGTCCGTGAACGAACGGAGCGGGCCGCGGTCGAAGGCCTACATGGTCCTCGCCGGGAAGCTCAAGAAGGACGAGCAGCAGCTGGAACGCATCAAGACCGCGGTCCGTCGGCCCATCTCTCGCTGGGGCGTGCGGACAGGGGTTCTGGTCATTTTCGGCACGGGATTGGCGCTGCTCGAGGCCTTCGCCAACAAGTTCCTGTTCGATGTCGCCCTGCAAAGCGCCGGCATCGTCTCCTACGCCGTTTCTGCGGCGATAACCGCCTTCCTGCTTCTGATGGCGCACATCGGCGGGCGGTCCATCCGGCAGGTGTGGTCGGATTTTCGTCGCAAGATCATCTGGTCGGCGCCGATCATATTCGTCATTTCCATCGGCCTGGCGTGCCTGATCGTCAGCGTCCTCACCGTGGCGCGTGCCGCCTTCGCCAGCCAGGGCGGAACGATCGGCGACCTGTTGTCGGGAATCCAGGGAAACGTCCAGAGCCTCGGCCCGATTGGAACGCTGGCCGCGGCACTGTCCGACACCTCGGCTCTCGTGCTTGCCTGCATCAACCTCGGCGGCGTCGGCGCGACCTTCCTGCTGGCATTCTTCTCGCACGACTCCGACCGCGATTTCGATCACGCGCAAAACAGCGTCGACCGCGGTGAGAAGGCCATGGAAAAGATCCACAACGCCTATCTCGAAGAGCGCACGAAGACGGTCAAGCACTTCGCGCCGGATCTCGTCGGTTACGCCGCCAACTACAATTCGGCCAACGCGCGGGTGATCGAGCTGAAGACCCGCCTGCAGCTGCCCCTCGACGACGACGATCGCTTCGTCCTCACCGATCTCGATCAGATGTCGGAGGACGCCGAGCGTGAGGGGCAGGTGGATGAGCATTCGGCCGATGGGGAGTTGCCGGCGGACGACGCGGACGAGGAACGAACGGTCGCCGCGATGAGGGATTACCGCAGGCCGACGGGCACCGGGGGTTCCTGATGCCGCCGGGCCGGCTGCGGCAGGCGGTGCGCCTGCTGGTGCTGGGCATGCCCGTCCTGTTCTTTGCCGGCGCGGCGGTTGCCGGCGCGACATCGAAATATTGCTCGAAGACCGCCGATAACGTCGTGGTCTATGTCGATCGGACGACGCCTTATGACGACATCGACAAGAATGATCTCATCGACGGCGTGAGCCGTCTCTTCGAGACCTTGAAAGGCGGCGAGCGCTTCACGATGCGGACCATCGCCGACAGCTTTGCGGCGAGCGCCACGCTGCTCGATGAGTGCGTGCCGGTCTGTGCCGCTGGCGGTATCTTCGGCGACCTGTTCTCGGGCTGTACCGAAGGCGTCATGATCAACGACAAGAAGCATCTGCGCGACCGCATCGTTCGGCAGCTCGAGACGCTTCTGGCGAATTTCGTCGAGCTCCCCAATTCCGAGATCGTGCGCACGATCGGCCTTTCAGCAGCCGGCGAATTGCGCCCCGGACAGCCGAGCCGCTTCTATCTGTTCACCGACCTGATCGAGAATTCGCAGTACCTGCCCGGCAAGGAGTTCTTCACGCAGAAGAACGATGCGCTGCTCAAGCGCGTCGCCGCCGACGGCCTCGTTCCGAACCTGCAGGGTGCGCCCGTGCGGATATTCGGTGTCGGCCGGGGCGGCAATCCGGGCGACCGGCATCCGCTGGACCAGGCGCTGCTCAAGAAGTTGCTGGACTTCTGGCAGCGCTATTTCGAGGCCGCTCACACGTCCGCGACCATCCAGCAGGCGCTGGGCGCGGTCGAATAGCCGGTCGCGCCTCACGGGCGGCGCGGGTTGGCCTGCCGCGTCGCCTCACAACGACAGCCTTGGCGCGTCCGCGCCTACTTCGCCCTCCTCCGCCCGGTCCGTCGCGATCGGCGGGGTACGTGACAGCGCGCTGATTTCCGCCCTGAGCTCCGGCGTCATCTCCACGTTCGCCGCTGCCCAGCGAGCGATGCGG
>CAWGJV010000026.1:0-65883 GCA_963822975.1 uncultured Alphaproteobacteria bacterium
GGTGTGGAGGGTGGGATAAAGCCGACTCCTTAGCCCGCAGCTAGTTCACTAAACGCGGGAACAACGGCTTCCACTTGTCGTGCCCCCACGTTCCACGGAGTGCAAAATTGGCAAACTGTTATTTGGACATGTGTCAGGAAACACTACCATAAGCCCTTGATTGCCAAAACCGAGTGGATTTTGGCGATATCTATGCACCAATGTCTTCGCAGAGTGACTTTGCCTCTTCCAATTTGCCCCGATCCGTCCAAATTGTACTTCCCGCGCCGAACGCAAAGTCCCGCGAGGATAATTGAGACAAGCAGGAAATATCAAGTGCAACCTCATCAAGCTCCTGCATCTCTCTGCGCACTCGTTCAATACCCTCCGCTGACCCAACCAGCGCTACCACTTGTATCGGCACATTTAACCTTGCCAAATGCACGCGATTCACTTCAACGAACTTTCGCAAGTTGCCAGCCATCGAGCGACCAGAAGCTACGATATCATCAACGATTACAATGGCTGCCGGCTTTCCATGCGAATTCTCGAATTCGGTAATCCGCGAATTGAATTCATTCGACGACATAACCGCAGTAACACTAACACTGTTTTCTTCGGCAAATTTAGATGCTAATATTGGCCGCTCTTGCCTTCACCGTCGATGTAACAGACGACAAAGTCGAACCTCCTTTGCGATCTGGTGCGAGGAGCAAACGGCGGCAATATTCGACGCAGTAGCAAATTAGCCGACCTTAACAATTCTCTTATACGCGGCTCTCCACGCCAATCGTTTCTTTGGAAAGATCAAATTTGCGAAACCGCTCAAAAACAAGATTAACGTAGCGGCGGTATTCGGAAAGACCGAACGGGGCGCAATATGACCTAATATAGCTGCTATGCAGGCATTGAAGAATCGGCTGTCGCTGCGCAATAAATGATGAATAATCGGAAGCAGAATCGACGAGTGGTTGCAATATTCTTATGGCTTGATCGTGGGCATCAAGTAGCAATGCGTATTTCTGATACGTCTGCCTTTTCTCGGCCAATTTCAAGTAGCTGCAGAGGGCTGGAAGCGCGGTTTCGGCCAATAGAACGATATTCCGATCAAGGTCGTTTGCCTCATTAGCAGGAGGAATAACACCCGGTATTGCGATAGCACGCAGCAAAATAGCCGCAGCTGCTTGGTTTTTGCGAGCGTTCAACGCAAGAACAGCGACCGCGTCACCGATGCTTCCTCCATCGAACAATTGGGCTTGCAATAGCAGAAATTTGCGCAAAGCCGAGCGGGCGTTTGCCAAATGTTGCTCACTAGCTCCCGCCTGTATCGCCGATTCAAATTGGACGACAAGCGGATCGATATCGCGTCGGCTCAATTCGCCAACTAGAGGTTTCTCTTCCATTGTGGCGTCCAGCCCTGGCCCAGAGCTCCTTGAACAACACTCTTTTTACGTGTCGGCACAACAACTCACAAGAGTTTGTAGACGGACAAACCATCTCCGACGAGGACAGGCGGGCAAAGTTCCCTTGGCGGTTAGGTGACTCGCGCTGGAATCGAAAGCCTCTGCTCTGTCATGCCCGCCTCCGAGCGGGCATCCAGTAATCGCAAGCGTTGGAGATTAAATCGCCAGCGTCGGCGATTACTGGGTCCCCGCCTTCGCGGGGACCGCAGGCCCGTTTGTTGCCGGGACGAAGTGGTGGGTTACGCCTTCGGCTAACCCACCCTACGATCTCGCGCCTGTGGCGCGAGCACTCCCTTACCAAGGGAGCGCTCTACCCCTCCCGAAATCGCGTTCCGCGATCTCGGCCTCCCCTCAAGGGGGAGGCTGACGGACTCGTGGCGCGGTCAAAGAAACACGAGGTCGGTGCCCGCGAAGGCGGGCATCCAGTAATCGCAAGCGTTGGAGGTTGAATCGCCAGCGTCGGCGATTACTGGGTCCCCGCCTTCGCGGGGACCGCAGGCCCGTTTGTTGGCTGGGACGAAGTGGTGGGTTACGCCTTCGGCTAACCCACCCTACGATCTCGCGCCTTCGGCGCGAACCCCCTCCCGAAATCGCGTTTCGCGATTTCGACCTCCCCTCAAGGGGGAGGTTGACCGAGCAAGCGGCCACGACAATTCGTCATCACCGGGCTTGTCCCGGTGATCCACGAATACAGCGCCGACGGGAAGCAAAGACGTGGATGGCCGGGACAAGCCCGGCCATGACGAAGTGATGTGCTCTTTGCGAGCCCGCGTCAGTTATCGAGGAACGAGCGTAGCTTCCGGCTCCTGCTCGGGTCCCCCCGATCAAGTCGGGGGGCTTCGCGCTCCGGCAATGCCGGAGCGCTTCGGCTAATTATCCAGGAACGAGCGCAGCTTCCGGACCTCGCGACGGATGCTTGAGCTTGCGCAGCGCCTTGGCCTCGATCTGGCGGATGCGTTCGCGGGTGACCGAGAACTGCTGGCCGACCTCTTCCAGCGTGTGGTCGGTGTTCATGCCGATGCCGAAGCGCATCCTGAGCACGCGCTCCTCGCGCGGGGTGAGCGAGGCGAGCACGCGCGTCGTCGTCTCGCGCAGGTTCGACTGGATCGCCGCGTCGATCGGCAGGATGGCGTTCTTGTCCTCGATGAAATCGCCGAGGTGGGAATCCTCCTCGTCGCCGATCGGCGTCTCCAGGCTGATCGGCTCCTTGGCGATCTTGAGCACCTTGCGCACCTTTTCCAGCGGCATGGCGAGCTTCTCGGCCAGCTCCTCCGGCGTCGGCTCGCGGCCGATCTCGTGCAGCATCTGGCGCGAGGTGCGCACGATCTTGTTGATCGTCTCGATCATGTGCACCGGGATGCGGATGGTGCGCGCCTGATCGGCGATGGAGCGGGTGATCGCCTGCCGGATCCACCAGGTGGCGTAGGTGGAGAACTTGTAGCCGCGGCGGTACTCGAACTTGTCGACCGCCTTCATCAGGCCGATGTTGCCTTCCTGGATGAGATCGAGGAACTGCAGGCCGCGGTTGGTGTATTTCTTGGCGATCGAGATGACCAGGCGCAGGTTGGCCTCGACCATCTCCTTCTTGGCCTGGCGCGCCTCGCGCTCGCCCTTCTGCACCATGTGGACGATGCGGCGGAACTCGGTGATCTCCAGGCCCGGTCTCGGTGGCCAGCGCCTGGATCTCCTTGCGGAGCTCCTTGATCCGGTCCTTCTCCTTGGCGACGAACTCCTTCCAGCCCTTGGCGGACAGGTTGGAGATGCGGCGGATCCAGTTGGGGTCGAGCTCGTTGCCCTGATACTCCTTGAGGAAGTCCTCGCGCTTGACGCGGTGGGATTCGGCGAGGCGCAGCAGGCGGCCCTCGTAGCCGATCAGGCGCTTGTTGATGTCGTAAAGCTGCTCGACCAGCGAATCGATGCGGTGCTGGTTGAGCGACAGCGACTTGACCGCGGTGACCAGCTCCTCGGTGAGCTTCTTGTAGCGGCGCTCCTGGGACGGCGAGAGCGTGGCGTTCTTCAGCTTGTTCTCGACGTCCTGGTCCTGCAGGCGGCGGAGCTTCTTGTAGAGGTCGGCGACCTGGTCGAAGGTGGCGACCACGGCCGGCTTGAGCTCGGCCTCCATCGCGGCGAGCGAGATGGCGTTCTCGAAATCGTCGTCGTCCTCCTCCTCCTGGGCGATGCGGGCGCGCTCGCGCGCGACCTCGTCGTCCTCGTCCTCGTCGCCGGATTTCGGCGCCAGCGGCGGCGCGGTGGTCTTGGCGGCGCCGTTGGCCTTGGCCGGCTGGCCGGGCTGCGGGATCGGCGTCGGGCGGCCGTCGGGACCGGGCGGCCCGTGCACCTGGATCGGCGCGTTCTTGGCGTCGGGGCCGGCATAGGTGGCCTCGAGGTCGATGATGTCGCGCAGCAGGATCTTGCCCTCGTCCAGCTCGTCGCGCCAGATGATGATCGCCTGGAAGGTGAGCGGGAATTCGCAGAGGCCCGCGATCATGGTCTCGCGGCCGGCCTCGATGCGCTTGGCGATGGCGATCTCGCCCTCGCGCGACAGCAGCTCGACCGAGCCCATCTCGCGCAGATACATGCGCACCGGATCGTCGGTGCGGTCGGTCGGCTCCTTGGCGGCCTTGGTGGCGACGGCGGTGGTCGGGCGCTCGGCGACCTCGGTCCCCTCCTCCTTCTCCTCGTCCTCGCAGTCGTCGGCTTCCTCGGCCTCGTCGGTCTCGATGACGTTGATGCCCATCTCGTTGAGCATCGCCATGATGTCCTCGATCTGCTCGGGCGAGGTGATGTCGGAGGGCAGCACCTCGTTCAGTTCGTCGATGGTGACATAGCCGCGCTTCTTGGCGGTCTTGATCATCTTCTTGACGGCGGCGTCGGACAGATCGAGCAGCGGGCCGTCGGCGGCCTCGGTCGTCGCTTCCGCGCTTCTTCGTTTTCCTGAACCTTGGTCGCCATACATTTCTCCGCTGGAGCGCTGCGCGCCGGCCCTGCCGCCGTCACCCGCGCGCCCTGAAACCCTCGAAACCCTGCCCAAATCGGTTTGCCGGGCCCGTTCCCCGGCCGGACGCCCGTGGGCGCCGCACCCTAATTATCCCGCCTTAAGCCACGCTTAACCGTTCCGGGCAACACCCGATCGCCAAACAAAACCCGTGTTCAGAAGACCCTCGCCTGACGGCCCGAGGACGCTCCGAACCCCTCGATCAAAGCTTCGGTCCCCTCGCTGTTCGCCAGCTGGTTCTGGATATCGACCAGACGCGCCAAATTTGCGTCGCTGGGCTCGTTCGCCAGCGCCGCCTCGGCTTCCTTGAGTTCCCTATGTAACGTCCGCTTGCGCCGGTGCAAGGTCAAGGCCTGCAGCCAGCCGTCCTCGGCGTCGCGGTCGTCGGCGGCCGCCGTCGCCGGCCAGTAGCCCATGCCGGCGATCTGGCCGTCAAGCCGGTCGACCAGCCCGCCGAGGCCGCGGTCGGCGAGCGCCTGGCGGAGCGCCGCGGCGTCGCCATCGACCTCGCCGTGGGCGACGATTTCCAGGACCGCCGCGCGCAGCCGGTCGAGGTCGCCGTGGCTGAATTCGAGATGGGCGAAATCGTCGAGGTGGCGGGCGAGCAGCGCCGGGTGGTTGACCATGGTCATCACCAGCACGACCTCGCGGAAGCGGAAGCGTCGCGCGGCCGGCGAGCATCTGGCTGCGGCGCAGGCGATCGGAGACCGGGATCGGCCGCGACCGCCCCCGGCTGCGGCACGGCGGGCGAAGGGCCCGCTGCGCTCGCCCCGGCGTTCGGCCGCCGCGCCATTCGCGCTGCGGCGGCTCGGCGGCCGGGAAGAAGGCGGCGATGCGCTCGGCGAAGGCCTGGACGTAGTGGCGGCGCACGCTCTCGTCGGCGATGGTGCGGGCGATCTCGCGGAGGCGCGCCTCCAGCGCGGCGCGGCGCTCCGGCGTGTCGAAGACGCCGGCATCGGTCTCGCGGCTCCACACCAGCTCGACCAGCGGCCGGGCGGCGGCGATGATCGCCTGCATGGCGTCGCGCACCGGCGGCGCGGATGAGGTCGTCGGGGTCCTGCCCCGGCGGCAGCAGCGCGAAGCGCAGGCTCTTGCCCGGCTGCAGCAGCGGCAGCGCCAGATCGGCGGCGCGGTGGGCGGCGCGCATGCCGGCCTTGTCGCCGTCGAAGCAGAGGATCGGCTCGTCGGCCATGCGCCACAGGATCTGCAGCTGGCGCTCGGTGAGCGCGGTGCCGAGCGGCGCGACGGTGTGGGCGAAGCCGGCCGCCACCATGCGGATGACGTCGACATAGCCCTCGACCGCGATGACCGTGCCGGCGTCGTGGGCGGCGTGGCGGGCATCGGCGCCGTTGTAGAGCAGCGAGCCCTTGTGGAAGAGCTCGGTCTCCGGCGAGTTCAGGTATTTCGCCGGCACGTCGGCGGAGAGCGCCCGCCCGCCGAAGGCGACGATGCGGCCGCGGAAATCGGTGATCGGGAAGATGACGCGATCGCGGAAGCGATCGAAGGAGACCGGGATGTCGTCGCCGGAGACCAGCAGGCCGGCGGCGATCATCTGGTCCTGCGGAATGCCCTTGCCGGCGAGATGCTCCTTGAGCGCGGCGCGGTCCGGCGGCGCGTAGCCGATGCGGAAGCGGCGCTGGAGGTCGGGCCCGATGTCGCGGCCGTTGAGATAGCCGCGCGCCGCGGCGCCGGCCCGGCTCTGCAACGCTGCCTCGAAGAACTGCGTGGCGAGTTCCATGACGTCGTGGAGCGTGGCGCGCTCCTTCTCGCGCTGCTCCTCGCGGAGGTCGCGCGCCGGCATCGGCACGCCGGCCTCGCCGGCCAGCCGCTCGACCGCCTCGGGGAAGGAGAGCCCCTCGGTCTCCATGAGGAAGGTGAAGATGTCGCCGTTCTTGCCGGCCGAGAAATCGAACCACTTGCCCTTGGCGTCGTTGACGAAGAAGGACGGCGTCTTCTCGGCGTTGAAGGGCGACAGGCCGGCGAATTCCCGGCCCTGCTTCTTGAGCTTCACGCGCCGGCCGACGACCGCCGAGGCCGGCAGGCGCGCGCGGATTTCGTCGAGGAAGGAATCGGGGAAGCGCATGGGGTCGAGGTGATTCGTTCTGGCCGCGGCGGTGCGTGACCATAGCCCATGGCGGAACGAGGGCGGAGATGTCGCGGGCGCCAGAGGCGCGGAGGGTAGCCTGGGGCGGCGTTGTCCTAGTTATCCACAGGGGGGGACAGACTAGATGCCGTCAAAATACCGACGCATGAAATGCAGCCAAGCTGGCGTATTATGGAAAGTGCCAAACGCTGCACCTCACATGGTTGTTCAAAGAGACACATCCACGATGCGCCGAAATGACTGGCGGCCGCTAGGCATCGACCTAGTCGACACTCGCATACAATATTCTGGCCGAGGCAGTGGTGGAAATCACTGGCAAAACACGCCTTTGATACAAACGTCATCGCAGTCACGTTACTTGCGCGCACCGCCTCAAACTTCAAAGGCGCGATGACGCTATGCGAAAGGGGGATGGTTGTTGAAGCTCGCAATCCTAGCACGATGTTGTTTTGAAAATTCCTTCTGGGTGGAAGGGCTTATCCGGAAAGGAGATGAGTTTGCCCAAAAGATGCTGCACGATGAGATAAAGAGCAGAGAGGCACGAGGACAAGCGCTCTTTGATGGCAAGACAACTCGCAGTGGACTGGACGAGGAGACCGAGAGGAAATTGGGCGAATGGCTCTCTGAGCATCGCAAACTGTATCCAAACGCAAAGTACCTCAATCCGAAAGAAGTTGCGAAAGAGGCTCCCGGCGGAGACGCATATGTGTTGTACAGCGAACTCTTCGGCAGACTCCGCACATCCGTCTCTCAGCGCGCTGAATTGATATGTCAAGAAGCGTGGCGATACTTCATATGCCGACTTCGAGGCTTGAAGGTGGCTCCGCCACCACACGAAGAAGAGATCGAACTCACTCTTGGCTATGCATGCCTAGCATTGCTCGGGACGTGCTACGGCGTTCGTCAGTTTGCTTCCAGAGCGACAACACCGCTGGAGAGACGTCCACCAATAGTATTTTATATACAACTCGCACAAGAGGCATCGCCAACAACAGTGCTAGCGCGTTGCTTTCGATCGCCATGGCGAAATCAGGTATCAGGTCATCGGGATCGTCGAAGGGCGCGAAGTCGCGCTCGCCTGCACGGTCGAAGGCGAAGTCTGCCACACCATATCCGCGCGACGCGCGCGGCGGGACGAAAGACGCCGATATCACGCTCGTCTCGCGGGACGAGCGCCCAAAGGGCAAGACTGACTGGGCTCGGGTCGACCGGCTGACTGACGCGGAAATCGCCGAGATAGTGCGCGACGATCCGGACGCGGTGCCGGTCGACATCGACTGGTCGCAGGCGGTGCTGGTGTGCCGCCGAAGAAGAAGGCGATCTCGATCCGCGTGGACGAGGACGTGCTCGACTTTTTCAGGCGCGACGGCGCTGGCTACCAGCGGCGGATGAACGCTGTGCTGCGCTCCTTCGTCGAGCAGCGCAAGAAGACGCGGGCCTGACGCAGGCGCCCTGCCCTCACCCCTCCTGCCGATCCTGCGCCGCCCGGAAAAGCCCATTCATATGAACGATTTGTAATGGCGGCTGACAGCTTGCTGACAACCACGCCTTGAGACAATGCGGCCGAGGTTCAGTTCACCGGAAGGCACGTCCCATGTCGAAGAAGGCCGCCGTCCTGTTGTTTCTGCTTGCTGCCGCCGGCGCGTACGCCTGGAGCCAGTCGGGCCGGCAGACGCCGACGGCCGTGGCGGCGGCGCGCGGCACGCCGGGGTCGTACGCCGACGGCACCTATACCGGCCCGGTCACGAACGCCTATTACGGCACCATGCAGATTCAGGCGGTCGTCAAGAGCGGCCGCCTCTCCGGGATCCGCGTGCTGCAATATCCCAACGACCGCAGCACCTCGATCGCCATCAACCGGCAGGCGCTGCCGATGCTGCGCAACGAGGTGATCGCGGCGCAAAGCGCCAATGTCGACATCATCTCCGGCGCGACGCTGTCGAGCGATGCCTTCATCCAGTCGCTCGGCGGCGCGCTGAGCAAGGCGGGGTGAGCGCGGGCGCGGCAGATTCCTGAAACCACTCCGCTCCAATTCGACACTCTGATCCAGGTCAACGCATCGACTGCGTGGCTGTGGCAGCAGAGTCCGGACGGTCGAAACCGCGGGCGATCCCCCGAAACGAACGTCCGCATGCACAGAGGAGGCCTGTGGAAATGGTCTTTGCCCTGGCGCGATATCACGACAACGGAAGCCTCGACACGAGCTTCCATCACGACGGCAAGGTCATCACCGACTTTGCGGAACCGGGTTACGAATATGTCGCCGGCCTCGCCATCGACAACGACGACGGGATCGTGGCCGGCGGCAGCGTCAATGTCCTGACCCGCCCGGAAAATGTCAGCCACTTCGCTCTGGCCCGCTACACCGAGGACGGCAACCTGGATCCCGGCTTCGGCAGCGGCGGCACGGTCGTCACCGATTTCCGATCCAGCGCGGAGGAGTTTGTCTTCGCCGTCCGCATGGACAATCACAACCGGATCGTCCTGGCCGGCCGGGCCGACGGCTATATGGCGCTTGCCCGCTATCTCCCCGACGGAACGCTCGATGCCAGCTTCGACCGCGACGGCAAGGTGCTCACCGACTTCCGCTCCACGGAACATGAACGCGCCAGCGCCATCGCAATCGACCGGGCGGGGCGGATTATCGTCGGCGGCACCGCCGGCACGGATGGCGACTATTTCGCCCTCGCCCGCTATCGCGTGGACGGCAGCCTGGACACCAGCTTCCATCACGACGGCAAGGTGCTCACCAACTTCCGCTCCGCGCGAAACGAGGTCGGGCGGGCGCTCGCCATCGACCATGGCGGGCGGATCGTCCTCGGCGGATGGGCCGAGGTCGAGCGCAGCCCGGGCGTCTCGGGCAGACAGTTCGCGCTCGCGCGCTACACGGACCGCGGCGAGCTCGACACGACCTTCGGCGGCGACGGCAAGGTCCTCACCGACTTCCACTCCACCGAGAACGAGCGGATCGACGCGCTGGCGATCGATCGTGCGGGAAGGATCGTGGTCGGCGGAGCCGCCGACGACAAGTTCGCGCTGGCGCGCTACCTCAACGACGGCGGCCTGGACCCGAGCTTCCACCACGACGGCAAGGTCATCACCGATTTTCGCTCGACCCCGGAGGAGCACATATACGCGCTGGCCCTCGACCGCCTGGGCCGCATCGTCGTCGCCGGCTCCGCCGACGGACAATTCGCTCTGGCGCGCTACACCGAGGACGGCAATCTCGACCCCAGCTTCGACGGCGACGGCAAGGTGCTCACCGACTTCCGCTCCAGCATCGGCGAGCAGGCCTACGCCGTTGCCATCGATCATCAGGGGCGGATCGTCGCCGGCGGGGACGCGCTGCTCACCGGCTGACCGGAATGCCCGGCAAGAAGGCCGGGCATGACACGACAAAGCGCGCGGGTGCTGCCTGCTAGAGCCCGCTGCCCGACGACGGCGGGGCGTTGGGGATGTCGGCCGGCGGCAGCAGCAGACGGCGCGGCTGCGCGCCGAGATCGGCCGGCGGCGCGTTCAGGTCGAGCGGCTGGCCGTTGGCGTCGAGGCCCGGCGCCGGCAGCGGCGGCGCGTCGGCAAGCTGGCCGAGCGGCGCCGGATCGCCCGGAGCGGCAAGGCCCTGATCGGTCGCGCCCGCCGCCGGCGCGTCACGCTTGAGCAGGTTCTGGATGTTGTCGAGGAGGTTGTCGGAGCCGCCGTTCGCCGCCGGCTTGTCGGGTGTCGCTGTGGCGGTCTTCGGCGGCACGGCAGTCGCCGGCACCGGCGCGGGCAGCGCCGGCTGCGCCGCGACAGGCGCGCTGCTTTCGGGCGGCGCGGCGGCTTTCTCCGGCCGGGCGCGCGGGGCCGGCGGCTCGGCCGCGACCGGCGCCGCGGACTCCTTCGGCGGCAGCGAGGCGGTGGTCGCGTCGGAATCCGGTTTCATCGTCGAACGCGGATCGGCGGTGAAGGCGCTGTTGGCGGAGCCGATCCGCCGGACCGAATCTCCGGCGAGCAGCCCGTCATCGACGGGGACCGGCGTGCCCGGCGTCAGCGCCGTGCCGGTGTCAGCCGGCGCAGTGGCGACATCTTCCGGCGCGCCGACATGGGTGGCGACGCCATAGGCATAGGCGAGCAGCGTCATGCCCGCGGCCAGCGCGATGGCGCCGAAGAGCACCACGCCGCGGCCGCCACGGCGGCGCGGACGGCGGCGCGGCTCGTCGACGAAGTCGTCGGCCTCGATATCGTCGTAGCGCTCGTGGCCGCCGGCGCGATCGTAGCGCTCGGCGCGCAGCTCGCCCCGGTAGTAGGGAACCTCCTCGGCGTCGAAGACCGGCTCGACGCGTTCGCCCATCCGCCGCGCCGCGGCGCGCGGGGCGGCGCGCGGCGGCCGCAACTCGGGCGAAAGCCGCGAATAGGTGACGACAGGCCCCGAATCGTCGGCCGCCGTATCAGCGTGACGAGGATCGCGCACCGGAAATCTCATGTTTCATGCCCCTTCGAGAGGGAACCAAACAGGGCATTGCGGAGTTTCAATGGCACAACGCGGACAAGACTGGGGCGGCCCGACGCCTGCCCCCGGCGAATTGGACGATACTACCTGAACGAGAATGCCCCGGACCGGCCCCGCTGTACTATCATCAATCGCACGAGGGGCGGCCCGGAATGGCCGCCGGGGGGCAGGGATGGCAGGAACCCGCGCATCCTGGACGATTGCCGCCGTGGCGCTCGCCGGTGGCCTGACGCCCGTCGCCGGTCGCGCCGAGGCCGTTCCCGTCGACGTCGTGCTGGTGATCGCCGTCGACGTCTCGGCGTCGATGGAGCGCGACGAGTTCCTGCTCCAGCGCGCCGGCTACGTGGAGACCATCCGCGATCGCGACTTCATCCGCACGGTGCGCGCCGACGGCATTGGGCGGATCGCCCTCACCTATGTGGAGTGGTCGGGCGCCGGGCAGCAGAAGGTGGTGGTGCCGTGGCGGCTGATCGACGGCGCCGCCAGCGCCAACGCCTTCGCCGAAGCGCTCGACGCGGCAGCCCTTCTCCACCGAGCGCGGCACCTCGATCTCGGCGGCGCTCGCCTTCAGCGCCGGGCTCATCCGCTCCGCCCCCTTCGACGGCGACCGCAAGGTGATCGACATTTCCGGCGACGGCCCCAACAACTACGGCCCGCCGGTGACCGAGGCGCGCGATGAGGTCGTGCGGCAGGGCATCGTCGTCAACGGCCTGCCGATCCTGATCAGTCCGTCGCCGATCTTCCCGGCCATGGACGACTACTACGCCGACTGCGTGATCGGCGGCGCGGGCGCCTTCGTGCTGCCGGTCGTCAGCGTCGGCGAGTTCGCCGTCGCCATCCGGCGCAAGCTGCTGCGCGAGGTCGCCGCGCGCCCGCCGCCGGCGGCGGTGGTCCCGGTCAGCGCCGCGGCGCCGGTCGACTGCCAGGTCGGCGAAGAGGCGCGCCGGCGCTACGCCGACCCCTACCTGCCCGGCCTCGACAAGTGACACGCGCAACGGACTCACCATGACCTACGAGCTCTTCTACTGGCCCGGCATTCCCGGCCGCGGCGAATTCGTCCGCCTGGCGCTGGAGGAAGCCGGCGCCGACTATGTCGACGCGGCGCGCGCCGGCGGCAGCGGCGCGATGATGCGGCTGTGGGACGGCAAGGGCACCGACACGCCGTCCTTCGCGCCGCCCTTCCTGCGTCACGGCAAGCTGGTCATCGGCCAGACCGCGAACATCCTGCTTTATCTCGGCGGCCGGCTGGGCCTGGCGCCGAAGGCGGAGGCGGCGCGTTTGTGGACGCACCAGATCCAGCTCACCGTCACCGACCTGGTGGTCGAGGCGCACGACACCCACCACCCGCTCGGCGGCGATTTCTATTACGAGGACCAGAAGCCGGAATCGAAACGGCGGGCGAAACTGTTCCGCGAAAGCCGCATCCCGCGCTTCCTCGGCTGGTTCGAGACGATCCTGGACAAGAATCCGAAGGGCGACCGCTATCTCGTCGGCGCGCGGCTCTCCTACGCCGATCTGTCGGTCTGGCACGCGGTCGAGGGGCTGAAATACGCTTTCCCCAGGGCGATGGCGAAGGCGCTGCCCGACGCGCCGAAACTCGTGGCGCTATCGGAACGCATCGTCGCGCGGCCGCGCATCAGGGACTATCTCGCCAGCGACCGCCGTCAGGATTTCAACGAGGACGGCATCTTCCGGCACTATCCCGAGCTCGATGGGTAGCGCGACGGCGGGCCTTCAGTTGGTCGGGCGCCGCTTGCCCGCCGGCGATCCCAGCGTGTCGGCGATTTCGCCGAGCAGGTCGGAAGCGCGGGTCCTGACGATGCCTTTCCAGCGTGTGCCGCCGGCCTGGTCGTCCGGCGCCACCGGGATCGCGTCGATGGACTTGAGGACATGATCGCGGAGCTCGCCGAGGGCGGCCTCCGCCGCCTGCGGACGCACCGCAAACAATCGCAGCAGGAGACTCTGGACCACGATGCGCGTCGCGGCCTGTTCGGCGGCAAGCTCGTTGACAACCAGTTCCAGATCGATGTGGGCCGCAACCGGCGCATCACGTCGAGTGTGACGTACAACTCTTCCCATGCGGCGGTTCCTTTCAAGGTCCCGCCCCCCTTGTCAAAACATACTAGAGTGATTCGGCATGAAGCACCCGCAGCCTGCGGGTGAGACGCCTAATCAACCGCTGCCGATGGTAGCGGCGCAGCGCCGAACTGCGGTGGCGTTTGGGTGGCGTCGGAACCGGTGACGACGGGCGCTCAGGTGAGCAGCGTCTTGACCACCGTGCTCGCCTTGCCGAAGTCCATGCGGCCGGCATAGCGCTGCTTGAGCGCCTGCATGCACTTGCCCATGTCGCGCAGGCCCGCCGCGCCGGTCGGCCTTGACCGTCTCGGCGCACACCGAGCGCACCTGGTCCTCGTCCATCTGTTCGGGCAGGAACGAGCGGATGATGGCGATTTCCTCGCGCTCCTGCTCGGCGAGGTCGAGGCGGTTGCCCTCCTCGTAGAGGCGCGCGGATTCGAGCCGCTGCTTGATCATCTTCATGAGGATTTCGGTGACGTCGGCATCCTGGATCGGGTCGCGGCCGGCGGTTCGCGCCGCGATTTCCCGGTCCTTGATCGCGGCCGCCATGAGGCGGAGCGTGGAGGTGCGCCGTTTGTCCTGGGCGCGCATCGCCTCTTTGAGAGCCGCGCTGATCTCGTCTCGCATGTCTGGTCCCCATTGCCGCGCCGACGACAGGATAAACCCGCCGGAATCGACGTGCAAAACCTTTGTTATCCTTGTAAGCTCTTGATTATCAAGGACTTTTGCTTTGTCCATCCATTAACGGGCATCTCGCCCGCTGGTCGTGATTCGCGCCCGGTCGGCGCGCTGTTTGCTCATGGTTCGCCACGAAGCGGCCGCTATATGGCCGCAAGCCGAATTCAAAATCAAGGCGACCATGCGTCGCTCGCAGCCCAGCCATACCGGACTGGCAGCACCTGTACCACAAGCCATGACCGCCACGATTGATCCCGCTCAAGCTTGCCGCTATGCGGATGGCCATGAGCGACATCCAGACCCATAGCGCGTGGCCGGAAGCCGAGCCGACCGCCCTCCTCGTGCTCGCCGACGGCACGGTGATCGAGGGCCACGGCATCGGCGCCGAAGGCATGGCCGCCGGCGAGGTCTGCTTCAACACCGCCATGACCGGCTACCAGGAGATCCTCACCGATCCCTCCTATGCCGGCCAGATCATCACCTTCACCTTCCCCCACATCGGCAATGTCGGCGTCAACGACGAGGACATCGAGACGGTCAACATGGCCGCCGCCTCGGGCGTGCGCGGCTGCGTGCTGAAGACCGACATCACCGACCCGTCGAACTATCGCGCCACCCGCGGCCTCGACGCCTGGCTGAAGGCGCGCGGCATCATCGGCCTGGCCGGCATCGACACGCGCGCGCTGACCGGCCTCATCCGCGTCGAGGGCGCGCCCAACGCGGTCATCGTCCACGATCGCGGCGGCAGCTTCGACCGGGCGGCGCTCGTCCGCGAGGCGCAAGGCCTGGCCGGGACTCGTCGGCATGGACCTGGCGAAGGACGTCACCACCGGCCAGACCTATAGCTGGGACGAGACCTCGTGGGTCTGGGACAAGGGCTACGGCCGGCTCGAAGACGCCGAACATCACGTCGTCGCCGTCGACTACGGCATCAAGCGCAACATCCTCCGGCTGCTCGCCGACCACGGCTGCCGCGTGACCGTGCTTCCCGCCACGGCGACGGCGCAAGACATCCTCGCCCACAAGCCCGACGGCGTCTTCCTGTCGAACGGCCCCGGCGACCCGGCGGCGACCGGCGCATACGCCGTGCCGGCGATCAAGGGCGTCATCGAGTCCGGCACGCCGACCTTCGGCATCTGCCTCGGCCACCAGATGCTCGGCATCGCGCTCGGCGGCAAGACGCTGAAGATGCATCAGGGCCACCACGGCGCCAACCACCCGGTCAAGGACCTGACCACCGGCAAGGTCGAGATCACCTCGATGAACCACGGCTTCGCGGTCGACGCGAAATCGCTGCCCGACGGCGTTGAGGAGACTCACGTTTCGCTGTTCGACGGCTCGAACTGCGGGCTGCGGCTGAAGGACCGGCCGGTCTTCTCCGTGCAGTACCACCCGGAGGCCTCCCCCGGCCCGCGCGACTCGCGCTACCTCTTCGAGCGGTTCGTCGGGATGATGGAGGCGAAGCGGGGCTAGGCCGAGGCGACGCCGTCGCAAGCCATCGCGATGCGGCGATCGACTGGCTGCTGGCGGGCGACCCGGCGATCCGCTGGCAGACCCAGCGCGACCTGCTCGACGCCTCCACCTGCCGTCTGGCAGGCCGAGCGTAAACGCACGCTGAGCGAAGGCTGGGGCGCGCGCCTGCTGGCCGAGCAGCAGGACAACGGCCGCTGGGGCCGCGGGCTCTACGCCCCGAAATGGACCTCCTCGACCTACACGCTGATGCAACTCCGCGACATCGGCATCCCGCCGGACTGCGCCGCGGCGCAACGCGGCACGCGCGTCCTCGTCGACGGCATGCTCGGACGCGGAGCCGGACGCCGCTTTCGCGAAGAAACTCGCCGGCATGGACCGCTGCATCGTCGGCATGCTGCTGGCGCTGTCGGTCTATTTCCGCGTCACCGACGAACGCACCGAGGCGATCGTTGCCAACATCCTCGCCGAGATCATGCCCGACCGCGGCTGGAACTGCCGCAAGCACCGCAAGCCCCTTCCGCATCACTCGTCGTTCCACACGACGCTGAACGTGCTCGACGGCGTGCGCGAATACATCGAGGCCGACGCCGGCCCCGCCGTGCCGGCGCTCCGCCGCGCCGAGAAGGCGGCGCTGGAACTGCTGCTCGAACACCGGCTGTTCCGCTCCGACAAGACCGGCGCGATCATCAAGCCGGCCTTCGCCGAGATCAGCTATCCGCATCGCTGGTTCTACGACTACGTGCGGGCGCTGGCCCATTTCGCCCGCGCCGGCGCGCCGCGCGACCGCCGGCTCGACGAATTGATCGAGCGGCTCATCTCCCAGCGCGACAGAAGGGGACGCTGGCACGTCGGCAAGGCCCACACCGGCCACGTGTTCTTCAACATGGAGCCCGGCCGGGAGGGCAGCCGCTGGAACACGCTCAGGGCGCTGCGCATCCTGCGCTGGTGGAACGGCAGCAAACGCAGGCGCGCCGCGGCTTGAGGATTGTGTACGGTTCTGCCGACCGCTATCACCCGCCCGTCCCCGAGCACGGAGCAGACGCAAATGGCGACGAAATTCGCGAGCCTCGACGACAAGCACCGCGATTTCATCGCGCGCCAGCACATCTTCTTCACCGCTTCCGCCGCGCCCGACACGCGGGTCAACGTCTCGCCGCGCTCGACCGACGCCTTCCGCGTGCTGGGCGACAACACGGTCGCCTATCTCGACCGGACCGGCAGCGGCAACGAGACCTCGGCGCATATCAAGGCCGGCGGGCGCATGACGATCATGTTCTGCGCCTTCGACGGGCCGCCGATGATTCTCAGGCTGCACGGCAAGGGGCGCGTCCTGCCGCGCGGCTCGGCGGACTACGAGCGGCTGCTCGCCGATGCCTTCGCCAACGAGGAACCGGCGGGCGCGCGGCAGATCGTCGTGCTGGAGACCGACCTGGTCGTCACCTCATGCGGTTACGGCGTGCCGATGTTCGACTACAAGCGCGAGCGCCCGTCGCTCGACAACTGGGCGAAGACGAAGAGCGAGGCGGAGCTGATCGCCTATCGCCACCAGAAGAACCGCGTCAGCCTCGACGGACAGCCGACCGGCCTGGCCGAGGCGGAAGAGGCGGCGTCGGCGGAATGAAAGTTGCATCGGCCGGCAGTCAGTCCCGGCGCAGAATTTCCCTCAGGCAAAGGACCATTTGATGGCCACTTCCGTCTCCTATTCGCGAACCCAGATCGTGCTCCACTGGGTCATCGCCGCTTTGGTCATCTTCCAGATCCTGACCCACGACGGCATCGTGAGCGTGTGGCGCGAGCGCATGAGCGGCGCCGTTGCAAACCAGCCGACCGCCAACCTGCACGCCCTCGTCGGCCTGCTGATCTTCGTGCTGGCGCTGTGGCGGCTGTGGCTGCGCCTTTCCCGCGGCGTTCCTGCCCTGCCCGAAGGCGAGCACCCGTTGTTGAAGGCGCTCGCCACGGCGACCCACTGGCTCTTCTACCTGCTCCTCGTCGGCATGCCGATTTCCGGCGCCACCGCCTGGTTCGCCGGCCTGCCGCAACCGGCCGTGGCGCACAGCCTCGCCGAGAAGGTGCTGATCCCGCTGATCCTGCTGCACATCGTCGCCGCGCTGGCGCAGCATTTCTGGTTCCGCACCGACGTGGTGAAACGCATGGTCGGCCGCCCCAGCAGCGTCCGCTGACGCGGTCTGCCCGCGCAGAGCATCTTCATCACCCGATAGGCGGCGCGGCGCCGGGCGCGGCGGCCGCCTTCACGCCTGCCGCCAGTTCGCGGCAGAGCAACGCCAGCTCGTTGGCGCGGATCTGGTCAAGCTTCTCGTGCAGCGCGGCGATCTCGATCTCGGCCTTGAGGTTCACCTCGTAGTCGTGGGCGGCGACCAGACGGTCGCGCGCCGCGGATCGGTTCTGCGACATCAGGATGACCGGCGCCTGCACCGCGGCGAGCAGCGACAACATCAGGTTGAGAAAGATGAAGGGGTAAGGGTCGAAGGCGCCGATGACGATCAGCCAGGTGTTGACCGACATCCACACCGCGATGACCGCGCCGAAGCCGATGATGAAGCCCCACGAGCCACCGACCTCGGCCACCCGGTCGGCGAGCCGCTGGCCGAAGGTCTTGCCCTGCTGAATCTCGAGATTGACGTTGCGCGAAATGGCGAGCCGCTTGGCCGCCCTCTCGATCACCGCCTTCTCGCGAGGCTTGAGTTCGCCCTCGTCGAGATCGAGAAGCTGCCGCGCAAGATCGGCGATCGTGTCCTTGTGCATCCGGGGTCCCTCCGCCACGAAGAAAGTTGTGGCGGACAATCTACCCCGATCGAACGGAAAACGCGCCTTCGCGGGACGCGGGCCGGGCGGGCATTCAGTCGGACGAACGGCCCTCGTCCGCCTGCGTCGGAGGCCGCGCCTCGCCTTCCGAATCGCCGTCGCGCACGATCTCGACCTTCACCCGCGTGACCAGCGCGGCAAGCGCCCCGAGGATCGCCAGCCACGGCGCCGCCAGGGCGAGCGCACCGCCGCCGATCACCCCGACCGTCACCGGCGCTTCCAGCAGGATCGTACCGCCCGGCGCCTTGATGCGGACCTGGCGGACGTTGCCGTCCTTCAGAATGTGCTTGACCCAGTCGACCAGCTGGTTGCCGGCCACCTCGATCTCTTCGGTGAAGGTCCTGTGCGTATTGTCGTTCGGGCTCGGCATGACCGCCCTCCCTGGCCGCGGAATCGCAGCCAGCGGCTCACCACTCCCACGGATTCGGCCGGGTGGCGTTGACGCACGTCAAACGCGCAGCAGATGCCCCCCTGCACGCCGACCGGCTAGATGCGGCTCGCCGAGAAGGTGTCGCAGGAATCGAGATCGCCGGCGGCGTAGCCCTGCTTGAACCAGCGGCTGCGCTGCGCGGCGCTGCCGTGGGTGAAGCTCTCCGGAACGACGTAGCCCTTGGCCTGCTTCTGCAGCGTGTCGTCGCCGATCTGCGCCGCCGCGTTGAGCGCCTCGTCGATATCGCCGACCTCGAGGAGCCCCTTCTGCTCTGCCTCGTGGGCCCAGATGCCGGCGAAGCAATCCGCCTGCAATTCGGTGCGCACCGAGAGCTTGTTGGCGTCCGCTTCGCTCATCCGCTGCCGCTGGGCGTTCACCTTGGGCAGGATGCCGAGCAGGTTCTGGACGTGATGGCCGACCTCGTGGGCGATGACATAGGCCTGGGCGAAATCGCCGGGCGCATGGAAGCGGTCGCGCAGTTCACGATAGAAGGCGAGGTCGATGTAGACCTTGTGGTCGCCCGGACAATAGAACGGGCCCGACGCCGCGCTGGCGAAGCCGCAGGCCGATCCGGTCTGGCCCGAGAACAGCACCAGCGTCGGCAGATCGTAATGGCTGCCGCCATTGGCGAAGATCGCGCTCCAGGTGTCCTCGGTATCGGCGAGCACGGTGGCGACGAACTGGCCGCCCTCGTCCTTCGGCGTGCCCATGTCGCCGGTCTGCTGGGTGGTGACCGAGCCGCCGTCGTCGAGCCCGCCGAGCAGCGTCAGCGGATTGACGCCGAGGAACCAGCTCACCGCCAGGATGACGAGCACCGCGCCGATGCCGAGGCCGCCGCCGGCGCGCCGGCCGCCCGGCACACCCATGCCGATGCGCGGACGGCCGCCGCCGAAGCCGCCCGCGTCGGCGTTGCCGCGGCGGTCCTCGATGTTGCTCGACTGCCGCCGCCCCTGCCAGCGCATGATCCTGTTCCTCTATCGTCTTCCAGCACCATGCCCGGCCGGTTGCGGCGGCACTATGGCCGCCTATTCCGGCGGGTTGGCAAGCGACAGGATATTGCCTTCCGAATCCTTGAACCAGGCGCCCATCAGCGTGCCGAACATGGCGATCGAATCGACCGTCTTCAGCCCGGGCATGTCGTATTCCTCGAACTTGACGCCCTTCTTCTTGAGCGCGGCAACGTCGGCTTTGACGTCGCTCGATTCAATGCCCATCAGCGTGTTCGGCGCCTTTCCGGCGAACTCGGTCGGATAGAGCAGGAAACCGGTGCCGCTGCCCAGCAGGTACATCGAGCCAGCCGGAGTCTCCTGGGTCGGCTTGAGGCCGAGCTTTTCCTCGTACCAGCGTTTGGCGCGGTCCATATCGGATGCCGGAATGGTCGCGAATACGCGGTGATTGCCAAGCATGCCATGCCTCCTTGGTTATTGGCCCGGACGGCCCGGACACCCCCATCCTAACCCGGTTTTGTCCGACACGTCACAACCCGGGAGGGCTTCACCGACCGGGCGCCGCCGCCTATAAGCCGCCGAACCCCGGGGGAACGGCCATCATGAAAACACTGCTCTGCTACGGCGATTCCAACACGCACGGGTCGCTGCCGACCGGCGACCCGATGATCCGCCGGCGCCTCGGCCCGCACGAACGCTGGCCAGGCATTGTCCGCAAGCGGCTTGGCGAGGACTGGTTCGTCGTCGAGGAAGGCCTCGGCGGGCGCACGACCGTGCTCGACGACCCGATCGACGGCGCCCACAAGAACGGCCGCACCGGCCTGCCGATCGCGCTGGAGACCCACCGCCCGATCGACCTTGTCGTGCTGATGCTCGGCACCAACGACCTCAAGGTGCGCTTCTCGATGACGGCCAGCGACATCGCCAAGGCGAACGCCGCGCTGGTGGACTATCATCCGCGCCTCGACCGCGAACGGCCCCGGCGGCACGGCGCCGAACGTGCTTCTGGTGGCGCCGCCGGTGGTGATGGAGGTCGGCGACCAGGTGGAGATGCGCGCCGGCGGCGCGGCGAAATCGAAGCGCTTCGGCACGCTCTTCGCCGGGGTGGCGAAGACCTACGGCATCCCCTTCCTCGACGCGGCCACCGTGATCGAGCCAAGCCCGATCGACGGCGTCCACTTCGAGGCGGACGCGCACGCCAAGCTCGGCAACGCCATCGCCGACAAGATTCTGAGCCTGTAGAGGCCCTACAGGCCGGCGATGGCCTGCCGCAGGAGTTCGCGCACCTCGCCGGCGATCGGGATCAACTGCTCGTTCTCGACCGCCTGCATGGAGGCGACCGGATCGACCGCCGAGACCTCGACCTCGCCGGGCTTCTTCTCCTGCACGATGACGTTGCAGGGCAGCATGGTGCCGATCTTGTCCTCGGCGGTCAGCGCCTTGTAGGCGAACTGCGGATTGCAGGCGCCGAGAATCGTGTAGGGGCTGAGATCGACATCGAGCTTCGCCTTCATGGTGGCCTTGACGTCGATGGTGGTGAGGATGCCGAAGCCGCGCTCCTTGAGCGCCGCCGTCACCCGCTCAATCGCCTCGGCGAAGGGCAATTTCACGCTCTTGGTGAAATAGTAGCTCATCTGGTCGTTCCCCATTGGCCGGAGCGATCCTCCGGCGTGGTCATGCGTCACATGACAGATGGGGTCTGCGGCAGCCGATCAGAAGTGCGACAGTGCGTCAGCGTCGGCGCCGTCCGAACACCGGCCGGTCAGGAGCGGCCGGGACATCGAGGCGGTCCTCGGCCGTGATCGGCATGGACACCGGCCGGCCAACGGTTTCCGCATCCGCCGGCTCCGGCGGCGCGGCCGCGGTGGTGTGCGGCGCCGGCTGGCGGCTCTCCCTCAGGTATCTGGCAATCACTTCATCGGCGCGCGCGGCGGCTTCCTCGTCGTCCTCGGCGGGCGCGCCCCTGCCGGAAGTGGCCGCGCGGAGATTGGCATAGGTGACGGCATCGGCCGTGGCGGTGAAGCGCCGGCCATCGGCGAGGCGCACCTCGAAGGTCATGTCCTTGACCTTGCTCACCGCCAGCAGGCTTGCCGCAAGGCCAACCGGGCCGAGCGTGGTCAGGCCGCGCAGGCCAAGCTTCGCCGCCTGCTTCATCTGCCCGGAGCGATCGTCGGAGACCGGCTCGACGGACGCAACGGCGGTGAACGGCACCAGATCCTTCAACCCCGGCCGCGCCGGATCGGGCAGATAGAAGGCCTCCTCGCCCACGACGACGCTGGTGTCCGAGCCGAAATCGCCTGCGATGAGTGTGATCGTCGCCACGCTGCCCTCCACGGCAGAATGACCGACAGATGTGCCAAACGCTGCTTAACGAAAGAATAAGGGGCGGTGTCACCAGCGGGCGGCAGCCGCCGCCGACATCGCCGGATGGGCGCCCGCTCCCGGGGGTTCCGCCTCGCCCGGCTTTGCCCTATAAGCCCCCGCCAGCCTCAAAGACCCTGGGATCCGAGCCCCGGAGCGGTGCCGCGCCGGGGCTTTGTTCGCCAGCGGTCAGAACGACAGACGACGAAGACAGGGGGAACTGCCCGTGAAGATCACCGACGTCAAATGCGCCGTCATCGCCAGCGCACCCGTGATTCGCATCACGACCGACGAGGGCATCACGGGCTGGGGCCAGATCGAAACCCCCAAGCCGTATCTCCAGCCGATCGTGCTGCAGCTCAAGCCGTGGATCGTCGGCCAGGACCCGGTCAACGTCGAGCGGGTCATGCGGCGCATCCGCGTGCGCGGCGGCTTCAAGCCCTGGGGCGCGGCGGTGAGCGCCATCGAGATGGCGCTGTGGGACATCGCCGGCAAGGCCGCCGGCGTGCCGGTCTATCGCCTGCTCGGCGGCAAGGTGCGCGATCAGGTGCGCACCTACCGGACGCTCTACCACCATGAGGCCGGCGTCGGGCACACGCCCGAGGACTACGTGAAGTGGGCCGAATACGGGAAATCGCTCGAGGGCGGCTTCTCCATGTTCAAGCTGCCCACCTCGTTCCACTCCGCCATGGTGCGCGACGTGCCGAACTTCTTCTATGGCGAGGTCCAGCACGACGCGCCCTACCCCTACCCGCACAAGGGACTGATGAGCGAGGAGGGCTTCGACCATCTGGTTGCCTGCGTGACGGCCGCCAAGCAGACGCTGGGCAAGGCCTACGGCCTCGCCGTCGACGCCGGCCCCGGCTACATGCCGCAGGACGCGCTGCGCTTTGCCCGGGCAGTCGAGCCGCTGCACCTCTTGTGGATCGAGGACATGATCACCGGCGACTACTCGCCTTTCGTCAACCCGGACGTCTATCGCGAGGTCACGCCCCACACGGCGACCCCGATCCACACCGGCGAGCAGATCTACCTCCGGCAGAACTACAAGGCGCTGATCGAGAGCCACGCGGTCAACGTCATCGGCCCCGACCCGTGCGACGTCGGCGGCATCGCCGAACTCAAGTGGGTCGCCGAACACGCCGACCTGCACGGCATCGCCATCGCGCCGCACGGCACCGCCAACGGCATCTTCGGCCTCGCCGCCCTCATCCAGGTGTGCGCGACGCTTCCCGACAACCTCATCGCCTTCGAGTACCCGGCCCGCTTCGAGCCGTTCTGGTACGACATCACCGAGGGCTTCGACGGCATGCCGGTCAAGGACGGCCTGATCGCGGTGCCCGACCGCCCCGGCATGGGCGTCGAGTTCATCCCCGAGGCGGCGAAGAAGTACCTGTCGGAAGCCGACGCCGATTTCTTCGACTGAGGCGGGATGCGGTGGCGGGCCGGGGGTTCCGCCCCTGCCCGCTTTGGCCTATAAGCCCCGCCTAGCCTGAAACCGTTTGGATTCGCCCCGGAGCGGCAGCCGCGCCGGGGTTTTGTTCGCCAAGCCGAGCCCCATGCCGAAGCGCACCGACATCGACTCGATCCTCATCATCGGCGCCGGCCCGATCGTCATCGGCCAGGCCTGCGAGTTCGACTATTCCGGCACCCAGGCCGTCAAGGCGCTGAAGGACGAGGGCTATCGCGTCATCCTCGTCAATTCCAATCCGGCGACGATCATGACCGACCCGGAGCTGGCCGACGCCACCTATGTCGAGCCGATCACGCCGGAGATCGTCGCCAAGATCATCGAGCAGGAGCGCACGCTCCGGCCGGACGACAAATTGGTGCTGCTGCCGACCATGGGCGGCCAGACGGCGCTCAACACGGCGCTGTCGCTGCGCCGGATGGGCACGCTCGAGAAGCACGACGTCGAGATGATCGGCGCCACGGCGGAAGCCATCGACAAGGCCGAGGACCGCGAACTGTTCCGCGAGGCGATGGGGCGGATCGGCCTGGAGACGCCGCGCTCGGAACTGGCGCACTCGCTGGTCGACGCGCTGCGCGCGCATGGAGATCATCGGCCTGCCCGCCATCATCCGGCCGTCCTTCACGCTCGGCGGCACCGGCGGCGGCATCGCCTACAACCGCGAGGAATTTCTCGACATCGTCGAACGCGGCCTCGACGCCTCGCCGACCACCGAAGTGCTGATCGAGGAATCGGTGCTCGGCTGGAAGGAGTTCGAGATGGAGGTCGTCCGCGACAAGGCGGACAACTGCATCATCGTCTGCTCGATCGAGAACATCGATCCGATGGGCATCCACACCGGCGACTCGATCACCGTCGCCCCGGCCCTGACGCTGACCGACAAGGAATTCCAGATCATGCGCGACGCATCCATCGCGGTGCTGCGCGAGATCGGCGTCGAGACCGGCGGCTCCAACGTGCAGTTCGCGGTCAACCCGGCCGACGGGCGCCTGGTGATCATCGAGATGAACCCGCGCGTGTCGCGCTCCTCGGCGCTGGCGTCGAAGGCGACCGGCTTCCCGATCGCCAAGGTCGCCGCCAAGCTCGCCGTCGGCTACACCCTCGACGAGCTCGACAACGACATCACCGGCGGCGCCACGCCGGCATCGTTCGAGCCGACCATCGACTACGTCGTCACCAAGGTGCCGCGCTTCGCCTTCGAGAAGTTCCCCGGCGCCGAACCGCTGCTGACCACGTCGATGAAATCGGTGGGCGAGGTCATGGCCATCGGCCGCACCTTCGCCGAGTCGCCTGCAGAAGGCGCTGCGCGGCCTCGAAACCGGTCTCGACGGCGTCGACGAGGTATTGATTGCGGGCCTCGGCCAGGGCGACGACAAGAACGCCATCCGCGCCGCGCTCGGGCGGCCGACGCCGGACCGGCTGCTGGTCTGCGCCCAGGCCATGCGCCTCGGCATGAGCGTCGAGGAGATCGCCGCGGTCTGCCACATCGATCCGTGGTTTCTCAGGCAGTTACAGGCAATCGTGGAATCGGAAAGCCAGGTCCGCGCACGCGGCCTGCCCGACACCGCCGGACCGCTCAGGCGCCTGAAGGCTTCGGGCTTCTCCGACGCGCGGCTGGCGGCGCTCGCCGGCAAGACCGAGGCCGACGTGGCGGCCTTGCGCGCGCGGCTCGACGTCCATCCGAGCTACAAGCGCATCGACACCTGCGCGGCCGAGTTCGCCTCGCCGACGGCCTATCTCTATTCGACCTACGAAGCGCCCTTCGCCGGCCTGGCCGTCAGCGAAGCCGCGCCCAGCGACCGCAAGAAGGTCATCATCCTCGGCGGCGGCCCCAACCGCATCGGCCAGGGCATCGAGTTCGACTATTGCTGCTGCCATGCCTGCTTCGCGCTCGCCGACGCCGGCTACGAATCGGTGATGATCAACTGCAATCCGGAGACGGTTTCGACCGACTACGACACCTCCGACCGGCTCTACTTCGAGCCGCTGACGGCGGAGGACGTGCTGGAGATCGTGCGCGTCGAACAGTCGAACGGCACGCTTGCCGGCGTCATCGTCCAGTTCGGCGGGCAGACCCCGCTGAAGCTCGCCAGGGCCTTGCAAGATGCCAAGGTGCCGATCCTCGGCACCTCGCCCGACATGATCGACCTTGCCGAGGACCGCGACCGGTTCGCCCGGCTGCTCACCAAGCTCGGCCTCAGGCAGGCCAAGAACGGCATCGCCTATTCGGTCGAGCAGGCGCGGCTGGTGGCCGGCGAACTCGGCCTGCCGCTGGTGGTGCGGCCCTCCTACGTGCTCGGCGGCCGGGCCATGCAGATCATCCGCGACGAGGAACAGCTCTCCAACTACCTGCTCGGCACGCTGCCCGAACTGGTGCCCTCCGACGTCAAGGCGCGCTACCCGAACGACAAGACCGGGCAGATCAACACCGTGCTCGGCAAGAACCCGCTGCTCTTCGACCGCTACCTGTCGGACGCCATCGAGATCGACGTCGACGCCATCGCCGACGGCAGCAGGTGTTCATCGCCGGCATCATGGAGCACATCGAGGAAGCCGGCATCCATTCCGGCGATTCGGCCTGCTCGCTGCCGCCGCTATTCGCTGTCGCCGGAGACCATCGCCGCGCTCGAGCGCGAGACCGCGGCGCTTGCCGCTGGCGCTCGAGGTGCGCGGCCTGATGAACGTGCAGTACGCGCTGAAGGACGGCGACATCTACGTGCTCGAGGTCAATCCGCGCGCCTCGCGCACCGTGCCCTTCGTCGCCAAGACGATTGGCCTGCCGTTCGCCAAGATCGCCGCGCGGGTGATGGCCGGCGAGGCGCTGGCCGACTTCGACCTGACCGCCAGCCGGACCGGCCATGTGGCCGTCAAGGAGGCGGTCTTCCCGTTCGCCCGCTTCCCCAACGTCGACACCCTGCTCGGGCCGGAGATGCGCTCCACCGGCGAGGTGATGGGCCTCGACCACTCCTTCGCCATCGCCTTCGCCAAGAGCCAGCTCGGCGCCGGCAGCCTGGTGCCGACCGCGGGCACGGTGTTCGTTTCGGTGCGCGACGGCGACAAGGAACGGGTCGTCGAGCCGGTACGACGGCTGGAAAGCCTTGGCTTCAAGGTCATCGCCACGTCCGGAACGCAGCGTTTTCTTAAGGCCCAGGGCATCGAATGCGGGCAGATCAACAAGGTACTTGAAGGCCGGCCGCACATCGTCGATGCTATCAAGAACGGGGAGGTTCAGCTCGTCTTCAATACAACCGAAGGCGCGGGGGCTCTCTCCGACAGCCGGTCGCTCCGGCGGGCCGCCTTGTTGCACAAGGTTCCGTACTACACCACCATCGCGGGTGCGATCGCGGTGTCGCTCGGGATCGAGGCCTACCGGTCCGGCACGCTTGAAGTCCGCCCGCTGCAATCCTATTTCGTATAGGGCGGCCTGAGCGGGCAGTTGGGCGGTTTCCGCCGGGGCCGGCGAGTTCTGGATCTGACCGAACGACCATCGGGCCCGGGACGGGCCGGACGGGCGCAGGTTGTTATTTCGGTCACGCGGGTGCGCAAGGGTTGCGCTCCGCCTGATAACTGGTTCGGCGCGCCGGGTTCATGCCCGGCCGTTTTTGGGAAAGGTGTGAGGTGCGATGGAAAAGATTCCGATGACCGCGGGCGGACATGCGGTGCTGGAATCCGAGCTGAAGCGGCGCACCGCCGAGGAGCGTCCGCGCATCATCCAGCTGATCGCCGAGGCTCGCGGCCACGGCGACCTGTCCGAGAATGCCGAGTACCATGCCGCCAAGGAGGCGCATGGCCTCAACGAGGGCCGTATCCTCGAAATCGAGGACCAGCTCTCGCGCGCCGAGATCATCGACGTGTCGAAACTCTCCGGCAAGACGGTCAAGTTCGGCGCGGTGGTCACGCTTGTCGACGAGGACACCGACGAGAAGAAGAAGTACCAGATCGTCGGCGACGTCGAAGCCGACGTGAAGGACGGCAAGATCTCGATCTCCTCGCCGATCGCCCGCGCCCTGATCGGCAAGACGAAGGGCGACACCGTCGAGGTGGCGACGCCCGGCGGCAGCCGCTCCTACGAAATCCTCGACGTCAAGTTCGGCTGACCGGCGGCGAACGCCGCCGGCCATGCGGACGATGCGCGCCACGGCCGGACCATGACCGCGCCGGCCGACGCCGCAGCGGTCACCGACTACGCTTTCCGCCGCGAGGACCTCGCCGTTGCCGGGCGCACGCCCGGCATCAGCGCTTTCATGCGCATCCGCAACGGCGCCGCCTTCCTCGAGGCAGCGATCCGCTCGCACCTGCCCCATGTCGACGAGGTGGTGGCCGTGCACAACCAGTGCACCGACGCCACGCCCGACATCCTCGCCCGCCTGCAGGCGGAGTTCGGGCAGCAGAGGATCCGCGTCTTCCACTACGTGCCGCGCGTCTTTCCGCCGGGCAGCATTGAGCATGCCGACACGCGCCCGGCGCGACTCGCCGGCGAGCTTCGTCAACATGTCGAACTTCGCCCTGACCCGCACCCGCCACCGCGTCGCCATGAAGCTCGACGACGACCACCTGGCGATGGGCGAACGGCTGGCGGCGCTGACCGCGCGCATCCGCGGCGCCGACTGCCGGCTCGACCGTGTGCTTTGCTTCTCCGGCATCGACCTCGCCCGCGACGCGACCGGCAGGTGCGGCGTGCTCGCCGCCGAGCCGCTTGCCGGCGCCGGCGATCATTTCTTCTTCGAGGTGACGCCCGACACCCGTTTCACCCACGACCGTCGCTTCGAGGACTTCGCCCACAGCCGGCCACGTGTCTTCGCCGACCTCACCTACTGGCACCTGAAATACCTCAAGCCCGATCTCGGCTTCGCCAACCGCGAGGTGGATGACGGCGGCAATCCGCGCTTTGCCCGCAAGCGCGAGGCGATCCTCGCCGACCGCCGGGTCATCCGGCTCGCCGAACTCGCCGCCCGGGCGCCGAAACGCACCCTGCCCGGCTGGCTCCCTGCCGGAGAAGAGCGGCTGACGGCCGACCGCTGGCGGCGGCTGCAGGAAGCGCCCCCCGGCGAAGCGGAAATGGCGGCGGCCTGCCGCCAGACACCGGGCTGAGGACGTTCCGGTGGACGACGGCCGGCGCGACCTCTGCACATCTTGCATAGCTCGCCGGAGAGCCTAGATTCCACACGACACACAACCACGACTCCGCGAAGGGCGGATTGCCGCGCCTTCCGGGCAAAGGGGCGAGCATCATGGCTCCCGTTTCACAGGCACCCCAGCACGCCAAGGTCATCATCGTCGGCTCCGGCCCGGCCGGCTACACCGCCGCCATCTATGCCGCGCGCGCCATGCTCGAGCCGGTGCTGATCACCGGCATCACCGCCGGCGGCCAGCTCACCACCACCACCGATGTCGAGAACTATCCCGGGCTTCGCCGACGCCATCCAGGGCCCCTGGCTGATGGAGCAGATGAAGGCCCAGGCCGAGCATGTCGGCACGCGCCTGGTCAACGACCACATCACCTCGGTCGAGCTGTCGCGCCGCCCCTTCCGCCTGCATGGCGACTGCGGCGAGATCTACACCTGCGACGCGCTGATCGTCGCCACCGGCGCCGAGGCGAAGTGGCTGAACCTGCCGTCGGAGCAGAAGTTCCGCGGCTACGGCGTGTCGGCCTGCGCCACCTGCGACGGCTTCTTCTACCAGCAACCGCGAGGTGGTCGTGATCGGCGGCGGCAACACCGCCGTCGAGGAAGCGCTGTTCCTGACCAACTTCGCCACCAAGGTGACGCTGATCCACCGCCGCGACGAGCTGCGCGCCGAGAAGATCCTGCAGAACCGGCTGTTCGCCAACGACAAGATCGAGGTGATCTGGGACTCGGTGGTCGACGACGTGCTCGGCACCACCGGCATGCCGCCGGCGGTCACCGGCGTGCGCATCAAGAACGTCAAGACCGGCGCCACGACCGAGCTCAAGGCCGACGGCGTCTTCGTCGCCATCGGCCACGCCCCGTCGGTCGAATTGCTCGGCGGACAGTTGCGGCTGAAGCCGAACGGCTATGTCTGGACCGCGCCGGATTCGACCGCGACCAGCGTGCCCGGCGTCTTCGCCGCCGGCGACGTCACCGACGACACCTTCCGCCAGGCGGTGACCGCCGCCGGCCTGGGCTGCATGGCGGCGCTGGAGGCGCAGCGCTTCATGGCAATGGCCGCGGAGCCCGCCGAAGCGGCGGAATAGGGCCGGCGCGGACGCGGCCGCGCGCAGGCAGCGAGGGGGCACGATGGACTGGGACAAGCTGCGCATCTTCCACGCCGCGGCGCAGGCGGGCTCCTTCACCCATGCCGGCGAGAAGCTCAACATGAGCCAGTCGGCGGTCAGCCGGCAGGTCAGCGCGCTCGAGCAGGACCTCGGCGTTCCCCTGTTCCACCGCCACGCCCGCGGCCTGATCCTCACCGAGCAGGGCGAGGAGCTCTTCCGCGCCGCCAGCGACGTCATGATCAAGCTCGACGCGGCGACGGCGCGGCTGACCGAATCCGCCGAGAAGCCGTCCGGCACGCTGAGGATCACCACGACCGTCGGCCTCGGCTCGACCTGGCTGACGGCGCGCGTCCACGAATTCGTCGATCTCTATCCCGCGATCAGCCTGCACCTGATCCTCGACGACCAGGAACTCGACCTCGCCATGCGCCAGGCCGACGTCGCCATCCGCCTGCGCCAGCCGGTGCAGCCCGACCTGATCCAGCGCCGGCTGTTCACCGTCCACATGAACGTCTACGCCTCGCCGTCCTACCTGAAGCGCTTCGGCAACCCGAAATCGATCGACGAACTCGACGACCACCGCATCGTCACCTTCGGCGTGCCGGTGCCGGCCTATCTGCGCGACCTCAACTGGCTGGAACTCGCCGGGCGCACGTCGGAAAACCCGCGCGAGCCGGTGGTCAAGATCAACAACATGTTCGCCATCAAGAACGCCGTCATGAACGGCACCGGCATCGCGGTCCTGCCCAACTACATGGTCGAGCCGGAATCCGGCCTGGTGCAGCTTCTCGCCGATACCCAGGTGCCGAGCTTCGCCTCCTATTTCGTCTATCCGGCCGAACTGAAGAACTCGGCGCGAGTCCACGTCTTCCGGGACTTCCTGCTAAGCAAGGCACAGAACTGGTCGTATTGAATTGAAAACAGGCCGGTTTTCGCCTTTGTGTTTTCTGTGCCACAGATGACAATTATAGCAGGGCTGGGCGGCCAATCTGTATTGGCGCCGGACGAATATTCATAAACTCGACACGTTGGCGTTGTGATTCGTCCGTTTTCCTCCCTGCGGGCCATCTGCGGCGCCAACTGTTCCCTTCTGGAGCGTATGCCGGCGGCCACTCGCCACGGCAAAAACTGCCGGGCCCTTTCGGGCCCGGCTTTTTGTATGGCGGGCGTCGCCGAAAAACGCCCGGCTCACATGAACAGCGGCTCGTCGGTGAGACCGGAATACATCGCGGCGACGTACTCGCCGTAGCCGTTGTAGATCTGCGTCGGGATCGTCTCGCCGCTGCCGATGTCGCGCTCGCTCGCCTGGCTCCAGCGCGGGTTGGGCACGTCCGGATTGACGTTCGCCCAGAAGCCGTAGTCGCGCGGACGCAGCTGGCGCCAGAAGGTCTGCGGCTGCTCATCGGTGAAGCTGACCCGCACGATCGACTTGATCGACTTGAAGCCGTATTTCCACGGCACGTGCAGACGAAGCGGCGCGCCCATGACCTTGGCGACCGGCTTGCCGTAGGCGCCGGTGACCATGAAGGCGAGCTCGTTGGTGGCTTCGGCCATCGTCAGCCCCTCGACATAGGGCCACGGATACCAGCTCTGCCGCTGGCCGCTGGCCATGGCGGAATCGTCGAAGGCCTCGAAGCGCACGTATTTCGCGCCGCCGAGCGGCTTGGCGAAGGCCACCATCCGCGCCAGCGGAAAGCCGGTCCACGGCACCGTCATCGACCACGGCTCGACGCAACGGTGACGGTAGAGCCGCTCCTCCAGCGTCATCCTGCGGACGAGGTCGTCGATGCCGATCGTGAACCGGTTCTCGACCATGCCGTCGAACGCCACCTCCCACGGCCGCGGCTCGAGCGCCTCGGCGGCGCTGGAAACGTCCTTCTGCATGCCGAATTCGTAGAAGTTGTTGTAGCCGGTGTTGATCGCCTCCGGCGTCACCGGGCGGCCGGCGGAATAGCGATTGTTGCGCGGCGCCGGATAGAGATCGATGGTCCGGTCGGTCTGCGCGCGAGCGATCGACGGCAGCGCTACGCCCGCCACCAACGCCGCGCCGCCGGCCATGATCTGCCGGCGATTGAGCCAGACCGCCTCGGGCGTTGCCAGCCGTTCCGGGATTTCCCAACCGCGTTTGCGGATCACATGCATCGAACTCTCCCCGCGACCCGTAGCTTGGTCGCGGGAGGACGTCGATCAACTCAATTTGGCGTGGGCGCGGTTCCTATGCCGCTTTCGCCTTCTCGATCACCTGGTCGGCAAGCCGGCCGGTGAGTTCGGCGAGATGGTCGAAGCTCGCCTTGAACGTGCCGACGCCGGCCGTCGCCGAGCGCAACTCGACGATCAGGTCGCGGATTTCGGCCTGCGGGATCATGCGCCTCGACCACGTCCCAGCCCGGCCAGCCGGGCCGCGCGTCGAAGCCGAGAATCTGGCCGCGCCGCTGCGAGACGATGCCGTTGACCCGCGGCGTCGCCTCCGACGGCACGGCGATCTCGACCTTGAGGATCGGCTCGAGCAGCACCGGCTTGCACTGCGGCATGCCCTCGCGCATGCCGATCTGCGCCGCGGTGCGGAACGCCATGTCGGAGGAATCGACCGCGTGATAGGAGCCGTCGGTCAGCGTCACCGACACGTCGACCACGTGGAAGCCGAGCGGCCCTCGGTTGAGGTATTCGCGCACGCCCTCCTCGACCGAACTGAAATAGTTGCGCGGCACGGCGCCGCCGGTGATCGGTTTCGGCGAACTGGAAGCCGCTGCCGCGCGGCAGCGGCTTGATGTCGAGCACCACGTCGCCGAACTGGCCGTGGCCGCCGGACTGCTTCTTGTGGCGGCCGCGCACGTTGATCGCGCCGCGGATGGTCTCCTTGTAGGGCACCATCGGGTCGTGGGTGCTGCACGGCGATGCCGTATTTGCTGGTCAGCCGCTCGAGCGCGACGCGCAGGTGCATCTCGCCCTGCCCCTCGACCAGCGTCTCGCCGGTATCCTGGGCATGGCTGACCCGGAGCGACGGGTCCTCCTCCAGCGATCTTGGCGATCGCCGACGACAGCTTGACGTCGTCCTTGCGCTCGGTCGCCGCGACCGCGGTGCCGAGCACCGGATCGGGCGTTTCCAGATCGACGATCTGCGCCGGCGCCGCCTTGCCGGTGCCGAGCGTCGTGCCGGTGCGGGCGCCGTCGAGCTTGCCGAGCCCGACCGTCTCGCCGGCCTCGGCGGCGTCGCGCTTGGTCGTCTGCTGTCCGACGATGCGGAACACGCCCGGAGACGCGGCCGACCGGGCCGTCCGGCCCGATGAGTTCGGCGCCGTCGCCGACCGTGCCGGCGAGCACCCGCACGATCGACAGCTTGCCGCCATGGGTGGTGTGCAGGGTCTTCAGCACCTGGACGACGGCATCGCCGCTCTCCTCGATGCCGCGGCGCTCGCGGGTTTCGCCGACGTCGGGCGCCTCGTGGCGGATCGCCTTGAGCAGGCGGCCGACGCCGTTGCCGCGCTCGGCCGAGCCGATCAGCACCGGACAGATCAGCCCGTCGCGCATTTCCTGGACGAGGTCGTCGAAGACCTTGTCGCGCGGCGGCTCGATCTCTTCCAGCAATTGCTCCATCAGCTGGTCGTCGTAGTCGGCGAGCGTCTCCAGCATGTGGAAACGCGCCTCGACCTCGCGCGCCTTGTCGTCGTCGCCGATCGGGATCATCTCGCTCGGCGCGTGCTCGCGGTAGACGAAGGCGCGCTCCAGCGCCAGATCGATGAAGCCGGCGACCACGTCGTTCTGCCAGATCGGGATGTGGCGCAGCACCAGCGGCACGGCGCTCGCCGGCTGCAGGGTCTGCAGCGTCTGGCGCACGCTGGCGTCGGCCTTGTCCACCTTGTTGAGGAAAAGGATGCGCGGGATGCCGCGGTCTTCCAGGTTCTTGAGGATCACCTGCAGCGCCGGGATCTTCTTCTCGTCGGCCTCGGCGACCACCACGGCCAGATCGACGCCGGCGAGCACGCCATCCGCCTCGAAGGCGAATTCGATCGAACCGGGACAATCGATGAAGGTCAGCCGGTCGCCCATGAACTCGGTCTCGGCGACATTGACCTCGACGCTCATCTGGTGGGCGCGCGCCTCGGGCGAGGCGTCACCGACGGTATTCTTCTCCGCGATCGTGCCCTGGCGGGTGACGGCGCCGGTGCGCGCCAGGATCGCCTCGAGCAAGTGTCGTCTTGCCGCTTGCAAATGGGCCCACCAGTGCGATGCACCGGGGCCCGGCAACTCTGCTGTTCGCCATGGCCGCACCTCCCCGCTCGTTGGTTTCTCCCGGGTCGTGCGAAGGCCCCGCCGGCCCGTCACCCGATGCAATCAGGGAACCGGGCGGCTGACAAGGGCGGAACCGATGGACGGCCCGCCCCTGCGACGATTATTGCGCCCACAGATCGAGCGAGGAGATGGCGACGGCGAAATTGAGGCCGACCTGGCCCTGGACGGACAGCGGCTGCAGGGCGAAGGACCGGTTCGAGCCGCCGACCAGCACGTTGGCGCCGGCGCCGACCACCACGCTGGCTTCCGCCGAGGCGCCGACATAGGTGCCGGCGAGCGCCCCGACGGGTAGCCGGACTGCGAGGCGAGCACCGCCCACACGATCACCGTCTCGCCGGTGACGCCGATGTCGAGGCCGAACTTGTTGATGCGGCCGCCATACTGCTCGGGCCCGCGGAAATCCGGCGTGAACGTGCAGGTCATGCCCTTCGACGAACCGATGATCAGGCCGACGCCGCCGGCGACCCTGCAGGTCAGCAGGCCGGCTCTGAGATAGGCGGCGGCGGCCGGAGCGGCGCTTGCGAGCGCCGCGGCGGCCAGCACCGCCGAAACCAGCGCGGCCCGGGCCGCCAGCGAGATGTTCCTGACCATGTCATGCCTCCATTGTGGATGAACCGTGGGAGGGCAGCCGCCGGACGGCATCCCTTCGCGCGGCATCGTGACACGCCCACCGGGCAAGGAAAAGCGCCGGCCCCGCAAGGCCGCGCTTGATCGCGGCGCGCCGAACGTGCATGTCCTCCCGCGGAGAACCTGCCCATGCTTGCGGCCTACCGCTTCACCGACAAGGGACTCGAGCTGCTTCCCCCGACGGAAGACGGCGGCGTTCCCGAGTCCGCCGGCTGGGTCGACCTCATGCAGCCGACGCCGGACGAGGACCGCACGGCGGAGCGCTTTCTCGGCGCCTCCATCCCGACCCGCGAGGAATCGCAGGAGATCGAGTTCTCCAGCCGCTTCTACACCGAGGACAGCGCCGTATTCATGACGGCCACCGTGCTGACCGGCGTCGACCTGGGCAAGCCGTTGCTGGTGCCGTTCACCATCGCCATCGCCGGCGAGCGCATCGCCACTGTGCGCTATGACGATTTCCGCGCCATTCGCCAGTTCATGTCGCGCGCCTCGAAGGCCGGCAGCGGCTGTTCGTCGGCGACCGGCGGTGTTCCTCGGCCTGATCGAAGCGATCGTCGACCGCACCGCCGACGTGCTGGAGCGGATCAGCGCCGACGTCGACCGCATCAACCAGGAAGTCTTCGGCCGCCGCCGCGCTCCCGGCCACGACGGGCGCGAATTGTCCGAAGTGATCGAGGAGATCGGCATGCAGGGCGACCTCGCCGCCAAGGCACGCGAGAGCCTGGCCTCGCTCGAACGGCTGGTGCAGTACGCCGGCCTGGCGGCGCCCAGCATCAGCGCCAAGGGCGGCAACCGCGCCCGCATGAAGCTCGCCGCGCGCGACATCCGCTCGCTCGAGGATCACGTCACCTTCCTGTCGAACAAGATCAACTTCCTGCTCGACGCCACGCTCGGCCTGATCTCGGTGGAGCAGAACGAGGTGATCCGCGTGCTGACGGTGGCGGCGACCTTCTTCTTCCCGCCGACCCTGATCGGCACGATCTACGGCATGAACTTCCGCCTGATGCCGGAACTGGGCTGGCCGTTCGGCTACCCGCTGGCGATCGTGCTGATGGTGGTCTCGGCGCTGGTGCCCTACCTCTATTTCAAGCGGCGCGGCTGGCTCTAGCGGAACGTGACGGTCGCGACGGCGCGGCCGACCTTGTCGGCCGGCCAAACGGTGACCGGACCCGGCGCCGCATCCGGGCCCGCCACGTTTGTGCCCTGCCCCGGCGCCGACAGGACGACTGCCCCGGCGGCATTCGACACCGACACGCTGCCCTCGAAGACGACCACGCCGTTGGCGCCGTCGATCGGCCCGCCCCAGAAATCGGTGCCGCGCACGCCGATGAGGGCGAACGGGGTGGTGACGCTCGCCTGACGGGTTCCGCCGACGGCGAGCTTGCCGGAGACATAGCGAAGCGGCCCGGTGACGGCGGCATGCAGCCGGCTGACGCCGGCCGGCGCATAAATGAAATCGTCCACCACCAGCATCGACCGCTCGCCGACAGTGAGGCGGGTGCCATCGTCGAACACCACCTCGAGCCGCGCATCGGCCCCGGTGGTGAGCTTTTCGTTGAGGCGAATGTCACTGCCGGCGACCAGCGATTCGCTGGCGCCACCGCTGATTCCGACCGCCGGTCCCTGCACCCTGGCGACATTGCCGATGACCGGCTCGGCCGCGATAGCCGCAGCAACCGGCCACGCCACCGCCGTCAGCACCAGGATAATCGCCGTCTTCATGCAATTCCTTGAGAACCTCGCGAAGTGCGTCATATTATCGTCGAAACTCCAGCGAGTTGAAGACAACAGGCGGCGCGATGTCTTCCACCAGCGAACAGCAGCATCCGGCCGGTCCGGCGGCGGACCCGATGCCCGACGAGATCGCCAGGGCGCGTGCCCTGCTCGCCGGCATCGAGGCGCGCGCTTTCGCCAACGCCGCCACGGCAACGCCGCCGGAACACGCCGGCCTGATCCGCCAGGCGGCGCGGAGGCTGTTCGGCCATGGCCGTTGAAGCGATCCTTCCGGGCAGCGACGAACGCACCTGGGCTCTCGCCGACCTCGCCGAGCGCCGGAATTTCGACCGGTTCTTCGACGGCGTGGCGACCGCCATCGCCGATCGCTTCGTGGTCCGCATCCACATCAACGTGGCCGCCCGCTGGCGCGCCTACAATGGCTGGATCGCCACGCTTCAGGACGGCGATGCCGAAGCCGCCGGCTACCAGCGCTTCATCCGCGCCTGTTCCGACCTCGTCGCCTGTCTCGCCAGCCGCCGCGTCGTCACCTATTCGGCACTGATGCGCGGCGGCTCCGACCCGATGATGGACGTCGTCCTGCGCTACCCCAACGAGGTGACGGCGCTGGCCGCCGGCGCCGCGCTCTACGCCGTCAAGGTGACGGCGCTGACCGGCACAGACCCAAGCGAGCCGCTGTCGCCGGACGTCGCCGAGAACGCCGCAGCCAACCTCCAGCGGCATCCGCAGGAAGCCGCCGCCCGCTTCCGTGAACTGCTGCGACTGACGACGCCCTGGGTCTAGACGCAGGGACAGAGCCTTGGTCGATCCGGCCGTCACCAGGTTCCTCGCCGCGCTCGAGGAGACGCAATATCTCGCGCCCGACCGCATGGTCGCCTATCAGCGCCGCCTGCTCGACCGGCTGCTGCGCCACGCCCGCGCCGAGACGGATTTCTATGCCGACCGGCTGGCGCCTGTGTTCCGCGCCGACGACAGCATCGACTGGGACCGCTGGACCGACATCCCCATCCTCACGCGGGAGGAGGCACAGGTGCATTCGGAGGCGCTGTTTGCCCGCACCGTGCCGGCGGCTGCCGGCGAAACGGTGACCGCCTTCACCTCCGGCTCCACCGGCCGCCCGCTGCGCCACGGCATGTCGGCCATGCAGACGGTCGCGGGCGCCTGCGCGAACCGGCGCTTCATGGCTTGGCACAAGCTCGATCCCCTGGCGCTTTCCGCCCTGATCGTTCAGTTCGGGCCAGGCATTGCCCTCTACCCGGCCGGTACGTTCAGCGAAACGTCGCGGCTGACCGGCGAACACAAGCCGACGGCGAAGCTCAACATCGACACGCCCGCTTTCCAGCAGGTCGAATGGCTGCGGCGGACACCGCCCGGCCGTCGTGACCAGCTTCCCGTCCAATCTGCGTGAAATCGGCCGCATCGCCGCAGAACAGGACGAACCGCTGTCGTTCGATGCAGTGCTGACGATCGGCGAGGCCTTGTCGCATTCAACCCGGGCGGCGTTGCGCACCTATTTCGGCCGCGAACCGCTGGACCGCTACGGCTCGACCGAGATCGGCCACATCGCCGGCACCTGCCCGCACTCGCTGAAGCATCACGTTGCCGCCGACCTTGTGCCGTCTCGAAATCGTCGACGAGAGCGGTCGGCCGGTCGCGCCGGGAACCACCGGACGCATCGTCGCCACGGCGTTCTACAACTACGCGACGCCGTTCATCCGCTACGACACCGGCGATTTCGGCGCGCTTTCCGCCGAGCCCTGTGGCTGTGGGCGAACACTGCCGCTGCTGGACAGCATTCTCGGGCGCAGCCCGCAACATATTCCGCTATCGCGACGGCACGACCGCCTTGCCCCATTTGGAGTCTGGAGGACGTCCAGCCCTTCGTGCCGCACCGCCAGTTCCAGGTGGTGCAGACGGCCCTCGACCACATCGAATACCGCTACGTGCCGATCCGCGCAGATCAGCGGAACGACCTTGCCGGCCTGGCAGACTTCGTCAGACGCGCAGCTACATCCGACCGTCACGATCGAACTGGTTAGCCGTTGACGCGATCGCGCGCTCGCCCTCGGGCAAATACGAAGACTATGTGAGCCTCGTCACGCGCAAGTTGACCGGTCAATCGTAGCACTCGTCGTAGTACGCATCGTAGTACGGCATAGAGGGCGGGCAGTAGCCGTCTCCCATCGTCGTGAACATGTCGCCCGGCAGGGCGACCCCGGGATCGTCCTCACGATGGCGCCGGATGAGCGACTTGCCGGGATCGCCGAAATAGACGCGTGCACCGCCGAGCGCCTGGCTGTGGCCGTTCCCGCCGAACGACCCCGATGCGAACAGGCTGAAGCCATTGCCGTCGTGCGGCTGCCATTCGGCGTCGACCACACCGATCGCGCCGGGGCCATCGAGATAGCGGACGCCGCCGTCAATGCGGAAATTGTCGGTCGGATAGTAGGCGAGCATCGCCTTGCCGGTGAAGCCTGTGATAGGTGCCGAACTGGTAGGCAGCCAGCCCCTCCAGCGAGAACCGACCGAGATAGGCCGCACCCTCGATGCCGATCTTGCCCACATCGGCGCCGATCACGTCGGCAACGCCGCCGAGCGGCGACGTCGCGCTAACGGTGCTGCTGGTGCCCCAGCTCACGTAGCTGCCGTAGAGGCCGAGCAGGCCCTTGGCCGGATCGCGCCAGAAGACGTGCCCGCCGACGCCGTAGAACGCAGCGCCCTTGCCCGAGCCGACCATGCCGTCGACCTGCAGGCCGAAATCATGGCCGAGCGGCGCGGTGAGCGCGCCGGTGACGCCGAAAATGCCGCCGTCCTGGCTGCCGCCGAAGGCGCTGAGCTTGCCGTTGGTCTGGGAAACCGCCGGCAGGGAGCCATAGGACGGCAAACCGCCATAGCCATCCGGCAGGCCGGCAGCCTGCGCGCCACCTGTCACCGCGACCGCCATCAGGCAGGTCGTCGACAACAGGACGTTCCGAAGCCGCATCATCAAGGAGCCTTCTCGCCTTTGAGTTGTGTATTTGTCGATTTCACCCCAATTCGGCGGCCGGCGTAAACGAGCGGCACCTCGGATTTCTTGACAGGGTGGGAAGGTGTTGCCGAAGCGGTCGGACGCCGCCCGCCGTGCATCCTGTCATCGCGTTGCTACCGTTCTGCCATGATTGCACCCGATGATCGTCTTTCCGGGTCGGGTTGGGGGCAAGCCGAGGACGGGGCATGCTCAACACACCAGACAAAACGCCGGCCAAGGACCAGCCGGCGGCGAAAGACCTGTCGCCTGCGAAGGACCAGCCGGCCGACAAGCCGCCAGCCAGGAACCAGGCGCCGGCGAAGCCGGCCGCCGACCGGGGAATGACGCTGCCGACGATCATCCTGGTCGGCGCCGACAAGGGCGGCGTCGGCAAGACGACGGTCACCCGCACGCTGCTCGACTACCTGACGGCGCAGGACATTCCGCTGCGCGCCTTCGACACCGAGATCGCCCAAGGGCACGCTCAAGCGCTTCCACCCCGACGTCACCGACGTCGTCGACGTGACCGCGGCCGCCGACCAGATGAAGATCTTCGACACGATCAACGCCGCCGAGGTGACGGTCATCGACGTGCGCGCCGGGCTGCTGTCGCAGACGCTGACGGCGCTGGAGGACATCGGCTTCCTCTACGCCGCCCGCCAGGGCGACTTCAATTTCGCCGTCTTCCACATTCTCGGGCCATCGATCTCCTCGCTGGAGGAGATCGCCGACACCGCCGACCAGCTCACCGGGGCGCACCATTTCCTCGTCAAGAACTTCATCAACAACACGACGTTCTTCGAGTGGGACCCGGCGACCTACAACGGCTACTTCAAGAAGATCAAAGGCTTGCGGGAGATCGCCGTGCCCCGCCTGAACGAGCTGGCATGCGAGCGGGTCGAGCTGACCGCCATCCCGTTCACCAGCTTCATCGCCAACAAGACCTCTGACGGCGCATCGGCGACCTATTCCTTCGTGCTGCGCGGCTATGTCCGCCACTGGCTGCAAAGCGTGTGGGCGGAATACGACCGCGTCGGCCTGGCCGAACTGGTGCGGCAGCGGCAGAAGGCCGCCTGAGACGCGACAAATGCTGACGCAGCTAGGGGCGCGACCGAGCGACGTGGTGCCTCGCCACCGATCCGGCGGGGTACCGCGTCGCACGCCTGTGTTCGTCGTGTGCTCGCCGCGCCCGCGCGTCGGGCGCACGCTGATCGCCCGCCTCCTGGTCGATCATCTGATCAACGACGAGCGCGCGCCGCTCGCCTTCGACGTCAATCCCGACGACCCGGTGCTGTCCGCCTACCAGCCGCGGCGCACGATGCCGGCGACCGTGGCCGACATCCTCGGGGAAATGGCGCTGTTCGACCGCCTGATCCTGCGGGACGAGCGGCCGAAAGTCATCGACCTGGCGCCCGATCTCTTCAATGCCTTCTTCGACAGCGCCGAAACCATCGCCTTCGTCGAGAGCGCCCGCGCCAACCGCATCGACACGGCGGCGCTCTTCGTCATCGAGAACCACACGCGATCCATCGCCGCCTACGGCGACCTGTTGCGGCGATTTCCGGAGATGACGCTGGTGCCGGTGGTCAACGAGATGCTCTATCCCGTCGGCAGTCCGGTGGCTCGCTTGCCGGAGGGCGGCGCCCCGCCCCTGCGTATCGCGGAACTGCCGCCGACACTGCATGGCGTGGTGATGCGACCGCGTTTCTCGTTCAGCGACTATTTCATGAACCAGTCCGGGCAGCGGACCCTGCTCCACCGCTGGATCGCCGACTGCTTCGTCGGCTTCCGCGACATCGAGCTCCGCCTGCAGATGGCGGAGTTCGCCGACCTGTTTGCCGCAGCGGTCTAGCGGCTCGCGCTGCCGCCGCGGTTCCAGCCGCGGCCGGTGTCGCCATAGGCCTGCCAGCCGTCGCGCGTCACCGACACGGTGTCCTCCAGCTTGATGAAGCCGCGCTGCGGATGATGCAGCGTCGTCTCGATCGACAGAACCATGCCGGCTTCCAGCGGTGCATCCATGTCCTGGCGCGTATAGGTCAGGCGCGGCGCCTCGTGGGTGACGAGGCCCATGCCGTGGGCGACGTATTCGATGGAATTGGCGTGCGGCGAGCGGCGGTGCACTTCCGTGGCGGCCGCGTAGATCTCGGTGCCGGTGGCGCCGTGACGCAGCGGCTTGCGGAACGCCTGCTGGATGGCGTCGACCTCGGCCAGCATGTCCTTCAGTTCCGAGTCCGGCTCGCCCTGGATCGCCATGCGGCAGAGATCGCCGATGTAGCCGCCGTAGTTGCCGCCGGAATCGAGCGACAGGATATCGCCCTCGCCCCAGACCTGGTCGGACGGGGCGCGGTTGAGGCTGGTGCCGGCGGTGATCAGGCAATATTCGAAGGTGAGGCCGCGGCCGACCTCCTGTTCCTTCAGCGCCTGCACCAGCTGGTGCTTGGTCGAGCCAGGGCCGTGGCCGCTCATCACCGCAAGCATGGAATCGACGACGCGCTCAGATGCCTCGCGGATGAGGTCGAGTTCCGCCGGGGTCTTGACGGCGCGCAGCCGCTCCAGCGGCGACCACGCCTCGACGATCTCGACGCCGCCCATGCCATCGCGCAACGTCGCCTCGGCGTCGGCCGGCAGGAAGGCGCGCTCCACGCCGATGCGCCTGAGCTTGCCCAGCGACTTGAGGTGCCCGACGGCGATTTCCATGGCGTCGGTCGAGCCGCGCGTCTGGAACGCGAGGTTGGGAACCCAGAAGCGGCCGTTGTCGCGCTCATAGGCCTCCATCGGGTTGCCGACATAGGCGGCCTGTTCGGGATGGCCCTTCCGGTAAACCAGCAGCGGCAGATAGCGGCTCGGGCCGACCGCGTCGAAATGATCGAAGAAGAAGAAGCGGTAGCCGCCGAGCAGGTACTGGATATTGGCCTTGGAGGAGACCACGACGGCGTCGATGCCCTCCGCCTCCAGAAGCTTGTCGAGCCGGTCGGCATCGAACGGCAGGTCGGAATTGGTCGTGCGGGCAGCGCCCGCCTCGGCGGTCATGGTCATCTCGTGCTCCTCCCGGATGCACGAACCTACCGTCTGCGGCGAGAAGGGTCCATTGGCCGGAAGCGTGAAAACCGGCCGACGATGACCGTCATTTCGACGCGCCAGGCCAGGAGCCGGCGCGGCGCGTCAGTTCGCTTCGTCGTATTTGGACGTCTTGCTCTTCAGGCTTGCGCAATCCCCTACCAGAAGGGCCGCGGTCTTCGGCGGCGTAGCTTTCTGGTCGTCGAGGGAAATCTTCACGACCTTGTCGCCGGGGCAGCCTGAGGTCGTGCTGAACCGCACGCGATATTCACAATCCTTGCGCAGCTGCAGCCCGAATCCGTGCTGGGTCGAGTCGCTATCCGTCAGCCCGTTGGCGATGCCCGTGGGGTCGCCTTTCGGATTGCCGCTCAGGTTTTTCGAGTGCACCTTCTCGACCGCCTGACAGCCGTTCGACCCGGCGAGCTGGTTCACCTTGACCTTGGTCACCGTGACGGACGCGCCGTTGATGACCCGGCCCGCGTTGCAGTTCTTGCGGCCACCGCAGAAATCCAGTTCGGTTGCCTGGGCGACACCCATCTGCACGGCGAGCCCCAGAGCGGAGATTGCCACCATCAGTATCGGACGTGTTCTCACGGCAAATTCCTCCTGTAATCACGCGACAAAGCGAAAGGAGTCCTCATCCGGCGACGGAAAGTTTCGTGCCTTCGAATTCGTCGAAGCGGCACTTGACCGCGTTCACCGTTCCGCCGGCATAGAAGAAGGCGAAAGTATTCGGTCCCGTCAGCTTCCAGGCGCTCGCGCCGTGCAGGCGCCACGCCCAGCTCTTCTGGCTGTCGATGTATTTGATGTCGGCCGACTGGCAGCTGTCCCGGCGGCCGCCACCCGCGCCACGCGACTGGATCTCGATCCGCACTTCGACGCCCGCCTTGACGGGGTCTCCTCCTGGACCGCTCTTGGCAGTGGGTGGACCGAGCTTGTTGGCGAGCCTTTTTGCGTCGAAGCTGAAGACGACGGCGCTGCCTTGGGAGAAATTCTTGTCGAACACGCCGACATCGGCGAACGGCTCGGAGCCGCTCGGACCGGTATCCCGGCTGTACCGGGCCCTCAACCAGACTTTTTCGACGGTGTAAGCCGCCTGATCGTCCAACACGAAATTGAACGTGTAGGGCCCCTTGTTGGCGAGGTCCCGCGAGCATTTGTGGGGGGCGTTGAAGGCGCATTCGACCTTCTCTTCCGAATATTCCGCCGATGCCCTTGTCGCGCCGAGACCGACACAGCCTAGAACGGCGACAGTCAGAAGAAGTCCTGCTGATTTCAACGTGAATCCTCCAAAACGACCTGGCCCAGCCACATGAAAACCGCCGCGTGCGACGGCACTTACGATGCCTGGCAAGGGAACCCCGGCCCACGATGCCGGTCGTGCGAAAATCGGCTTCAATACCAGGCCGGACCGGCTTTCAGAGTTCCACAGCCTCCCTCCAAAAGGGCCAAGGTCTTCGGCGGGTCCGCGTTCTGATTGCCCATGGAGATCTTCAGGACCTTGTCGCCGACGCAGCCCGAGGTCGTGCTGAAGCGCACCTCGTAGGGGCAATCCTTGCGCAGTGACAGCCTGAAGCCGAATTCTTCCTTCGTCAGCGCTTTGACAAGCAAGGCCCCGCGAACGATGTCGGCTTCCGGGTTACCGATCAGGTTGGCAGAGTGTGTCTTTTCGACCACGGGACAATTATTCGGCCCGGCCAGCTGCTTCACCTTGACCTTGGTCACCGTGACGGAAGCGCCATTGTAGACGCCGCCGTTGTTGCAGATGCCGTCGTCGCCGCAGAAACTCATTGGCGAAGCGCGTGCCGTGCCCGCCTGAGCGGCGAGGCTCACGGCAGCGAGCACCGCAAACAGTGTCGGTGGTGTCTTCATCGGGCTCTCCGGTGAAGACGCTGCGCTATGGCAAGACCGGATTCAATTACCTGTCATTTCTGGCGGCCAAAGCGCGTTGACAGGTTGCGGCATCTTTCGCGCTAATTCGAATTTGAATCGTCGAGAGAGCGCGCTTTTTTGACAGGGGCCGACAGCACCGGACAATCAACGCCCGGCCGGGTCGCAGACATCAACTTGTCGGAACGGAACGAAGACCGCCGTTCCAGCTGCGGCGCGCCCGAACAGGCGCGGCCGCTATCTGAGGCCGGCGCAGAACCTCTGGATACGCGTGCCGGCTTCCTCCAGCGCCGCGTTGGAGGTGGCGTAGGAGATGCGGAAGAACGGCGCCAGGCCGAAGGCCGAGCCCTGCACCACTGCCACGCCCTCTTCTTCCAGAAGCGCGGTGACGAATTCCTGGTCGTTGCCGATCGTCTTGCCGCCGGCCGTGGTCTTGCCGATCGTGCCCTCGCAGGACGGGAAGACGTAGAACGCCCCCTCCGGCCGAGTGCAGGTGAGGCCCTTCGCCTGGTTGATGAGCGACAGGATCAGGTCGCGCCGCTGGCGGAAGATCTCGGCGTTCTTCGCGATGAAGTCCTGCGGGCCGGTGAGCGCCTCGACCGCCGCCCATTGCGAAATCGACGAGGGGTTGGTGGTCGACTGCGACTGCAGCTTGGCCATCGCCTTGATGAGCATGGCCGGGCCGGCGCCATAGCCGATGCGCCAGCCGGTCATGGAATAGGCCTTGGAGACGCCGTTCAGCGTCAGCGTGCGGGCCTTGAGCGCCGGCTCCACCTGGGCCGGCGTGGCGAACTTGAAGCCGTCATAGACGATGTGCTCGTACATGTCGTCGGTGAGCACCCAGACGTTCTCGTGCTTGAGCAGCACGTCGGTGAGCGCCTTCAGTTCGGCATGGGTGTAGGCCGCGCCGGACGGGTTCGACGGCGAGTTGAGGATCAGCCACTTGGTCTTCGGCGTGATCGCCTTTTCAAGGGCTTGCGGCGTCAACTTGAATCCGTCCGCGAGCGTCGTCGCCACCGCCACCGGGGTCGCGCCGGCCAGCGCCACGATCTCCGGATAGCTCACCCAGTAGGGCGCCGGCACGATCACCTCGTCGCCGGGGTTGAGCGTCGCCATCAGCGCGTTGAACAGCACCTGCTTGCCGCCGGTGCCGACGCTGATCTCCTCCGCCTTGTAGTCGAGCCCGTTCTCGCGCTTGAACTTGGCGGCGATCGCCGCCTTCAGCTCGGGGATGCCGTCGATGGCGGTGTACTTCGTCTTGCCGTCGCGGATGGCGCGGATCGCCGCCTCCTTGATGTTGTCGGGCGTGTCGAAGTCGGGCTCGCCGGCGCCGAGGCCGATGATGTCGCGGCCGGCGGCTTTCAGTTCGCGCGCCTTGTCGCTGACCGCGATGGTCGCGGACGGCTTGATGCGGGCGAGCGAGTCGGCAAGGAAGGCCATCGGACCTGGGCTCCGGCTAGAGATTGAAACGGCGCGGACCCTAGTGCCGGCCCGGACGATTCACAAGCAAATGCGCGCCCTTCATCCCCTCTTGACGCGAGAGCGATCCCGCCTCAATATGGAATTCTGAATTCAGAATTCGGAATTCCATCGATGAATGCAATCGCGCCGCTGGCGACCGCCCCGAACCTCATCGAACAGGTGCTTGGCCGTCTCGTTGACGCCATCGCGGAAGGGACGCTCGCCCCCGGCGCCCGCCTCACCCAGGACGACCTCGCCACCAGCCTCGGGGTTTCCCGCCAACCGGTCAGCCACGCCCTGCAACTGCTCAAGCGCCAGGGCCTTGCGATTGAGACCGGAAAGCGCGGCCTGTCGGTCGCGCCGATCGAGCCGGACTTCGTGCGCGACCTCTACCGGTTTCGCGGCGTGCTCGAGGGGCTTTCGGCGCTACGCGCAGCCGAGCGGGTCGCCAACGGCAGCGCGCCGCGGGACAAGGTGGACGATTTACGCGAGGCGCTCGATGCGGGGCTGGCTCTGCCGAAAAAGGCACCGGTGCACGACTGGATCGCCGCCGACATTGGCTTTCATCAGAGTCTGCACCAACTCGGAGGCAACGACGTTGTCATCGAAGCAATCGACGAGCGCTGGCCGCACTTCAAGCGGCTGATGGGCGTGCGTCTATCGGATGCCGATGGCCCGAAGCGGGTGTGGGCCGAACACGTCGACATCGTCGAACACGTTCTCGCCGGCCGCGCCGCCAGGGCGCAGCGCGCTGCCGTCGATCACATGACCAACGCCATGGAGATCCATTTCCAAAGTCTCGCCGAAGCATGAACGCATGAACCGCGCCGACCGTCGTGTGGCGACGGGCGCCATCTGGGAGGATGATGCCATGCACGTGACCAAGCAGGATGGAAGACGGAAAGTCGGGGCGACTGTGGCCAGCGACCCTGCCCTTTTTGCGAATGACCAAGACACGGCCGCGAACGGGACAGCGACCGCGCTCTTCGTCGACGAGTGGTCGACCTATCGCAAGATGGTCGACAACAATTACCTGTTCCATCGCGAGGCCTACGGCACCTTGCGCCGCACATTGTTGGCGGAGATGAACCGGCCCTTCCGGTTTCTTGACGTGGCCTGCGGCGACGCGACCGCAAGCGCCCCTGCCCTGAAGGGAACGGCGATCGCGCACTACCACGGCATCGATGTCTCGCCCGCCGCTCTCGATATTGCCATGCGCACGCTCACCACGCTCGACTGCGAGGTGACGCTGGAGCAGCGCGACTTCGTCGAGGCGCTGCATGCCGGTGTGCCGCCCACCGACGTCGTGTGGATCGGCCTGTCGCTGCACCACCTGAAGACGCCCGAGAAGCTGACCCTGATGAAAGCCATCAGGCGCATCGTCGGCGAGAAAGGGCTGTTCCTCTTCTACGAGGTGACCAGCCCCGATGGCGAGGAACGCGCGAACTGGCTGCACCGCTGGGACGCCCAGCGTCCGACCTGGAGCGCCTATACCGACGACGAATGGGACGCGGTCATCGATCACGTCCACGGCGCCGATTACCCGGAAACCGTTTCCACCTGGTACGGGCTCGCCTATCGCGCCGGTTTCAGCCGCGTGCGCGAACTGTTCATTGCGCCAACCGACCTCTTGCGGCTCTATTGCTTTCAGGCCTGAGCGGCGCAAGCCGCGACGGCCCTTCCGCCGCGGCTTTCACCTCAGGACCACACACCATGAACCTCGCCCGCCTCGCCGCCGACCGCCTCGAAGCCAAGGGGCCGATCGGCGTCGCCGTCATCGGCGCCGGCAAGTTCGGCTCCATGTTCCTGTCGCAGGCGCCGACCTCGCCCGGCCTGCGCGTCGTCGCCATCGCCGACCTCGACGTCGACCGGGCGCGGCGCGCGGCGCAAGAACGTCGGCTGGAGCGAGGATGCCATCGCCGCCTGCCATTTCACCGACGACGGCGCCGCGGCCATCGCCCGCGACGACGTCGAGGTCGTGGTCGAGGTCACCGGCAACCCGCCGGCCGGCATCCGCCATGCGCTGGCCGCCATCGACAACGGCAAGCACATCGTCATGGTCAACGTCGAGGCGGACGTGCTTGCCGGTCCGGCGCTGGCGAAGCGGGCACGCGCGGCCGGCGTCGTCTATTCCATGGCCTATGGCGACCAGCCGGCGCTGGTGGCGGAACTGGTCGACTGGGCGCGCGCCTCAGGCTTCTCGGTGACCTGCGCCGGCAAGGGCACCAAGTACATGCCCGACTATCACGCCGGCACGCCCGACGACGTCTGGCACCGCGTCGGCATCGCGCCGGAGGCGGCGAAGGCCGGCCGGCATGAACCCGCAGATGTTCAACTCGTTCATGGACGGCACCAAGTCGGCGATCGAGATGACGGCCATCGCCAATGCCTGCGGCCTGTCGATGCCCTCCGACGGCCTCTCCTTCGCGCCGGTCGGCGCCGACGAACTGGCCGAGCACCTGAAGCCGGCCGAGTTCGGCGGCATCCTCGAAGGGCGCGGCATGGTCGACGTGGTCTCGTCGCTGAAGCGCGACGGCTCGCCGGTCGACCGCGACCTGCGCTGGGGCGTCTACGTCGTGTTCGAGGCGCCGAACGCCTATTCCGCCGCCTGCTTCGAGCAATACGGCCTGAAGAGCGACACCACCGGCCGCTTCGCCGCGCTCTATCGGCCCTATCACATGATCGGGCTGGAACTCGGCATCTCGGTCCTGTCGGCGGCGCTGCGCGGCGAGCCGACCGGATCGGCCATGGCTTTCCGCGGCGACGCGGTGGCGGTCGCCAAGCGCGACCTCAAGGCCGGCGAGACCCTCGACGGCGAAGGCGGCTACACGGTCTGGGGCAAGGCCTGGCCGGCGGCGAAGAGCCTTGCCCACGAGGCGCTGCCCATCGGGCTTGCCCACAAGGTCCCCCTCACCCGCGACATCAGGCAGGGCGAGGTGCTCACCTGGCGCGACGTCACCGTCGGCGACAACGAGGCGGTGAGCCTCAGGCGCGAGGCGGAAGGGCTGGCCGGTTAGTCAGGCGCGCGTGAACGCGGCCTGACTCGATTCCGCCGAAGGCGAACGAACAGCGCCCGCCACCAGCCGCCGCTGAAGCCGGCTGGCCAGGAACACCGAGACGATCGCCACCACCACACCGGCGCCCACGTCGGAAAAATGATGGCCGCCCTCGACCGGCGCCGTTGCAAGCATGGCGACGTTCAGCGCCACCATCGGCCAGAAGAACCTGCGGATGCCCCGGAACGACAGGGCGACGATGGTGTTGAGGACCGCGTGGTACGACGGGAACGCGATCAGTCCCGGAATGTCATCGAGGTTGAAGCTGGTGCGCGCGCCGGACCGCAGATCGAAGAAAGCCTGCTTGTAGTCGAGGTCGACGATCGGGTGATGCAGCGCCAGTGCCTGGTCGGGCCGGAAATACGCCAGGGCGCCCGATGACGGCCAGAGCCCGGAGATGGCGATGGAGATGAGTGCGCCGATCATCGCCGCGAGCACGAGTTCGCTCGCCCGATCGGTTCTGTGGCTCGCCGAAAGAATTATGACACCGAACGCGACGAACGGCAGCGCGACAAAATAGAGAAGCGCGAACACAAGGCCGAGCGCAGGCCGCGACACAACATAGGCGTAGTAGGCCTGCCAATCGAGACCGAACAGGCGGTCGAGTACGGCGAGACGATCGTCGATGGCGGGAAGATGGAGGGTCACGACAAGATTGCTCAGCACCGCCGCGCCGGCGGCAAAGGCGAGCAGCCACGCCGTTTCCCGCACCATGACGATGAAATCCGGATTCGGTCGCCAGCGGCGGTAGATCTCGGCGACGACGAGAAGAACGCCAACGACGGCGGCAACACGCACCACGCTGAACAGCGCGAACTGGAAAGAAGCCAGCGTGATCCAGACCGCGTCGACCACCGCGATCAGGAGAACGACTGCCACCTTGAGGTAGTCCTCGGGCGTGAAGTCTCCGGGCCGCTGCATGGGCTGCATCACCTCAGGCCGGGCCGCAAATCGGCCGCCTCGACGCCACCCTATGGCACGCATGTGGTATCGATTTCCTTACCTCACGATCGGCATCGTGTAGCAAACGGCCGTGCCCTCGAGCACGACCGTGCCGTCGTCGCGGATCACCCGCGTGTTGAGTTCCGTGATCGGCTTGTCGGGCCGCACCTTGGTGAGCTCGACCTCGCCGGTGATCGTGTCGCCCGGCCGCACCGGCGCCTTGAAGCTCCAGCGGGTCTCGAGGAACACCGTGCCCGGCCCCGGCAGGTCTTCCGCCACCACCGCGTTGAGGATCGCGCTGGTGACGCCGCCCTGGACCACGATGCCGCCGAAGCGGGTCGCCTTCGCCGCCGCCTCGTCATAGTGCAGCGGGTTGCGGTCGCCGCTGATCTCGGTGAACAGTTCGATGTCGCGGGCGGACACCTTGCGCGACCGGCGGGCAGTCTGGCCGGCTTCCGGCATGCCGTTCGGCCAAGCGTCATTGGCAGTCATCGCTCTCTCCGCTGCGTGTTGTCGATCGATCCGGCTGATGGAACCATCACCCAACGGAATTGGACGACGGCCGGACGACCGCATAGACCCGGGGACGTGGGGAACACATGACCTACACGCTCTATTCGATGCAGTCCTCGGGGAACTGCTACAAGCCGCGCCTGCTGTTGCACCAGCTCGGCCTGCCCTTCCGGCTGGTCGAGACCGACCCCTCGAAAGGCGACACGCGGACGCCGGAGTATCTGGCGCTCAATCCCAACGGCAAGGTGCCCCTGCTGGTGCTGCCGGACGGGCGCCGGCTTTCCGAATCGAACGCCATGCTGCTCTACCTTGCCGAGGGCACCGCCTACCTGCCGGCCGACCGCTACGAGCGGGCGCTGGTCAACCAGTGGCTCTTCTTCGAGCAATACGACCACGAACCGACGATCGCGGTCGCCCGCTCGTGGCTGACGATCTATCCCGACCGGATCGGCAAGGCGACGCCGGAACAGCTGGCCGGCTGGAGCGAACGCGGCAACCGGGCGCTCGGCGTCATGGAAAAGGCGCTGACCGGCAGCGACTGGCTGGCCGGCAGCGCCTATTCCGTCGCCGACATTGCGCTCTACGCCTACACCCACGTCGCCGACGAAGGTGGCTTCGATCTCGGCGCCTACCCCGCCATCGGCGCCTGGCTGAAGCGCGTCGCCGCCCAGCCGGGCCACGTCCCGCTGGACTGGCATCCCTGACTGTTGCCCGGCGGACACAGACGCCGCCTGCCACAATTCAGCCCGCACAATAATCCGCCCCGGCCGCATTCCGGTCCGACCGCCGCCGTCATCGGCGTCGAATCTGCCGGCACTGGATATGGAGGGACTCATGCACTCGACGACGCACAACCACCACAAGGAGCCGCACGACGCCGGCACCGGCGGCTTCGTCCTGTGGATCGTGGTCTATGCCGTTTTCATGCTGGGCCTGGTCGCGCTGAACGGCGGATCGCACGTCTTCGGCTTCCACCAGCCCGACTGGGCGGCCGTCGCCACCGCACGCTAGGTTCCGGGCGGCGTCTCGGCGAGGGCCTTGAGCCGCACGAGGCCGCGCTCGAGGTCCGGCCCGACCACCCCGTCGATCGACAGGCCGCCGTAGCGCGCCACCGGGTTCAGCCCGAGATCGGTGCGCAGGCCCCATGTGACGCGCGTCTTCTGGCCGTCAGCCTCCAGCGCGAAGCGCGCCGTCGTCGGCCGTTGCCCTTCCGCGACAATGGCCATTTCGACGGACCGGTCCGGCGCGATGGCGGTGACGGTTTCGGTTCCCGAGCCGACCGCCGCCAGCCGGCTTGTCCACGTCATCTTCTGGCCGACCCCGTCGGTCGGCCCGGTGTAGAGCACGACGGCGGCGGGATCGGCGGCAAGCCGCGGAGACCAATCCGGCAGACGGCGAAGGTCGGCGACCAGCGCGAAGACCGCATCGGCGGGCGCGGCAATGTCGATCGAGCGGACCACTTCCGGCGCGCGCGGCGTGGCGTAGGCACCGACCACGCCGGCGACAGCGACCACGCCAATCCCGGCGGCGATCCATTTCGGCCGCGGCAATCGCCAGCGCGGCGCCGCGGGCCCGGGGACGGCCGGCGTTTCGGAGGTGGCGTCAGAATCGGCGCTCATGCAGGGCCAGAATACACTCGCGGGCGGAGTGGATGCCCCCCAAAAAGAAAGGGAGGCGCCGAGGCGCCTCCCGATCCACGTCAGACCAATCGGTCGTTACTTCTGGATGCAGGTGTCGACGGTGTCCTTGGTGCACTCGTCGAGGCCGGTGAACACCGGATCGTCGACCTTCTTGCCGTCGATCAGGTCGATCATGACGCTCGGGGCCTTGTAGCCCATCTCGAACGGCCGCTGGCCGACGAGCACGTTGACCAGGCCTTCGCGCGCGATCGCCACCTCGTCGCCGATCGTGTCGGCGGCGGCGATGTAGAAGTCATTCGACGCAATCCTGTCCTTCAGCGGTGCAAACAGCTGACGATAGGGCTGCGGCGCGCCGAACAGCGGCCAGCCGCCCATGATCGCGAACGCGTCGAGCTTCGGGTTGGCGGCAAGGATGTCGGTCATCGCCTGCACGCCCTTGGCGCCGTCGTCGTTGGTGAACACCGGGCAACCGGCGACTTCCGTCCAGCCACCCTCGCCCTTCAGCGCCTGCAGATCCTTGACGCCGGTGACCGCATCGCGGAAGCCCTGCGCGCGGCGCAGGATGTTGTCGGCCGCGGCATTGCCCTCGATCAGGCAGACCGTGCCGCCGTTCGGCTTGGCCTTCTTGGTGTACTCACCGAGCCGATAGCCCATCAGGTAGTTGTCGGTACCGAGATAGGTCTTGCGCAGCCCCGCGTCTTCCTTCTTCAGGTCGGCGTCGACCGTCATGACCGGGATCGTCGGATTCGCGGTCCTGATCACGTTGGCGATCAGCGGCGCGTTCGACGGCGAAATGGCGATTGCCGCCGTGTCGGCCTTCGCCAGCATGTCGCCGACGATCTGGGCCTCACCGGCTTCATCCGAGGTCGATGCCGGGCCGGTGTAGAAGCAGTGATAGCCGCTGCCGGTGTTCTCCTTGTTCCACTTCTCGCAGCCCTGGTGGATGGCCTCGAAGAAAGGATTGTCGAGACCCTTAACCACGATGACGAGCTGCTTGTCGGCGGCCGAAGCCGAACTCACTCCGGCCACTAAACCCGCTGCCGCGAGCAGCAACAGTGCCTTCTTCATTATCTTCCTCCCTGATTGGGCAGGGACGTCACCTGCCCGAACACGCGCGGGACCATCCTCGCGCGGTGTTTCCACGCACGACGATGTGCCCGTGCAAAAAGGGAATCGGTGCGCGACCGAGATCAGCGTCAGTCGGTGCGGGATTCGTCGCCCTCCGACCTTCCTGCTGTCCGCAAGGATCGGCATTTCCTCCCGTCCTCAAACTAATATAAGCAGGTTCGTCGCGTCAATGTTTTTTGTTCATAAAAGCATCTCCGCTGCGTTCCTCGCGGATCATTCCATTGACGATCGACCGGACACTGCGTTAACAGCAACAGCCGCCTTTTGGCTATGTGTATGCGCCGTCATAACGACAAGCAGCCGGCGCATTGGAGGGTGACCACCGCGTGCGTACGCGGCGGGAGGGGAGGTTTGAAGGGGCATGGCGGTCATCGAGCTCGCCGGCATCTCGAAGCACTTCGGTGCGATCGTTGCCGTCAACGACGTGTCGTTGTCGATCGAGCCGGGAGAAGTCGTCGGTCTGATGGGCGACAATGGCGCCGGCAAGTCGACGCTGGTCAAGATCATCGCCGGCAACTTCCCCGCCAGCGCCGGCACGATGCGCATGGACGGCACGGAAGTGCGCTTCCACAAGCCGATCGAGGCCCGCGGGCACGGCATCGAGATCGTTTACCAGGATCTGGCGTTGTGCGGGAACCTGACCGCCGCGGCCAACGTGTTTCTCGGCCGCGAACCACGGCGCGGGTTCGGCCCGTTCCGAATCCTCGACTACAGCGCCATGTATCGCCGCTCGGCCGAACTGTTCCGCGAGCTGAAGTCCGAGACGCGGCCGCGCGACCTCGTCGACAAGATGTCGGGCGGGCAGCGCCAGGCGGTCGCCATCGCGCGCACGATGCTGTCGGAGGCGAAGCTCGTGCTCATGGACGAGCCGACCGCGGCGATCTCCGTGCGCCAGGTGGCCGAGGTGCTCCACCTCATCCGCACCCTGCGCGACAAGCATATCGCGGTGGTGCTGATCAGCCACCGCATGCCGGACGTCTTCTCGGTTTCCGACCGGATCGTGGTCCTCAGGCGCGGCGCCAAGGTTGCCGACAAGCCAATCGCGCAGAGTTCGCCGGAGGAAGTCACCGGACTGATCACAGGGGCGATCGAGCGCGCCTGAGGGGCCGCACGAGGGGGATGGGCTGGCATGGCCACGACGCTTGAGGAAACCATCGACCGCCGCCAGCACACCTGGCTCAGCTGGGTGCTGTCGCGGCAGTCGTTCTGGGTGTTCGTGGCGATCATCGCCGCCTGCCTGTTCCTGACCGTGGCCACCGACACGTTCGCGACGCCCAACAACCTGTTCAACATCACCCGCAACTTCACCTTCACGGCGATCATGGCGCTGGGCATGACCATCGTCATCATCACCGGCGGCATCGACCTTTCGGTCGGTTCCGTGCTCGCCCTGAGCAGCATGATCCTCGGCGTGGTGATGCATGCCGGCTTCAGCATCTACATCGGCATCGGCGCGGCGCTCGCCACATCCATCGCCGTTGGCCTGTTCAACGGCGTCCTCGTCGCCTACATCGGCATGCCGCCGTTCGTGGTGACGCTCGGCATGCTGTCGGTGGCGCGCAGCCTCGCCATGGTCGCCTCCGGCAACACGGTCGTCTTCGAGTTCGGTCCGGATCACGACAAGCTTCTGGCGCTGGGCGGCGGATCGACCTTCGGCATCGCCAATCCGGTGCTCTACACCATCGTCCTCGCGCTCTTGACCGGCTTCATCCTGGGCTGGACCCGATTCGGCCGGTACGTCTTCGCCATCGGCGGCAACGAACAGGCGGCAGTGCTGACTGGCGTTCCCGTCAAGCAGATCAAGGTCGCCGTCTACGTCATTTCCTCGCTGTCGGCCGGCATCGCCGCCATTGTCGAGACCGGCTGGCTCGGCGCCGTCACCACCAACATCGGCACCGGGCTCGAGTTGCAGGTAATCGCCGCGGCAGTCATCGGCGGCGCCAACCTCGCCGGCGGCATCGGCACCGCCTTCGGCGCACTGATCGGCGCAGCGCTGATAGAGATCATCCGCAACAGCCTCGGCCTGCTCGGCGTCAATGCGTTCTGGCAGGGAACGTTCATCGGCTGCGCCATCTTGCTCGCTGTCCTCTTCGACCGGATACGCAACTTCAGGTCGGGAGACTAACCCTTCACCACGCCCCCTTTTGCGGCCACAATCGCGGGGAAGCGCGCGCCGTCGCGCGGAGGGACCCGGCCGTGCCGCAATTCGCCAATGTCACCGAAGGCTTGCGATTCCGCGTCGTGCTGCGTCCGGGCGTCGCGCTCGGCCCCGGCAAGGCCGACCTGCTCCAGGCCATCGACGAGACCGCCTCGCTGACCGCGGCCGCCAAGCGCTTCGCCATGAGCTACAAGCGCGCCTGGACGCTGGTGCAGGAACTCAACGCGGCCTTTGCCAAGCCGCTTGTCGAGACCGACAAGGGCGGCCCCGGTGGCGGCGGCGGCGCCCAATTGACCCGGCTCGGACGGCGCGTGCTCGCCCGCTACCGGCAGATGGAGACCGACGCCGAAAAGGCGATCGCCGCCGGCGTCGCCGACCTGAGGCGGCATCTCAAGCCGGCCGCGCCCGCCCCCGCGGCGGGCAAGACCGCCGGTCCCCGCGCCCGCCGCGCCGCCGATTGATTCCACCAACGCTTCGTGGTGACATGCGCGATATGTCCTGACGAACATATCGAGACCGCCGTGTTCCCCCGCCGATCCCTGCTCGTCGCCGCCCTTGGTGCCGCCGCCATCCTCGGCAGCGCCCTCCCCGTCGTCGCCGCCGAACCGGTGGTCTTCGCCGCCGCCAGCCTGAAGAACGCCCTCGACGATGTCGCCGCGCTCTACCAACAGCGGACCGGCAAGACCGTCGCCATCAGCTACGCCGGCACGGCGACGCTCGCCAAGCAGCTCGAAAACGGCGCGCCCGCCGACATCTTCTTCTCGGCCGACATGGCGTGGATGGACTACGCCGCCGATCACGACCTGATCCGGCCCGATACGCGGCGCACGCTGCTCGGCAACGCGATCGTGCTGGTCGTGCCGAGGGATTCGACCGCAACGATCGACGTGGCGCCCGGCATGGACCTCGCCACCCTCCTCGGCGCCGACGGCCACCTGGCCATGGCCAACGTCGACGCGGTGCCGGCCGGCAAATACGGCAAGGCGGCGCTCGCGGCGCTCGGCGTGTGGGACAGCGTCGCCGGCCGCGTCGTGCAATCGGAGAACGTGCGCCTGGCGCTGGCCTTCGTCGCGCGCGGCGAGGCGCCGGCCGGCATCGTCTATGCCACCGACGCCGCCGCCGAGCCGCACGTCAGGGTGGCCGGCACGTTTCCGGCGGACAGCCACCCGCCCATCCTCTATCCGGTCGCCATGACCGCCAATTCCGACGCGCCCGAGGCGCGCGCCTTCTTCGACTTCCTGCAATCCGACGCCGCCCTGCCGGCCTACCGGAAGCAGGGCTTCACCATCATCGCGCCGGGATCGTAGACGGACACATGCTCGACGCCCTGACACCGCAGGAATGGTCGGCCATCGGGCTCAGCCTGCGGGTCGCGGGCGTCGCCGCGGCGGCCAGCCTGCCCTTCGGCATCGCCGTCGCGCTGCTGCTGGCGCGCGGCCGCTTCGCCGGGCGGGCGCTGCTCGATGCGCTGGTGCATCTGCCGCTGGTCATGCCGCCGGTGGTCACCGGCTACCTGCTGCTGCTCGCCTTCGGCCGCAAGGGACCGGTCGGCGCACTGCTCGAGCGCACCTTCGGCGTCGTCCTCGCCTTCCGCTGGACCGGCGCGGCGCTCGCCGCCGCCATCATGGGATTCCCGCTGATGGTGCGCGCCATCCGCCTGTCGGTCGACGCCATCGACCGGCGGCTGGAGGCCGCCGCCGGGACGCTCGGCGCGCGGCGGATCGGCATCTTCCTGTCGATCACGCTGCCGCTGACGCTGCCCGGCATCCTCGCCGGAACCGTGCTGTCCTTCGCCCGGGCGCTCGGCGAATTCGGCGCCACCATCACCTTCGTCGGCAATATCCCCGGCGTCACCCAGACCGTGCCCACGGCGATCTACACCTATACCCAGGTGCCCGGCGGCGAGATCGCGGCGCTGCGTCTCACCATCATCGCGGTCGCCATCGCCTTCGCCGCCCTGCTCGCCTCGGAATGGCTCGCCCGGCGCGCGCGCCAGCGGCTGACCGCATGACGCTCGTCGTCGACGTCGCCAGGACGACCGGCAGCTTCACGCTCGAGGCGCGCTTCGCCAGCGACGGGCGGCGTCACCGCCCTCTTCGGCCGCTCCGGCGCCGGCAAGACCACGCTGATCAACATGATCGCCGGGCTGACCCGCCCCGACCGCGGCACCATCCGCCTCGACGACACCGTGCTGTTCGATATCGGAGCGGCGCACCAACCTGTCCGTGCGCCGCCGGCGGATCGGCTACGTCTTCCAGGAAGGCCGGCTGTTCCCGCACTACTCGGTGCGCGGCAACCTGATGTACGGCCGCCGGCGGGCCCGGCGGAAGCATCTGTGGGGATCGTTCGACCAGATCGTCGAGCTGCTCGGCATCGCGGCGCTGCTCGACCGCAAGCCGGCGAGCCTGTCCGGCGGCGAGCAACAGCGGGTGGCCATCGGCCGGGCGCTGCTCGCCAGCCCGCGTCTCCTGCTCATGGACGAGCCGCTCGCCTCGCTCGACGCGTCGCGCAAGGAGGAGATCCTGCCCTACATCGAGCGGCTGCGCGACGAGATGAAACTGCCGATCGTCTATGTCAGCCACAGCGTCGACGAGGTGGCGCGCCTGGCCGACACGCTGGTGCTGCTCGCCGACGGCAAGACGATCGCCAGCGGAACCGTCAACGCGGTGTTCGGCCGGCTCGACCTGCGTGCCCACACCGGCAGCTACGAGGCGAGCGTGGTGCTGACAGCGCGCGTGCTCGGCCACGACCCGGCGAGCGGAACCACGACCCTCGACCATCCGGCCGGGCGCATGTGGGTGCCGATGCTCGACCGGCCGCCGGGCAGCAACGTGCGACTGCGCGTGCGCGCCCGCGAGGTTGCGCTCGCCGTCGGCGAGCCCGGGCTGTTGTCGATCCGCAACCGGCTGACGGCCGTGATCACCGAGATCGCCACCCACCCCGGCGGCGCCGTCGAAGTGCAGCTCGACGTCGGCGGCGAATTGCTGGTGGCGCGTATTACCCACGACGCGGCGAGAGCGCTCGACATCGGGGTCGGTCAGCCGGTCGTCGCCCTGATCAAGTCAGCAGCGTTCGACCGGCTGGACGATTTCGGCTGAGGCTACGAGCAGCCCGAGAGTTTCTTGCCGCCGTTGACCACGGTGACACGCACCGAGGCGGTGCCCGAATGGATCATGCCGATCCGCTGGGCGGCGCCGCGGGTCAGGTCGATCACCCGGCCGCGGACGAACGGACCACGGTCGTTGATGCGTACGACCACCGAACGGCCGTTGGCGAGATTGTCGACCCGGACCTGGGTCCCGAAGGGAAGCGTGCGATGGGCGGCGGCGAGGGCGTTGGCGTTCATCTTTTCGCCGTTCGCCGTGACCCTGCCCATGCTGTACCAGGACGCCTTGCCGCACTGGGCGGCGGACGCTTCATTCGACTGGAGGCTGGCCGCCGCGCAAACCGCAACGAAAGCTGCCCCGAACGCAAAAACGCGAACATTGCTGAACTTCACTCTTGTCCATCCATCTGTGATTTGACCGCATCGTTTGAGTTGCCCTCCCAGGACGTTGAAGACGCTGCGAAATCCGGCAGCGCCCGCGAGCGGACTTGCCCGCTCAAATACGGCATGATTACGGCCCGTTCATCACCTTCCGTCACCTTTGGTAAACCAAGGTGACGGGGCGGAATCGGGCGTTGGAAGGGGCTAGAGGCGCTCGATAAGGGCCATTGCCGCAGCCGGGGCGCGGACTTTGTCGCCGGCGATCATGTAGGCGAAAACGTCGCGTTTCTTCTTCGCCGCCGGCTTGTCGCCGAACCGCGGCAAATCGTCCGGCTCGCCGCCGGCCGCCCAGACCTTCGCCAGTTTGGCGAAGCGATCGAGATCGCTGGGCGTGTAGCCGGTCGGGATCGACTCCTGTGCCTTCTGCAGGCGCGCATAGACGAAGCCTGCGGTGACGTCGGCAATCATCGGATAGTCGTCCAACTCGGCGAAGACGACCGCGACGTCATGCTTGCGCAGGAGCGCGACGAACTCCGGCACCAGGAAGGACTTCGAGCGGACCTCGACCACGTGGCGGAGCTTCAGTCCGTTCTTCTCCCTCGGCAGCAGCGCGAGGAAGGCGCCGAAATCGTCCGGATCGAATTTCTTGAACGGCGCGAACTGCCAGAGCACCGGTCCGAGCTTGTCGCCGAGTTCGGTGATGCCGGAATTGAAGAACCAGTCGAGCGCCTCGCCGGCTTCGCCGAGCACCTTCTTGTTGACCACGGCCCGGTGGCCCTTGACCGCGAAGACGAAACCGTCGGGCGTCTCGTCGCGCCACTTGGCGAAACTCGCCGGACCCTGCGTGCGGTAGAACGTGCCGTTGATCTCGATCGAGGTGAGCTTCGAGGACGCGTATTTCAGCTCGTCGGCGTGCTTGAGGCCTTCCGGATAGAAGGCCCCGCGCCACGGCGCGTAGGTCCACCCGCCGATACCGACCCGGATCATGCTGCCCTCGCTCGCACACGCGCCGCGTGTGACCAACGTCACTGCGCCAAGAAGGCGACACTGAAATAAGCCGCTCGTCCAAACAAGAGCGGCACCCGAAAAAAACGGCGCCGCATTTCTAAAAACGATGGAGACGAGGAAATGATCAAGGCAGGCATCAAGTCAGCGGCGGCAGCCGCGCTTTTCCTGTGCGCAGGCGTTGTCGGCGCCCAGGCCTACGAGCAGTTCAACAACGCCAGCGTCGGCCTCAAGGACGGCAAGGTCCCCGACCTCGGCTCAGTCGCCTCGGCCTATTGCGCCGGCAAGGGCTTCGCCGGCGCCGAAAAGTTCGAGTTCAGCGGCTTCGTCGCCAATGGCGGCAAGATGAACGCCCTGTTCGCCTCGGTCCGCTGCACCATGGTCGCCAATATCCAGCCGATCGGCAACGGCGCGATCGACCGCAAGGGTGGCTTCAAGCCCGACTATGGCTCAAAGGTGTCCCGAGGCATCAGCGAAGAGATCGCCAATCGTGGCGCGGTCCTCGAGACGCTCAACAACCAGATCGGCGGCAACTCGGGCGGCGGCAACTCGGGCGGCGGCGGCACCATCGACATGGGCAGCATCGGATCGCTGGTTCACTAGCGCCGGGCTTCCGACCAATGTTCCATGCCATCCCGGCGCGGAGCGACCGCGCCGGGATCGCCCCGGAGCACCGGCACAAGCATTCAAGGCATCCGCATCATACGCATCCCGGGGAACAACCCCCGCGTGCATCGCCCACTTCGGTGGATGGGAGGAACGGACATGAGCAAGCCATGCTACGCGTCGTTGGCGCTGACCGGCGTTCTCCTCGTCGCGTGTTTCGTGAGTACCACCGCCTACCAGACACGCACCGGCGCCTCGGCCGCCTTCGCCGTCGGCGCCATGCCCGACCTCCACCGGCTGGCGGAGGAGTACTGCATTCGCAAGGGCTTCGCCGCCGTGCGCACCTATCAGGTCGCCGGCTTCGTGCAGGTTGCCGGCGAGATGGACGCGGTCTTCCGTAACGTCCACTGCACCCGGACCGGCAGCGACAACAAGGCCGCCGCCGACGAGGACTGGGCCGGCCTCAAACAGGCGATCTACGCCGAACCGGTGATCGTCGGAACGATCGACGAGCATCCGCAGAAAGAGCCACGCTGACCGGCCGGCCGGCGCTTACTTCTTGGCTGACTGCATGTTGGCGGTCACCGAGGGCGGCGTCTTGCCGCCGAAAGGCTGGTGCTTTTCCTTCTTGTTCTTGTCGGATTTCGGCTTCTTCTTTTCCTTGCCGGGCCGATCGCGTCCTTTGGACATGGCTGCCTCCTTCTCTGTCCCGCGACACAGACGGCCACGGAAGACGGGATTCTACGCTGCAAGCGAGCACCTGTGAATGCCAAGGGCTCAGCCGGCTGCGGCCACCATTTCGGCGAGGGCGTTGACGACGTTCCAGTTGCGCGTGGTGCCGGGCGTCTTCAGCTTCAGTTTGAGCTTCGACGGGCCGATGCCAGCCGGGTAGCAGATGAAGAGGTCGGAGCCGACCAGCCGCCAGGTTTCCGGCCCGCCCCATTGCATCTTGAGCGCCGCCCTGTCGGCGGCGGTCGGCACGCCGGCGAGGAACAGCACGACGAGATGGCGCGGGTCCGCCTTCGCCATGTCCGGGAACGGGTTCCTGCCGATCAGTTTTTTCAGCTCGGCGGCGGTGCGCAGGATCGCCTCCGACCGGAAGCCGAAACGGGTCTCGATGCCGGCCTCGATCGTCGCCGCGATCTTCGTGCGCTCGGCCTTGCCGCCATCGAAGACCACGTTGCCGCTCTGCAGGTAGCTGCGCGCACCGGCGAAGCCGAGCTCGTCGAACAGCGCGAGCAGCTCCGCCATCTTGACGAAACGGCCGCCGACATTGACGGCACGGAGCAGCGCGACATAGTCGGTCATGGCCTCGCCTCCTATTGCGCCACCCAGCCACCGTCAACGGGCAGTGTCACGCCAGTGATCATCGAGGCCGCGTCGCTGGCCAGGAAGGCGACGGCCGCGGCGACTTCCTCCGGCTCGACCAGCCGGCCCATCGGCGTGGCGGCGAGGACCGCCTTGCCGAGTTCGCCGGCAAGCAGGGCTTCGGTGAGCTGCGTGCGCACGAAGGCGGGCGCCACCGCGTTGACCCGGATGCCGCGCCTGGCCCACTCGAGCGCCAGCGTGCGCGCCAGGTTGACGAGGCCCGCCTTGCTCGCCTGATAAGCCGCGTTGGGATAGAGCCCGCCGCCGACCAGCCCCATCACCGACGCGACGAAAACGATCGCCCCGCCCGAGCCGGCGAGCATGGCCCGCGCCGCCAGCCGCGCCACCAGGAAGCCGCCGGTGAGGTTCACATCGAGGACGCGCTGCCAGTCGGCGAGCGGCAGATCCTCCGCCGGCCGGCGCGCGCCGACACCGGCATTGGACACAACGATGTCCAGATGGCCGTGGCGCGAGACGACATCGTCGAAGACGGCCGCGACGGCCGCCTCGTCGGTCACGTTCATGGCGCGGGACTCGGCCCGATCGCCCTCGTCGATAATTGCCGCCGCCGCGGCCTTCGCCGCCTCGGCATCCACATCGCTGACGACGACCAGCGCCCCCTGCGAGGCCAGCGCACGGCAGCAGGCAAGGCCGATGCCCCGGGCGCCGCCGGTCACCAGTGCGACCCTGCCGGTCAGATCGAGCTTGTCCGCCACGCTTGTCATGCCGTTCCCCGCGAATTCCGCGCCCGGACCACTGAATAGCGGAGGAAGCGGCTCTCCGCAGCAGTTTGCGGAATTGCAGACGGGCACTGGACGCCGCTCGCACGGCACAGATTCCGGCGACGGATCGCGGCGGAATTCCCGGCAATCCGGCACGCGCCGTTAATCTATTGGGCGTAACCCTTGGATGTGTGTTCCCGGCCCAACAACCGCCGGAACCGAAGCCATGCGCTCCAAGGGAAGCCGTATGCCAACCCGCCTGCCGCAGCCCGCCGAGACGATCCGCGAAATCGGGGTGCGCCGGAAAGTGGAAGCGGACATGGCGCGGATGGAGGGCCGCTATCGCGGCCTTCTCGAAGCGGCGCCGGACGCGATGGTGGTGGTCAACGAGGCGGGCGAGATCGTCCTCCTCAACCTCCAGGCCGAAAAACGATTCGGATATCCCCGCGACGAACTGCTCGGGCAGAAGGTCACCAACATCATCCCGGTCGGCTTCGCCGAGCGGCTGATCGCGGACAGCACGCGAACCGCAGCCGAGGCGCTGGCGCAGCAGATCGGTACCGGCATCGAACTGACGGCCGTGCGCAAGGACGGCAGCGCCTTTCCGATCGAGATCATGCTGAGCCCGCTGGAAAGCGCCGAGGGTATCCTCGTGACGGCGGCGATCCGTGACATCACCGTGCGCAAGAAGGCCGAGGCCGCCGCCCTGGCGATGACCCTGCAGATGGTCCATTCGGCCGAGCACGATACCCTCACCGGCTTGCCCAACCGGCTGCTCTTCAACGACCGGGTCGGCCAGGCGATCGCGCTTGCCAGGCGCCACAACCACAAGGTCGCGGTCCTCTCCCTCGATATCGACGGGTTCAAGCGCATCAACGATTCGCTCGGGCATTCGACCGGCGACAAGCTGCTTCAGTCCATCGCGAAACGCCTGCTCGACTGCGTTCGCGCCTCCGACACCGTGAGCCGGCAGGGCGGCGACGAATTCGTCGTTCTGCTCTCCGAGGTCGAACAGGAGGAAGACACCGCGATCCTGGCGCGCCGAATGCTGAAGCAGGTGTCGCGGCGGCACGCCATCGACCATCAGGATCTGCACATCACCGCCAGCATCGGTGTCAGCGTCTACCCTGACGACGGCAAGGAAGCCGAAACGCTCATCAAGAACGCCGACACGGCGATGCACCAGGCGAAAGAGAAGAGTCGCCAGAGCTACCAGTTCTTCGAGCCGACCATGAACGTACGCGCCGTGGAGCGGCAATCCATCGAGGAGAGCCTGCGCCGCGCATTGGAGCGGCGGGAACTGGTCCTGCACTACCAGCCGAAGGTCGAACTGAGCAGCAGAAGGATCACCGGCGCGGAAGCGCTGATCCGCTGGAACCATCCGACGCGCGGCCTCGTCCCTCCGGCGCAGTTCATCTCGGTCGCCGAGGAAAGCGGGCTGATCCGGCCGATCGGCGCCTGGGTGCTGCGCGAAGCCTGCGAACAGGCCCGCGCCTGGACGGAGGACGGACTGCCGGCGCTGACGATGGCCGTCAACGTATCGGCGATGGAGTTTCGCAACGACACCTTTCTCGACGGCGTGTTCGCGGCTCTCGCCACGACCGGGCTCGATCCGCACCGGCTCGAACTTGAACTGACCGAAAGCGTGCTGGTGAAGCGCGCCGAGTCCGCCGCCTCCATCCTCCAGGCCCTGAGGGAAAAAGGGGTGCAGGTGGCGCTCGACGATTTCGGCACCGGCTATTCCAGCCTGAGCTATCTGCGCCGGTTCCCCGTCGACGCGCTGAAGATCGACCAGTCATTCGTGCGCCAGATCAGCACCGGCGGCGACGACACGATCATCGTGACCGCCATCATCGCGCTCGCCCGCAGCCTCAAGCTGCGCGTCGTCGCCGAAGGCGTGGAAACCGCCGAGGAACTCGCATTTCTCCGGATGCACCAATGCGACGAGGTGCAGGGCTACTATTTCAGCCGGCCGGTACCGCCACAGCAGTTCGCCAGCCTGCTCAGAACCGGCATACCGGAACCGGCCACCGCGGCTCGGCAGTCGGCCGCTTCGGCCGCATAGCTGGCGGCGACGGGGCAAGGCTTTGCCGCGACGGCATGGCGCGCCTGGCCGCTGAGATGACGGCCAGATCAGGCACGGCGGTAAGCGCCTGAGCGACCGACTAGCCCTTGCCCACCAGCGCGACCGCCCTGCCCAAGTGCGCGTCCGCATGGGTGCGGGCCGCGGCCGACAGGTATTCGCGCGCAATCGACCGCGCCTGTTCGCTCTTGCCGGCCCGCTGGCTGACGGTCACCTGATCGGCAAGAATCTGGACCAGGAGCCCGGCATAGGGGTCGGTGACGCGGGTGCAACTCGCGCGCGCCCTGGCCAGCCAGTCCATCGCGGGCCCGTCGTCGCCGCCGGCCGCGTGGGTGAGCCCGATCGCGCGCCCGGTCGCCGCCTCCCAGCATGGATCGCCCAACTGGCAGCTGAGGGCGAAGGCATCCTCCAGTTCGTGGCGCATCGCGACCGGCTCACGCTGAAGCTGCAGTTGCGCTTCCGCCAGGATGCAGACCGGCCAGGGGGAAACGCACGCCAGCGGATCTCGTCGCAAGCCGCAGGCACGTTCGCCCACGCCCGCGACGGGTCCGCGCGCCCGGCGGCAAGGTATCCCCAACTGCCAAGTCCCAGCGACCAGATCTCCCGCCGCCGATTGCCCGCGCTTCGCGCGTATTCAAGCGCACGCTCGTGATGATCGAGCCCCTCGTCGTGCTTTCCCCAATCCACCAGATTGTAGGCAATGGTGCCGTGAACGCCGGCAAGGCTGTCGCGATCGTCGCCGCTGGCTTCGAGCGCCCCTGCCAGTATGCGCGCGGCCGCCGGCCGGCGGCCGGCAAGCGCTTCCAGATAGCCAAGTTCGCGAAGCGCTGCCGCAGCGATTGCCGCATCGCCGCACTGCCGGGCGAAATCGGCCGACTGCCGCAGATATACGGCGCCTTCATCGTCGTAGCCGCGGACGGAGTGCACAAGCGCCGAGCCCAGTTCGCAGAGCGATCTGGCGCGCAACCGGGTGTCGTTCGCGCGCTCGGCGTCCGTCGCCGCGCGGCGCAGGCAATCGAGGCCCGCCTCGACCGCACCGGCAGCCAGAGCCGCAATGCCGGAATCGATGAGTGACGAGACGACGGCGCGCGGTGACACGCCGGCCGGCGCCGAGGCGATGGTCGCCCGTGCCGCGCTGCGCAAGGCCGGCGTCGGCTTCTCGCCAAGCTCCGCCTCGAAGAGCCGCTCGGTCGCTTCGACGTGCTTGAGCGCCGCCTCGACCGCCCGCCCATGACCAGGCTTCTGACGAGAAGGACTTGCGCGCTCTCGTCCAATGGCCGACGGCGCGCGCCAAGCTCAGCGACACGCGTGGCCCGGTCGAAGTAGCCCGACGACAGCGCCGCCATCGTCTCCTGCCGGATGCCCGAATCGATAGAACTCGCCGCGCGCTCACGCTCGATGAGCAACCATGTGTCGAATTCCGGGCCGGCCCTGGGGGCGATGCCCTCGAGCAGATCGGCGCACCGTTCGACATCGAACTCGCCGCGCGCCATGCTCCACACGTCGACGTCCGTATCCGGCGGCAGATTCGGCTGGATGGGATCGCCGGCGAGCGCCTCCGCGCCGATGGCACGCCGGAGAGAGG
>CAWGJV010000027.1:0-89530 GCA_963822975.1 uncultured Alphaproteobacteria bacterium
TGTATGTCGCCGCTGACGACGTATTGCTGCCGCGCCGCGTGCCGCGCAACCTGGCCATGGGCCTGCTGCTCACCGGCCGCCGGTTCGCTGCCGCTGACCTTTATCGATGGGGCCTCGTCAACGAGATGGTGCCGCGCGACAAGCTGGACGAAACAGTCGAGGCCTGGGTCGCCGACGTCGTCGCCTGTGCGCCGCTGTCGATCCGTGCGATCAAGCATCCGGTCAACCGCACGAGCACGTTTCGCCCGTCGAGGCGCAGGCGATGCGCACCGGGCCGCTGCTCGCGGCGCTGGCCAGCGAAAACTTCCAGGAAGGCGTGCGCGCCTTCGTCGAGAAGCGGGCGCCGGTCTGGCAGGGGCGCTGATGACCTACGTGATCACCGAAGCCTGCATCGACGTGAAGGATGGCACCTGCGTCGACGTGTGCCCGGTGGATTGCATCTACGAAGGTGGGAGGATGTTCTACCTCCAGCCCGACGAATGCGTGAATTGCGGCAACTGCGTTTCGGTCTGTCCGGTCAAGGCGATCTACGCCGACGATCGCCTGCCGGCGGCCTTCTCGGAATATGTCGCGGTCAATCGCGAGTTTTTGGCGACGAGGTCACCGGCTGGGGCGAGCCCGGCGGGCTTTCCGATACCTTTCGCAGCGACAAGGATCATCCGAACGTTCGCGACCGGCCGCCGCGCGCGGCCTGAGGGGTTGTTCTGGCGCCGCCACGCGACATTGGGCTAGGCTCATGTCCATGCACGCCGCCGCCCTGCGCTATCTGGAAGAGGTTGCCCGCGCCGGATCGATCCGCCAGGCGGCGGAACGGCTGAACGTCGCGGCATCGGCCATAAACCGGCAGATCCTGAAGACTGTGGACGAGTTCGGTGTCCAGCTTTTCGAGCGGCTGCCGCGCGGTCTGCGGCTGACGCCGGCCGGCGGCCTGCCGGTGCGCCACGCACGCCCGACGCTGCACGATTCTCGAGCGGTTGTCCGGCCAGATCGCGCGTTGAAAGGGTGAAGAGCGGCGTCGTCCGTCGCTTGCCTCGACAGTCTTCCTCGCCCGCGTGCTGCCTGAGGTGATCACCGCGTTCAACCGCCGCCATCCGGCCGTCTCGTTCCTGGTCAGGCGGCGCGCCACGGCACGGTCGGCCATCTGGTCGCCGATCGGCGGCGTCGACTTCGTGTCAGCTTCGAGCTGGACCGACGCCCGGACCTCTGTCTGTCGGCAGACATCGCCATGCCGATCATGGCGATGGTCGCACCGAGCAGTCCTCCAGAGGTCAGGTCGGGCGGCAGGTCAGCGTCTTCGGATACCACGGCTATGGCGACGTTGCTCCGGCAGACGACGACTCGTTCACAGATCGACACCCAGATGCAACTACGTGCAACTCCGGCTTCCACATGCACCTGTTTCATGCAACCAACATCGCCCTGCTCAAGCAGCTTGAACTCAATGGCCTGGGCATACCTGGTGCACACCAATCAGCTTCCTCGAGTTCGAGCCAGCACAGTCACTGCAACTACAGTCACCGTCGATCTGAAGCTTCCAGTAGGTCGTCTCCCACCGCAACCGCGTCCAGCACCGGCAGCAGCAATAGCCCAAGGCACTGCAGCTCGCCGCTCCAGAACTCGAGGCGATTACAACTCAAAACCACCCGGCGCACGTGCGCGCCGTGGTGCACTCCCTCTGCTCGGCAAGGCCATGGCGGCGTGACTCACCCAAATACAAGCAACTGCTCCACGCCGCTGCCCTTGGCGAGCGACCATGGTGGCCTCACGGTGTCTCCGCAATAGCATCTTGCACCACCACAACCCGAGACTGACCCAGACCAGTCACACCTCCAGGCCGTCCTCTGGATCTGCGTGGCCCTTGCCCGACCAATGACATCCATCGACCACCGCACGTCCGGCGTCCGTTGCATTCACATCGACATTCAGCAGTCAGTCGTCGAGCCCGAGCCTCCCACACATGACCCCTTCGCGCTGATGGTGAGCTCACCAACATGCAGCCGTGTGGCGACATCAGCATGTCGCTGCCACCCGAGCTCCACGGTCCATGCGGCGGTCGCGCAAAAGCAAATCCTCTCGTCGTCCCCGTCTTGCACCACCACATTGCCAGCACCATACACACCACTCAGGGACATCTAGGTTATCACCATCCTCCAACCCAATATTTAATAACAGATTGGCAATAGCTCCTGCGGCCTCCACTACCGCCATAACAGCATAACTAAAATAGGTATACAGTTATTCCATCCAATACATAAAGATAGGAGATACAATGTTTATTGTCACCCCATCTCAAACCCGAGCACTTGGTCTGGCAATAGGGTATTGCAATTGATTCAGCAGCAGGTGCATGGCTCTCATCACAATGCATCTACGACATTCGCCGCCAGCAGCAACTGGATGCTGGCGGCGCCGTAGCCCTCACCATGGGCAGTGAGTTCCACTCGGAATGCCGGATGCCGCCAGCGCTCAACACCTTCTTGGACGCTGAATTTGGCCACAGTGGAGAGGAAGCGGAGGTGAAGCCAGCTGGCTGCAAAAGCCGGCTGCACGCAGATCCGATAGAACAATGCTGACTCTAACTCCGACCTCATGGCATTGAACCACCGACAACCGTCGTCGCGACATCAACATGGTCCGGTGAGCAGCCTCGCGACCGTCCCAATAACAAGCACCACTTTGCTGACAGCTCAACCATGCGGTGCAGCAGCTTGGACTTCACCAAAAGGCAATCCTTTTCCAGCAACGTCGCCGTCGCCGCGGCAAGCCGAGCCATCACGCTGATCTGAAGATGACGATGAACAAACCGCGTCCACCCAAAGGCCAAGGCCACCCGGCACTCGATTCCACTGCCACCTCCGCCAAAAAGGGGATGTGCCGCCCTCCGTTGATGTTTCCACAAGGCAATGTGTCAACACCTCACCAGGCCATGGGAGGCCGTCCTCGTTTGTTTGACAATGAGGATGCGGATCCGAGCTGGCCATGCACATCCTTCTTGTGAAGGGTGTCCGAAGCCAGCCACAAGTTTACACTGCACCGATCACAAAACCATATAGCTCGATGCATCGGTCCCCGACCACATCCATATCACAAGGATGTGTGGCGGTGTTGGCCTCCATGGAGCTCAATGCCATGCAAGCCATCTGGCACCCGTCGTCGAGTTCATGTCGCGCCGGGCGGCGTTGGCGGCGAGTTGCTCGGCAATGATGGCAGTCGTCGTGGATGCCCGCGCTCCAAACATGCATATGGGACATGTCGATGTCGTTTCGTCGACGCCGCGTCTGGTGTTGGCCACGTTCACTTGACATGATACCATGATGGCCGTTGCTCCATTTATAAACAGCCATAACTCAGCATCGACGAGGCAAAAAACCATTCCTCCTTGTGGCGGCATGTGCACAATCTCTCCAGCCACCCCGACCTGATGAAGTGCTCTGATGAGGGAGCTGTGATCCACCAGCACACGTCACAGTGAGAGCCGATGCCTTCCTCAAACCCCAAGCCACATGCGGCAATAGTGCTACAAAGGGCATGCAAATACCCCCGTCCTCACGGCGAAGTCAGCAGGCTGGCGCGTGCATGCGCGCGGCACGCCGCCGCCGGTCGCTGCTCCTTTTGCAGTTGACCAAACTCGAAGAAGCGCTGGATGTCGGCGATCGAGCCGGCCGGCGCGAAGCGGAGCACGGCGTGATCCGGCTGCCGCACGACATACGATCCCGACCCCTGCCGCGAGACGATCATCTTGTCCTCGCGCAGGCGCGCCAGGGCTTCGCGGACGACCGGACGCGATGCGCCGAACTGACGCGACAGACTGACCTCCGAGGGCAGGCGCGTATTGAGAGCGAACTCGCCGTTGACGATCAGTGCCAGGATGCGCTCGTAGACGGCGCCGCTGAGCCGGCCGACAGCCGAGGGCTCGATGTCTCGCGAGGTTTCCAGCAGGTCACCCGCCATGAGGATCGCGCGCCCCTAACGCCCGCCGGCCCCGCGCCAGCGGGCAATCTCGGACAGCGCGTTGGCGTTTGGCGGGCAGGCGCCGATGAGCATGTTGCGAAAGCAGCGTTGGGGAGGCACGATGGTGCTGGCAGCAGAGACGGCTGCCAGTTTTCGTCTGCTTTCGTCGCGCATCGGCCGTATGCTCTCCTGCGGTGTCAGGCCGGTTGGCCGCCGAACGGCGTCGTCCGCACCGTCCCAAGAAATGCCCCGGCAAATTCGATTTGTCAAAACTTGTCACGTTGTCCGACATGCACTAGGGTTTCGGCCTCGACCGATGCCGGGTCGGAGAGCCGGCCGCGCCGATTCAAAAACGTTCAGGGAGAAATGTCATGAGCGAGAACAAAGATAGCGGTCCGGCGACGGGCCGGGTCCATCGACGGACGGTACTGAAGGGCATGGCCGGCGCTGCCGCTGTGGCGCTGCTGCCGCGCGGCGCCCAGGCCGCTGCCGGCAAGGAAGCGCCCGATCTGATGAAGATGGCCGCCGACGGCAAGCTGCCCAAACTCGCCGACCGGCTGCCGGCGAATCCGCTGGTCGTCGAGACGCGCGAGAAGATCGGCTCCTATGGCGGCATGTGGGTCCGCGGCCTGAGCGGCAGTAACGACCACAACGGCATTCTGCGTTGCGTCGGCAACATGGGCCTGACCAAATGGGACTTCGACTTCACCAAGGTCCAGCCCAATGTCGCCGAGAGCTGGGATGTCAGCGACGACTCGACCACCTTCACCTTCCATCTGCGCAAGGGCATGAAGTGGTCGGACGGCGAACCCTTCACCGCAGACGACGTGGTGTTCTCGATCGAGGATTGCGTCAAGAACTCCGAACTCTATCCGTCGGTGCCCGGTGTCCTGTCGATCGGCGGCAAGGGTCCTGAGGTCACCAAGGTCGACGACTACACGGTGCAGTTCAAGTTCGCCGCGCCTTACGGCCTCTTCCTGCAGCAGCTCGCCACCCCGCTCGGCCAGCACCCGACGCTGTTCTGCAAGCATTACGCGATGCAGTTCCTGCCGAAATACAACGACAAGCTCGACGACATGGTGAAGGCGTCGAGCATGAGCAGCTGGCCGGACCTCTTCCGCGCCAAGAACGGCGACATCGAGATTCCGCCGCGCTGGGGCAATCCCGACAAGCCGGTGCTCGATCCGTGGGTTGTCAGCGATCCCTATGTCGGCGGCGCGACCCGCGTCGTGGTCAAGCGCAATCCCTATTTCTGGCAGGTCGACAGCGAGGGCAACCAGCTCCCGTATCTCGACGGCATCACCTTCCCGATCTACCAGGACACCGAGTTGCTTCTGCTCGACGTGCTGGCCGGCAAGATCTCCATGCAGGAGCGGCACATCAACCGCCTCTCCAACAAGCCGACCCTGTCGCAGAACAAGGAGAAGGGCGATTATCGCCTGATGGAGCTGGTTCCCTCGTCATCGCAGGCGTGTGTCATCTACCTGAACCTGAATCACAAAGATCCAAAGATGCGGAAGATGCTCACGGACAAGGATTTCCGTATTGCCTTGTCCTACGGCATCAACCGGGCCGAGGTGGTCGAGCTGGTCTATCTCGGGCAGTCGGAGCCCTGGCAGTCCGGACCCCGGAAGAATCACCCCTGGTACAACGAGAAGCTCGCCAAGCAGTACATCGACTTCGATCCGGCCAAGGCCAATGCCATGCTGGACAAGCTCGGGTTCGACAAGAAGGACGGTCAGGGCTTCCGGCTTTCGCCCGACGGTCAAAAGGTCTTCTTTGCCGTCGACGTCATCCCGACGCTGTCGCCGGATCTTGTCGACGTCATGGAACTGGTCAAGAAGCACTGGGCCAAGATCGGTGTCGACATCAAGGTCAACACCATCGAGCGCGCGCTGTTCTACAGCCGTGGCGACAACAACGACTACGACGCCCAGGTCTGGCCGGGGGCGAACGGGCCCGACATGATGTTCGACCCGCGCGACTACGTCGCCACCCACACGCAGGGTTCGCGTTACGCCCTGCTCTGGGCCCAGTGGTACGTGTCCAATGGCAAGCAGGGCGAGGAGCCGCCCGAGAGCCAGAAGCAGCGCATGAAGCTCTACGACGAGGCCCGCGCCACGGCGGACCCGGACAAGCAGGGCGAGTACATGAAGCAGCTTCTTGCCATGTCGGCCGATGCGTTCGAGTGGGTCGGCGTCTGCCTTGCGCCCAGCACTTTCGGCGCGTGCAAGAACAACTTCCTCAACGTGCCGCAGAAGGAGCCGGACTCCTGGTCCTATCCGAACCCGGCGCCCTCGCTGCCTCAGCAGTACACGTTCTGAGGTACGCCTGAAATGCTCCGGAGGGCCGGGTCACCCCGGCCCTCCGGACGCCTCGACTGGCATGGATGAGTTGCGAGGCCGCCTGACCTGAAGGTGTTGTCGGTCGTGGCCTCGCGCCACGCAACGATCCTGTCACGCAGGGCGCCAGACGGACCCGCCGGCCAAGCTGGTCAGCGCAAGATCAAGAGCCATGGAACGCCGGCCCAACATTCTCTTCCTGTTTCCCGACCAGTTGCGCGCCGATTTCGTCGGCTGCTACGGCGCCGGCTTCGCCCGGACGCCGGCGATCGATGCGCTGGCCGCGGAGGGCGTGCTCTACGAGCGCGCCCTGTCGATGCATCCCGTCTGCGTTCCGGCACGGGCGGCGCTGCTCACCGGCTGCAACGCGCTCTCCACCGGCATCCTGGACAACACGCACTGGCTGCGTCCCGACCATGGCGACTGCGGCATGCCGAGCTGGCCCTCGCTGCTCTCCGCCGCCGGCTACCACACCGAAGGCATCGGCAAGATGCACTTCATTCCGTGGGACGCCTCGGAAGGATTCGACCATCGCGTCATCTCGGAAGACAAGCGCCACGTTCACATCGAGGACGACTACGGCGCCTACCTGACCGGCCACGGCCTCAAGAAGCTGCGCGGCTGGGAGGAGGAGGGTTACGTCGAAAACCGCATGGCCTCCATCGGGTCCATTCCGGCCGAGCACCAGGTGGATGCCTGGGTGGGCCGGCAGGCGGTCGACTTTCTTGAGAATTACGCGGGCGACAAACCTTTCGCCTGCATGGTCGCCTTCCCCGGTCCGCACGACCCCTACAATCCGCCGCGCGAATATGCCGGCATGTTCGATCCGGCCGACATGCCCGATCCGATCCCCGGCACGCCGGATTCGGAGCGCTTTCGCGACGCGCATATCCGTGCGCACGCCGGCGGTTCGGCGCGCATCGATCTCGAAGACATTCCCGCTGGAGGTGAAACGTCGTGTCCGCGCGCATTATTGCGGCCTCATCGCGCTGATCGACGAACAGGTGAAGGCGATCCTTGCCGCGCTTGACGCCCGGCCCGACGGCCGCGACACGATCGTCATCTTTGCCGCGGATCACGGCGACTTCGTCGGGGACTTCGACTTCCTCGGCAAGAACCTGTTCTTCGAGCCCGCCATGCACGTGCCACTGATCGTGCGCCTGCCTGGCGGTCCGCAGGGCGTCCGTTCCGGCGACCTCGTCACGGTTACCGACATCTTCGCCACGATCCTTGCTGCCGCTGGCGCGCCTGTGGCGACGGCGAAGGACTCCTTCCCATTGCCTGCTGCCGGCGGCGACGGCCCACGCCGCAGTCATGCCCTTGGCGCGATAGCGGACGGCGTCTGCCTCGACGATGGCCGCCATCGCCTGTCCCGCTACGACAACGGCCTGGCCACGCTCTACGACCTGGCGGACGACCCGGGCGAGCAGCGCAATCTCATCGACGATCCCGCCGCGCAGGACGTGCGCAGCAGGCTCGATGCACTGCTCGCCGCCGAAGTCCTCAAGGCATCGCGGGCGGCGCATGAAGACAAGCGCTATCCCTATCTCACCATGACGCCCGACCATCCGGGCCACCGGCGTGGCTGGCAGCGGCCCTATCCCTGGCCCGCCAAGGCCGAACAGGTATCGTGAGGATGGTGCGCAATGGTATTGTCATCGAGCGGGCCGGGAGAAGCGGCGTGCCCGGCGTGAACGGGCGGGAGTGACCAGTGCTCAGATTTATCGCCAAGCGACTTGCCTGGATGGTGCCCTCGCTGTTCGCCGCGAGCTTTCTGGCATTCGTCCTCATCCAGCTTCCGCCCGGCGACTACGCCACCAACTACATCGCCACGCTGGCGGCCTCCAACGAGGTGGTCGACCAGAACACCGCCGCGGAGCTGCGCCAGCGTTTCGGGCTCGATCAGCCATTGCTCGTCCAGTACGGCAAGTGGGTTTACAATATCGTCGCCCGCGGCGATTTCGGCATTTCATTCGAGTGGCAGGAGCCTGTCAGCGACCTGATCTGGGAGCGCATGGCGCTGACCCTCATCCTGGCTCTGTCGACGTTGATCGTCACCTGGGCGATCGCCCTGCCTATCGGTGTCTATTCCGCCGTGCGCAAATACTCGCTCGGCGACTATTTCTTCACGATCCTCGCTTTCGCCGGCCTTGCGATCCCATCCTTCCTTCTTGCGCTGGTGCTCATGTACGTGGCGGCGATCAAGCTGGGCCAGGACGTTGGCGGCCTGTTTTCCGCCCAGTACCAGAACGCACCGTGGAGCATCGGCAAGACGATCGACCTGCTCCACCACCTGTGGATTCCGGTCATCATCCTGGCGGTATCGGGTACGGCAAGCCTCGTGCGCATCATGCGCGCCAACATGCTGGACGAGCTTGGCAAGCCCTACGTCACCACCGCCCGCGCCAAGGGCCTGTCGGAATTCCGGATTCTGATCAAGTACCCGCTGCGCATCGCCCTCAACCCGTTCATTTCGACCATCGCCTGGCTGCTGCCCAATCTGGTCTCCGGGGCCATCATCGTGGCGATCGTGCTCAATCTGCCGACGGCGGCGCCGCATGCTGCTCGAGTCGCTGAAGGCTCAGGACATGTATCTCGCCGGCGCCTTCATCCTCCTGATCTCGGCGCTCACCCTGATCGGCTCGCTGGTCAGCGACGTCCTTCTTGCCCTCGTCGACCCGCGCATCCGGCTCGAGTAGTTGCGATGACCGAGCTAGCCGCCACCACACCGACAGTCATCCCCGGCGCTGCCGTTGCCTCGCAATGGCAGCTCATGTGGTGGGCGTTCCGCCGACACAAGCTGGCGATGGTCGGGATGGTCGTCACCATCTTCCTCTACATCATTGCCGCCGTGCCGGGCTTCTTCGCCATCAACGATCCCTACCAGCAGAATGCGCGGACGCAGTATCACCCGCCGGAGGCCGTCCACTTCTTCGATCGCGACGAGTCGGGCAACCTGACCTTCGGACTGTGGTTCCACCCCGACAAGCTGGCACGGGATCCGGAGACGCTTGCCGCGGTTTACAAGCCCGACGAGACCAAGAAGGTGACCGTGACGCTGTTCGGAACAGGTTACGCGTACAAGGTCTTCGGCCTTTTCCCGTCGACGCGGCACCTGCTGGCCTCCGACGATCCCGACCACCCGCTGTTCCTGCTGGGCGCCGACCGGCTCGGCCGCGGCGTCTGGAGCCGCATCATGCAGGGCGGCCAGATATCCCTGTCGATCGGCCTGGTCGGCGTCGCCCTGTCCCTGTTCATCGGCATCGTGCTCGGCGGCATTTCCGGCTATTTCGGCGGGCGCATCGACTTCGCCGTCCAGCGCGTGATCGAGTTCATTCTGGCCTTGCCGAGCATTCCCATCTGGATGGCGATGACGGCGGCATTGCCGCAGGACTGGCCGGCGACCCAGCAGTATTTCATGATCACGGTGATCCTGTCGCTGACCGGCTGGGCGCATCTTGCGCGCGTCGTGCGCGGCCGCTTCCTGTCGCTGAGGACCGAGGAATTCGTCACGGCCGCCCGGCTCGACGGTTGCAGCGAGCGCCGCATCATCTTCCGCCACATGCTGCCGAGCTTCATGAGCCACATCATCGCGTCGATCACGCTCGCCATCCCGGCGATGATCCTCGCCGAAACGTCACTGTCGTTCCTCGGGCTCGGCCTGCAGCCGCCGACCATCTCCTGGGGCGTACTGCTGCAGGAGGCGCAGAACATCCGTTCCATCGCGACCGCGCCGTGGCTGTTCTGGCCGGGCGCTTTCGTCGTCATCGCCGTGATGGCCCTCAACCTTGTCGGCGACGGCCTGCGCGACGCCGCCGATCCCTACAACAAGTGACCATGGCCGAGTCGACCACAACACAGCGCGCCCCCCAGGGCCACGACGACCAGGGCATCGTCCTGAGCGTGCGCGATCTGGTTACGCACTTCCCGGTGCGCAGCGGCGTGGTCAAGGCAGTCGACGGCGTGTCCTTCGACGTCTTTCGCGGGCGGACGCTCGCCATCGTCGGCGAAAGCGGTTCCGGCAAGAGCGTCACGGCGCGTTCCATCCTGCAGATCGTCGACGCCCCCGGCCATATCGTCTCCGGCAGCATGAATTTCACCCGCAGCGACGGCTCGACGGTGGATCTCGCCACGCTCGCGCCCAAGGGGCGCCAGATACGGGCGATCCGCGGCCAGGAGATCGCCATGATCTTCCAGGAGCCGATGTCGTCGCTGTCGCCGGTGCACACCATCGGCGACCAGATCAACGAGGTGCTCCGCCTGCACTGGCGCCTCGGCAAGCAGGCCGCGCGCGAGCGCACCGTCGAACTGCTCCGCCAGGTCGAGATTCCCAATCCCGAGAGGGCGATCGACCGCTACACGTTCGAATATTCCGGCGGCATGCGCCAGCGCGCCATGATCGCCATGGCGCTCGCCTGCAATCCGTCGCTGCTGATCGCCGACGAGCCGACCACGGCGCTCGACGTCACCACCCAGGCCGAGATCCTCGACCTCATCAAGCGGCTCCAGGAGAGCCACGGCATGGGCGTCGATGTTCATCACCCACGACATGGGCGTCGTCGCCGAAATCGCCGACGACGTGCTCGTCATGTACAACGGCAAGGTGATGGAGTACGGGCCGGTGGAGCGGATCTTCCACGAGCCGGCCGATGCCTATACGCGCATGCTGATCGGCTCGGTGCTGAAGCTCGAGGACAAGGCGGAGATCAGGATCAGCCGTCCGGATGTGGCGGCGGACGTGCCGCCGATCATGGAGGCGGTCGGCCTCAAGATGTATTTCCCGGCGGCGACGGCGGCGATCAAGGCGGTCGACGACGTCTCGCTGGTCGTCCGCCCCGGCGAAACCCTCGGCGTGGTCGGCGAATTCGGGCTCGGGCAAGACGACGATGGGGCGCTGCCTGCTGCGCGTCTACGAGCCGACCGCCGGCGAGATCCGCTATCGCCGCACCGACGGCAGCATCATCGACCTTGCCAAGGCCGACAAGGCGACCCTGCACGCCTGCCGGCGCGAAATCCGCATGATCTTCCAGGACCCGGTGTCGTCGCTCAATCCGCGCATGACGGTGACCCAGATCATCGGCGAGCCGCTCTACGTCAACGGCATCGCGAAGGGCGCCGAGCTCGACGACCGGGTCGCCCAGCTCATGCGCCAGGTCGGGCTCGAGCCGAGCTGGCGCGAGCGCTATCCGCACGCATTCTCCGGCGGCCAGCGCCAGCGCATCGGCATCGCCCGCGCCATTGCCTTGTCGCCGCGCCTGATCGTTGCCGACGAGGCGACCTCGGCGCTCGACGTTTCGCTGCGCGCCCAGATGCTCGACCTGCTCATGCGGCTGCAGGACGAGCTTGGCCTCGCCTACATCTTCATCAGCCACGACATGGGCGTCATCCGCTACATGTGCGACCGCGTCGCCGTCATGTTTCGCGGCCGCGTCGTCGAGACCGGCACCACCGATCAGGTCGTCAACGAGCCGACCCACGACTACACCAAGGCGCTGCTCTCGGCGATCCCGCATCCCGACCCGAGCAAGCGCCGCATCCACGAACGTCACCGCTACACCGGCGACTGAACGCCGTCCTGCAATTCGAGTCTCCCCGATGAAGATCACCGATATCCGCACGTTCCTGATGCATGCCGGCGCGCCGGAGCCGAAGAGATGGGCGTCCGACGCGACGTGGTCGGAGCAGCCGCCGACGCGCGTCACCAACACCGCCTTCGGCGGCGTGCGCAACTGGCTGTTCGTCAAGATCGACACCGACGAGGGCATCACCGGCATCGGCGAATGCTCCGGCTGGCCGCGGGTGATCGAGACCGCCATCCAGGACCTCAAGGCGATGCTCATCGGCGAGGACCCGACCCATATCGAGAAGCTCTGGCAGAAGATGCAGACCGCCATCATGGGCCACGGCATGCTCGGCACCGTCGGCGGCGGCGCCATGACCGGCATCGACATGGCGCTGTGGGACATCAAGGGCAAAGTGCTCGGCACGCCGGTGTGGAACCTGCTCGGCGGCAAGGTCCGCGACCGCGTGCGCATCTACGGCCATGCCAACACGCCCGAGGTGGCGCTGTCGCTGAAGGAGCGCGGCATCACGGCGCTGAAATGCGGCGGCGTCGCCGATCCGGTGCGCAAGGTCGCCGCGATCCGCGAGGCGGTCGGCGCGGACATGGACATGATGATCGACCTGCACGGCCCGCCCTGGATGACGCCGGCCGACGCCGCTCGTCTCGCCCGCGCGCTGGAGCCCTACGAACTCGCCTGGATCGAGGACCCGATCGCGCCGGAGAACCTCGACGGCTATGCCCGCATCCGCGACGCCGCCCACGTCCCGCTCGCCGCCGGCGAGCGCATGGCGACGATCTTCGGCGAGCGCGAACTGATCGAGCGCGACCTTGTCGATATCATCCAGCCGGACACCGGCCGGGCCGGCGGCATCACGCAGATGAAGAAGATCGCCGCGATGGCCGAGGCGCACCACATCATGTTCGCGCCGCATTCCGGCTCGCTTGGGCCGGTGGCGGAATACGCCGCGCTGCACCTGATGGCGGCGATTCCCAACGCCATCATCCTGGAGCGCATCGAGGACGACTGGGAGGGCCGGGCGAAGACGGTCATCCCGCACCCGATGCAGAAGGACGGCTTCATCAAGGTGCCCGACGCGCCGGGTCTCGGTGTCGATATCGACGAGGCGTTCGTCGCCGCCCACCCGTCGACCGGCAACGTCGCCATGCCGATCGGCCGCGATTCGAAATCCTATGTCGAAGGCACCTTCGACGAGCACGTCTACGTCCAGACGCGGGTCAAGCGGGCGCGCTACTTCAGCCCGGACGAATAGCCATGAAGATCGATCGCCTGCGCGCTTTCATGACCCGCGACAAGGACCGGCCGCGGGTGGTGGTGGCCATCGATACCGATGACGGGCTGACCGGCTGGGGCGAGTGCTACAACCACGGACCCGACAAGGCGTTGCTGCCGCTGCTCGAGTACCTGTTCGACGTTCATCAAGGGCGCAGGACCCGCGCCGGATCGAATTTCTGATCCTCTATCTGCTCCAGCAGATCGCGCTTTCCTCCGGGCGCCCTCGGCCTGGCGGCGATCTCGGCGATCGACCATTGCCTGTGGGACATCTCGGCGAAGGCGCTGGGCGTGCCGGTCTACATGCTGCTCGGCGGCAATTCCCGCGACCGGGTCCGCGTCTATGCCGGCGTCTACACCGCGCCCGATCCCGGCGCGGCGCGCGACGAGTTCGACCGTCTCAATGCCGACTGGGGCCTGACCGCATTCAAGCTCAGCCCCTACCGCATCGACATCCACGCCAACCGCTGGGGCGAGGTGGTGCGCACGTCGGCGGAGTATTTCCGCTCGCTCCGCGAGACGGTGCGCGCCGACTACGAGATCGCCTTCGACGCGCATGCCCGCATCTTCGAGCCGCAACAGGCGGTGCAGTTCGGCAATGCGCTGGCGCCATACGATCCGCTGTTTTTCGAGGAGCCGATCCGGCCGGAGAATATCGAGGCGTGGGGCGCGATGAAGCGCCAGATGGCCTGCACGCTGGCGACCGGCGAGAGCCTCTACAGCCGCTTCGAGTTCCTGCGCCTGCTTTCGGTCGGCGGCGCCGACATCATCCAGCCGGACATCTGCGTCGTTGGCGGCCTGCTGGAGATGCGCAAGATCGCGGCCATCGCCGAGGCGCACTACGTCACGGTCGCGCCGCACAATCCGATGGGGCCGCTGGCGACCGCGGTGAACCTGCATTTCTCCGCGGCCCAGCCGAATTTCCGCATCCTCGAATACCGGTTGCCGGTCGGACAGGCGTACGGCTTCCGGCGGTGGCGACAGCGCGGCCGCGGCCGCCCCGATACTCGACGCGCCCTACGTGAAGGACCCGTACCTGCCCAAGGACGGCTATCTGGAACTCAGGCCCGATCGGCCGGGCTGGGGCGTCGAGATGGACATGGACGTGCTTGCCAAGGACGACTACGTCCATTGGGAGCGCAAGGTTCCGCGCCGCCCGGACGGCTCCAGAGGCTACGCCTGAAGCGGTCCTGGCGTCGCGGGTGTCAGCCGCCTCGAGATCGGTCCGAGGCGGCCTGTTGCGGAATTTCCACCTAGGTCAGGCGCACCACCAGTGCGTCGCGCGGCGGTACGCTGATCTGGTTGCCGGTCACGGCCGAACCATCGCCCCACGACACGCCGCCGAGGCTCGGCGTGCCGTGCTGCCCGCCAAACGCGACCGACGCTTTCTGGACGCTGCGGGTCGGATTGATCACCCACAGGCACGCGCCGTCGGCGCTCTTGTGGAGCCGTGCCTGCATGGCGGGATTGGAGAGGCGGACGTGCTGCGTCTTGCCGGTCCAGGCGAAGACGTCGGCGAAATAGCGGCGGTTGTCGTCGCCGGACTCGCGGAAATAGCCGATCGACGGGTGGGTGCCGACGAGCAGCGTGCGACCCTTGCCGTGCGTGTGCTCGACAATCGCCAGCCGCCCGTCGTCGTAGTGGCCGCGGTCCTTGCCCCCCTGCAACGTGTACGATTGCAGGAAGCCGCCGCCGGCGACCGGCTTGCCGTCCATCGCGAGATGGATGCGGTCACCGATATCGGGCATGAACTCGACCTCGGCTTCGCGCACGCCGAAGACCGCGTCGAGGCCGAAATTGGGCTGCACGGTGCCGACATGGCCGCGGTCGCCGAAATAGGCCGGGGCAGCCCTCGCTAATCAGCGTGCCGCCTTTCTCCACCCAGCTGCGTCAGCCGGTTGGCGTGCTCCTCGGTCAGCATGATCGGGTAGGGGAAGTAGAGCGCGTCGTAGTCGGTCGATGTCGTCGATATGCACCCAGTCCGCCTGGATGCCGTTGTCGAAGAAGCCGCGATAGGCGCCCCACATGGCGCTGGTGTAGGTGTCGGCACTGCCTCGTGGTTGAAGCAGATAGTCGATCGCCTGCGCCTCGGGCACGACCAGGATGCCGATATCGCCGCGCACCGGGCGCGCCGCGAAGACCGGCTTTTGCTCCGGCGCGTTGCCCATTTGGCCATGGCGCTCGCCATGTCGGAGCGCGGCGTGCGCGAGCCGTCCATGGCGTAGGAGCCGAAGGCGCCGAACAGCGGGCCGTCGAGCAGCGGCCGATAGCGCAGGTTGAGCACACCGCGCGCGCCGGCGGCGAACGAGGTCATGGTCCACAGCCGGACGTCTTCCGGCTCGGCGACGCGGCCGTCCTCCTTGTCGCGGCCGAGGACCTGCGGCTGCATCCATAAGGGCCCGCCCTGCCGTTCGGCGTGCCAGAACGGTTTGCCGCGGGACGCGGCGCGGGTCAGGTCGCCGCCGAAGAAGTTTCGCCAGGGCTGGTTGCCCTTGCGCGCCGCGATCCAGGTGAAGCCGTAGACCTCGACCTTGGAAGCGGCGAGCCAGTCGTCGCAGCCGTTCGCTGCCATGTTGGGGATGGCGCCGGCGACGCCGTGCGCGGCGATCAGGCAGTCCTTGTCGATGGCGCGGATGGTGTCGATCTGGAATTGCATCTGGCCGTAATAGTTGTCGCGCTTGAAGGCCAGCCAGTCGAGGCATTCCGGGATACGGCGCCATCTGGTGCGGCGGTTCGATGTCGTCCCATTCGGCATAGCTGTAGCGGTGCCAGGCGCGCGCCAGCGTATCGAGGTCGCCGTATTTCGCCCGCAGCCAGTCGCGGAACGCCGCCTTGCCATAGGTGCTGAGTAGTCGACCTCCGGCGAGTAGTTGCACTCGTTCCAGACGTCGTAGCCCAGCAGGCCCGGATGGCCCTTGTAGCGGGTGGCGAGCGCGGTCAGGAAGTTGCCGGCCGCCTCCTTCACCTCGTCGCAATTGAGGGTCAGCGCGCCGGCGCCGCCGCCATTGTTGGCGAAGCCGCCGGTGGCGGCAGCTGACGCCCATGTTCGAGGTGAGCGGCCGCGCCGTCGGCGCGCATCTGGCGCGCATGGGCGAATTTGCGCATGGCCCAGTCGGGCACGGTGTGGGTCAGTTCGGCGACGATGGTCTTGATGCCGTTCTTGGCGGCAAGGTCGATCTGGCGGTCGTATTCGTCCCAATCGTAATAGCCCGGGCGCGCGCTCGATCGCGCCCCACATGAACCAGTGGCGGAAGATGTTGAGCCCGTCCTCGGCGGCAACGCCGTAGTCGCGCTCCCAGTCCTCGCGCGGCGGGTTGGACTTGCGGAAATAGACCGCGCCAAAGGGCACCTGCGGCAGTTTGTCCGTGGGCATTCTCGAACTCCTTCAGGGGGAAACGTCAGTTTGCGGGAACAGGGCCGGCTGTCTGCCGCCTCACGGTGAACCGGGTACGGTGCAGCATGCGCTTGTTGCGCGGGTCGGGGTTGGGCACGGCGGAGATCAGGCTTTGCGTGTAGGGCTCGCGCGGCGCGGTGCAGATCTGCTCGGCCGTGCCGATCTCGACGATCTTGCCGCGATGCATGACGGCGACGCGGTCGCAGAAATAGCGGACGACCGAAATGTCGTGCGAGATGAAGATGAAGCTGAGGTCGAGGCGCTTCTGGATATCGAGCAGCAGGTCGAGGATCTGCGCGCGGATCGAGACGTCGAGCGCGGAGGTCGCCTCGTCGGCGATGATGATGCGCGGATCGAGGGCGAGCGCGCGGGCGATGCCGATGCGCTGGCGCTGGCCGCCGGAGAAGGCGTGCGGATAGCGCTCCATCGCAGACGGATCGAGCCCGACCAGTTCCAGCAGCTCGCCGACGCGGTCCGCAGTTCGCTCCCCGCGCGTGCCCAGCGTTACGTAGAGCGGGTCGCCGATGATCTGCTTGACGGTCATGCGCGGATTGAGCGAGGCGAACGGGTCCTGGAAGACCAGCCGCACGTCGCGGTGGTAGGCGGCCAGTCCTTGCTTGCCGAGGGCGCGTGACATCGACGGCCCGCGCCGTCGCGGTCGCGGTAGGTGATCGTGCCCGCCGCTCGGCCTCGATGGTCCTCAGGATCAGCCGGCCGAGCGTGGTCTTGCCCGAGCCGCTTTCGCCGACGATGCCGAGATTCTCGCCCGGCTAGAGATCGAAGCTGGCGTCGTCGACCGCCTTGAGGGCGTAGCCGCCTGCCTTGAGCCAGCCGCCGCCCGCCGCCGAAGACCTTGCCAAGTCCGCGGACCGACAGAACGGAGTCGGCGTGCTCCTCGCGCGCTGCCGGTGGCCGCGTCGACGCCGGCCGGTTCTGCTCGAGCTTCACCGTCGACGCAAGCAGCGCGCTGGGTGTAGGGATGGCGGGCATCGTGGAAGATGTCGTCGACCGGGCCCTGCTCGACGATGCGGCCGTAGCGCATCACGGCGACGTCGTCGGCGACCTCGGCGACGATGCCCATGTCGTGGGTGATCAGCAGCATCGCCATGCCGCGGCTCGACCTGCAGCCGCTTGATGAGGTCGAGGATCTCGGCCTGGGTGGTCACGTCGAGCGCGGTCGTCGGCTCGTCGGCGATCAGGATGTCCGGGTTCGCAGGCGAGCGCCATGGCGATCATGGCGCGCTGCCGCATGCCGCCGGAGAACTCGAAGGTGTAGCGGTCGATCATGCTTGTCGGGATCGGGGATCTCGACCTGGCGCAGCAGCTCGATGGTCTCCGCGCGTGCCTGGCGCTCGGTCATGCGGCGGTGCAGGCGCAGCGCCTCGACGATCTGCGCGCCGATGGTGTGCACCGGCGACAGCGAACTCATCGGCTCCTGGAAGATGAGGCCGATGCGCCCGCCGCGGATGCGCAGCATCTCGCGGCTGCGTTCGGTCGAGCGGCGTGACGTCGATCTCGCGGTCGCCGTCGACATCGAGCAGTGATCGTGCCGCCGGCGATCGCGGCCGTGCTTGTCGATGATGCGCAGCAGCGCGCGCGCGGTGACGGACTTGCCCGAGCCGCTCTCGCCGACCAGGCGAGCGTTCGCCCGCGCTGCAGCGTGAAGCTGACGTCGCGGACGGCATGCAGGATGTGCGTGCGCAGCGTGAAATCGACGCTCAGATCGCTCGACGCGCAGAACCGCGTCGGCTTCGGCGGCGTACCGGCCTGACGGGTCTTGCGGGTCGACCGTCGTCCACGCCGCCTCAGGTATTCGTAGGGGTCGGCGGCGTCGCGCAGCCGTCGCCGAGGAAGTTGAACGACAGCACCGCGAGCACCACCGCGCCGGCCGGCCAGAGCAGCAGCCAGGGCGCGGTGGCGACGGTGCGGATGTTCTGCGCGTCCTGCAGCAGCACGCCCCAGCAGACCACCGGCGGCTTCAGGCCGATGCCGAGGAAGGACAGCGCCGTCTCGGCGACGATCATCGTCGGGAGCGCGAGCGTGACGACCGCGAGGATGTGGCTGGTGAGCGAGGGCAGGATGTGGCGGAAGATCAGCGCGGCGCTCGCGTCGAGCCGTCGAGCTGCGCGGCGGTGACGAAATCCTCGCCGCTGCAGCGCGAAGAAGCGTCCGCGCACCTCGCGCGCCAGCCCCGTCCAGCCGAGCAGCGACACGATCAGCGTGATGACGAAATAGACCTGCAGCGGCGACCAGGTGAGCGGGATGGCGGCGGCGAGGCCGAGCCACAGCGGGATGGTCGGCATCGAGGAGATGACCTCGATGATGCGCTGGATCGGCGAGGTCGACCCAGCCGCCGTAGAAGCCCGAGAGCGCGCCGAGCGACGACGCCGAGCATCAGGCTGATGCAGACGCCGACCAGGCCGATCGACATGGAGATGCGCGTTCCGTAGATCAGCCGGCTGAGCAGGTCGCGGCCGAGCTGGTCGGTGCCGAGCAGGTACATCGGGTCGGTCGCGTTGAGCGGCCCGATCAGGTGAATGTTCATCGGGAATGAGGCCCCACAGCTTGTAGGCCGGGCCCTTGCACGAACAAGCCGATCGGGATCGACCTTGTCTCGTCGGGCCATCGAAGGTCCGGCGCAGAGCGACCTGGATCGACCTTCGATCGTGTAGCCGTTGACATGGGGCAGGAACTTGCAGCCGCCATTCCGTCGGGCGCGGTGAAGAACAGGTCGAGCGGCTGCGGCGGCGCATAGGTGAATTGCGGCTGCGACCGGTCGGGCAGCGACGGCGCCAGGAACTCGGCAAAGGCGCCGATCAGATAGAGGGCAAGGATGACGGCACCGGCGAAGACCGCGACCTTGTTGCGGACGAACTGCTGCCAGATCAGCGTCCACTGGCCGGCGGCGGCGTTCGATTCGATCCTGCCGGCCGCTCTTCAGCGGGCTATCGCGGGGGCGGTCTCGACGTCGCCGTTCGATGACGGTGTGTCGGCCGTCATCAGGTGAACCGGATGCGGGGATCGAGCAGGGCGAGCAGCAGGTCGGAGATCAGCATGCCGACCAGCGTCAGCATGCCCATGCAGCAGGATGAAGCTGCCGGCGAGGTACATGTCCTGGGTGACCAGCGCGCGCAGCAGCAGCGGCCCGGCCGTCGGCAGGTTGAGCACGATGGCGGTGATGGTCACGCCGGAGATGAGTTCGGGCAGCACCCAGCCGATCGCCGACACGAACGGGTTGAGCGCGATGCGCACCGGATATTTGAGCATCACCTTGTACTCGGGCAGGCCCTTGGCCCTGGCGGTGATGACGTAGGGCTTGTTGCAGTTCGTCGGTGAGGTTGGCGCGCAGGATGCGGATCAGCGCGGCGGTGCCGGCCGTGCCGATCACGATGACCGGGATCCACAGAGTGCGCGAGCAGATCGAGGAACTTGGCCATGCGACCACGGCGCCTCGGCGAATTCCGGCGAGAACAGCCCGCCGACGCTCTGGCCGAGATACTTGTAGGTCGAGGTACATCAGCGTCAGCGCCAGGATGAAGTTCGGGATGGCGAGGCCGATGAAGCCGAAGAAGGTGAAGACATGGTCGCCGATCGAGTGCCGGCGCACGGCCGAGTAGATGCCGATCGGCAGCGACACCGCCCAGACGAACATCAGCGAGGCGACCGAGACGGCGAGCGTGGCGCCCATCCGCTCCCAGATCAGCTCGGCGACCGGCCGGTTCCACTCGAAGGAATAGCCGAAGTCGCCGCGCAGGACGATGCCGCTAGATCCACTTCCAGTATTGGAGCATAGACCGGATCATCGAGACCGTAGATCTCGCGCAGGCGCAGCGATCTGGTCGCCGGATCGACGGTCTGGCCGTTGCTCGGTCATCCGCGAGATCATCGAGGTCAGATAGTCGCCGGGCGGCAACTGGATGATGAGGAAGGCGATCACCGACATGCCGAACAGCGTCGGGATCATGTAGATGAGCCGCTTGATGACGTAGCGGAGCATGATCCGCCTCCCGACTCAGGCCCAGCTGATATGCACCGCTTCGACAAGGTCGAAGGACGGGCACTTCGATTTCGACGCGGCTGTCCGCTCACCGTGGCGTCCGCCGGCGTGCCGGCGACCAGCAGCCGCGCCGAGCCGAACGTGCGGCCTTCGGGAATCGCCACCGAGGCGACGAATGTGCCGGCCGGATAGATCTCGCGGATGGGGCCCTTCATCATCATGGGATTGGTGAGGTTGACCATGCGTCACCGCCAGCGCATCGCTGCCTGCGCGGAGCGCGACGTCCAGCACGCCGCGCCCGGCCACCTCGACCTTCGGCCGGTCGCCAGCGCCCAGCGCACCGCGTTGCCGATCAGCCGGCCGTGGTCGGCGGCGAGAACCTCCCAGAACATCTCGCCGATGTTCCACGGGATGTAGACGGTGCGTCCGCCGCTCGCGTGTTCGCGGGCGACCACCGCGGCGCCGCGCGGCTCCTCGCGCGGATAGACCTCTTCCATCGGCAGGTCGGGAAAGTCGGGCACGTAGAGGAACGGCACCGCCGCGTCGTCGTCGGCTTCGATCGCGATCAGATGCGTGCCGCCGATGATGCGCTCGGCGCCATCGTAGCCCGCCGAGATCGGGATGGCTGCCATTGAGCGCGACATAGGTGTTCTTGACCGGTCCGCGTGCCGGTGCCGTCATCTTGACGCCGAGCACGTCGCCGAGGCCGATGGCGCCGCGCGGCCGTCCCGTCTCGTCGCGGGTCGACGATCTCGTAGGCGACGACGAGGCTGCCGCCGCGTTCCACATAGGCGGTCAGTGCCGCGCATTGTTCGTCGGACAGGCAGCTGGCGTTGGCGAGGATGACAACCCTGAACCGGTCAAGCGATCTCCGGCGTCAGCACCTGGTCCGAGATCAACTCGAAGGGCAGCCGCGCCTCGATCAGTGCATGGTAGAAGCCGAGATCGTCGACCTCCGCCCCGGCGCGCTCCTCGGGCGAATAGTGCCGGAGCGTCGTCGCCGGATCGAGCAGGGCGATCTCCGCCGTCGGCGTCATGTCGGCGAGAACCGGCTCCAGGTCGGCATGGAGGTTGAAGGTTTCCACGACCGGCGCCAGCCAGCGCTTGTCGGGCACGACGCCGTTGAACTTGGTGAACCACGGCACCATGCCGTGGGCGAAGCCGTCGCTCATCCAGGCCTGGATCTCGGCGCCGGTGGTGACCGAATCCTTCCAGCGGTACGCCTCCTCCGGGCCGATCGAGGTGATCAGCACGACCGGGCGTTCGGGGAAGGTGGCGCGCATGCGCTTGCCGTTGCGGCCAGACATCCAGATCGGCTCGGTTCCGCGCCGCCCCTGGTCGTCGACCACCAGAAACGGGCAATGCTTGCGGATGACGGAGAGGTCGAACTCCATCAGCGAGGCGCCGCCCATGTTGGGGATGAAGCTGGCGTGCGGCCGGATGGCCTTCACCACGTCGTCCCAGTCGGTGATGACCCTGGTCAGCACCATGCGGCGCCACGCCGTCCATGCCTGCCAGACCGGGTCCTGAGCACTGGTCGTCGTCGGCAGGTCATGGCCGGAAGCGGCCTTGAACCGCGTCCGGCAGCTGGCGCAGTAGCACACGCCGTGCCCCTGCCAGCGGTTGGCGAAGACCGCGTCGATGTCGTATTCGCGGGTGATCTCGGCCACCACCTCGGGCATGAATTTGGCGTTGTAGTCGCCGTAGGCGCAGGTCACCCATACATCGGGATAGGCCCAGTGCCGGCGCGGCCTGTTTTCGGCGTCGAGCGCGATCCATTCCGGATGGGCGTCCGCCGCGTCCTGGTGGATGGCGTGCGGGTCGACCCGCGCCATGACGTGCATGCCGAGCTTGCGCGCGGCGCTGACCAGCGTCCCGAAGGGATCGCTGTCGCCGAGATACTTGCTGACGTAGTGCAGCGGCACCTTGCTCGGATAGTAGGCGATGTAGCCGCCGGCGCTGAGGCAGGTGGCATTCGAGCGGGTGCGCTCGAACAGGTCGACCCAGAAGGCCGGATCGAACCGCACCGGATCGTCCTCGGCCAGCGTCAGCTGGGTCCAGCGCGTGGCGGATCGGTACCAGTCTGCCGTCCGCAGATCGGCGGCGGGCCGGGCATTGGAGTCGAGCATCGAGGCCTCCTGAACTCGGCGGGCGCAACGCTCGCGCCGGCCAAGCAGGGCCGGCACGAGCCAGTTGTCGGGCGGTTAGGCCGTCTTGAAGAACTGCTCCGGCCGCGTCGGCGCCGGCGTCGGCCAGCCGAACGAGTTCGGCATGACCTTGGTCACGTTGACCATGTCGTTCTTGACCACGCCGTAGCCATCCGGCGGCAGCGAGACGCCGAAGACCAGGAACTGGTCGGCGGCGTCGTTCAGGATGTCCAGGAAATCTTCTTCTGGTCATCCGCGTTGGCCGTGGCGAGGAGCTTCTTGTACTTCTCCTGCGTCGCCTTGACCGCCGCCGGCGGCTCGACCGCATGCGGGTTCTTGGGATCGTTGAAGTAGAGCGACCAGCCCGGCGCGTAGATCGAGTTGCAGCTGAACGGCACGAAGTAGCGCGGCATCGAGCATGGCCGCGATGCCGCCATTGGCGCCGAACTGGTGGCAGGTGGCGTCGAACTCGCGGCCGTTGCGCACGCGGGTCTCCCACAGAGAGCGATCCATGGTGCGCATCTGGGTGTCGATGCCGATGTCCTGGAACATCGGCACGACGAGCTGCATCATGTCGATGAAGGTCGAGCGCGCCTGATCGATCTCGAAGATGATCGATATGCGCTTGCCGTCGGCGTCCAGCCGGTAGCCGTCGCTGTCCTTGTTCGGAAGGATGCCGTCGAGGATCTTGTTGGCGCCGTCCGGATCGAACTCGGTATGCTGCTTGGCCAGCCGTTCGACGTAGAGCGGATCGCCCTCGCGAATGGATGGCTGGGCCGGGGAGCCCTGGCCAACGAACACGGCCTCGATCAGCGCCTGCCGATCCACCGCGATCGACATCGCCTGCCGGAAGTCGCGGTTGTTGAACAGCTTGTTCTTGACCGGATCGGTGTGGTTCAGGTTGAGCTGGAACACCATCACGTTCGCCGCGGTTTCGTGCAGCGTGTAGAAGCCGAAATTGCCCTTCTTCTGGCCGTCGAACAGCACCGGCTTGTTGGCCGGCGTGCAGATGTACTGGTCCATCATGTCGATCTCGCCCTGCAGGGTCTTGAGCAGCAGGACCTGCGGATCGGCGACCATCTGATAGACGACGCGGTCGAAATAGGGGAGCTGGGTGCCTTCGGTGTCGACCTTGAAGTAGTAGGGATTGCGGACGGCGATCGACTGCTCGGTGTTCTGCCCGGGGCGCTGGCGCCTTTGAGGTCGAAGGTCCACGGCATCAGCGACGGGCGGTCGGGGTTCTGAAGAAGATGTTGCTGTCGTCGAGAGCCGATCTTCGTTCTGGAAGATGGCGATCCAGCTTTCTGCGCCGCGCTTCCTTGGCGAGCTTGTCGGCGTCAGGGTTGTACTTGATGTGGAACTGCTCGAGATAGTGCTTCGGGCACAGGACGAGCTGGTCCTGCTGGGCCCATGCGAGCTGCTGGACGAAGAAGCCGTTGGGCGCGGCGAACTTCACCTTGAAGGTCTGTTCGTCGACGACCTCGAGCTGGGCCGGCTTGCCCCCGGTGTACCACCAGGTATTGCCGCCGAGATTGGTGTCCTTGTCCGTGAAATAGGCGTCGTACCAGAACTTGACGTCGGCCGTGGTGAAGGGGTGCGCCGTCCGACCACTTGTGTCCCTTGCGCAGGCGGAATGTGTATTCGGTTGCCTCGGGGTTGGCCTCCCAGTGCTCGGCGACGTTGTTCGTCAGCCCGGTCCAGTCGGGATTGAAGCGCACCAGCGGCTCGTAGGCCTGGTAGCGCACCATCATGACCAGGCCGCCGCCGCCCACGACCGCATGGTTCCAGTCGCCGCCCTCGCTGCCGGGACGTTCGGTGGGTGTGTAGACGAGCGGATTTTCCGGCAGCCGCTGGGCGATCGGCGGCAGGGCGCCGCTCTTCACCTGGTCCATCAGGCTGGCCGATTCCTTGGGCTCCGCGGCGCGTCCGAGCGCCGGCATCATCATCGTTCCTGCCAGAGCCGACGTGGTCACCAGGAAGCGTCTGCGGCTGATCGTGTTCATTTCGGTTTCCTCCCCAAGAAACGGGCCTTTTGGCCCCTATTAGTCATCTTGAAGGCTTGCATGCCTCGACTTGTTAGGTAAAGAGTTATGTCGAGCGGCGTTGGAGCCACGGGTGCGTGCGGGCGTGCTCGTCACAGACTCAGCCGATGGCACAGCATCGATCCAGGGGGGGCAGCATTGGGGCGGGTAACGCTGGCGACGATCGCCAAACAAACCGGCCTGTCCAAGTTCGCGGTATCGCGATCGTTGTCGGGCAAGGACGGCGTCAGCGAAGCGACGCGCGAGAGGGTGCGTGCGGTGGCTGCGGAACTTGGATATTCGCCGCCAAAGCCGAAAGTTGTTCCGCGAATCCTCGGGCTGGTGTTCCACGACACCGACCTGGTCAACAGCGAACTTTACATGATGGTCCAGAATGGCGTTCAGCGCGAAGCGCAGCGTCTGGGCTATCAGGTGTCGACACGCTGGACGCATCGTCCTGAGGAGATCAAATCCTTTGCCGGCGACTGTGTCGGCCTCGTCATGGCCGGTCCTCACGGCAAGCAAAGCGTCGGGCGTGTCCGCGCGACCGGGACGCCGGTCGTCCGCATCGGATGGCTCGACCCGCTCGAGGCGAGTGATCAGGTATCCGGGACGGATCACGAAGCTGGCGCCGCCGTGGCGACCTACCTTCTCGATCTCGGCCATCGTGTCATCGCGTATGTGCACGGCGCCCCGGTCTATCGCGGGCGCATGGAACGCTACTACGGAGCGCGCGAAGTGCTGGAAGCGCACGACGGCACCGAGCTTTGCGATCTGCGCTTCGAGGCCGAAAGCCGGTTCAGCGAAAAGCTGAAGGAGTTGCACGCGCAAGGCATCAGGCCCACCGCCTTCTTCTGCGCCCATGACGGGCTCGCCGTCACGGTGGTCTCCGACCTGCTGCGCCTTGGCTATCGCATCCCGGAAGACATTTCGGTGGTTGGCTTCGGCGATTTCTCGAGCGCCTTGCAGATCTCTCCGCCACTGACGACGGTGCGCCTGCGGGGTGCGGAGATGGGCGCCACATGCGTCCGGCAACTCGACGACCGGATACGCGGGAGGAGCGATCCTGACGTTCCGCTCCGCCTGCTGGTTGCCTCGACGCTCGTTGTGCGGAAGTCCAGCGGTCCGGCGCCGGACCTGCGGGCCTCAGACCGGAAGCACGAACGCGAAGCCGCTGGTATCGGCTGAAGAGGCCGCACGATCGCGGATTCAATCCGGCTGTATTGCGATCAGGTCGATCAGCGCCGACATGCCGGTATGGGCGGCACCTTCCTCAATCACGGCGTCATAGGACCGCAGCGCTTCAATGCGCATGCCAGCGAATGCATCGCGCAGCATTGTCTCGGTGTAGAGATGCGAGGCGTCCCTTGGGCCGCCGGTGCCATACTCAAGCTGTTCGACCCGGTAGCCCTCCAGCAACAGCAATCCACCGGGCTTCAATGCCTCTCTCAATTGGCGGAAGAAAGTCGGACGTTCGCTCTCCCTGACGAACTGAATGAAGATCGCGACGACCGCGTCGTATGCGGCCACCGGCCAACGCCATGCGATCAGGTCGGCCTGCTCGAAAGTCAGCGTTACGCTCCGCAACTGCGCAAGACGCTTCGCCTTTTCGATGGCAACCGCAGATCCATCGACAGAGTGAACCACGGCTCCGCGCTCGGCGAGGAACACGCCGTTTCGGCCCTCGCCGTCGGCGACAGCGAGCACGCGTGCGCCCGCGCGCAATGCGGTGTGCTTCAGCCGCGAGGAACGCATTGGGCCGATCCCCGAAAAGGAAGCCATCCGCCGACGCATAGCGATCGTCCCAATTCATGACTCTCTCCACGTGCGCGAGTGGCGATCACAGGCCGAGGGCCGAGGTCGCCAAGATGAAGAGGATTTGCCCCACTTCACTGCGGCGACGTTGGTGCGCCGCGCCTGTCCGCTCACTTGTCCGGCGTGCCGCCGGCGATCAGCGCGGAGAATGCCGCGCGTACGGCCGGATCGCCGGGTGCGATCTCCATCGCCTTGCTGATGCAGAGCGTCGCCTCCGCCGGGTGGCCGGCGTCGTTGAGCTGGGCGGCGATGCGCAAGAGCCTCGGCGCCGAACGTGGCAGCATCATGCGCAGCAACTCAGCGACCGCTGCCGCGGCTTCCCCTGGCCGGCCAGTGGCGAGCAGGATTTCCGCCAAATATTCGCGCATTTCCCCCGCGTAGCCATGGAAGAATTTCTGCCGTGCCTCGAGACCGATGGCGGCGCGGATCGCGGCCTCCAACTCGTCCAGCCTGCCCGCCAGCCTGCACAGATGTGCGAAGTGGCGCATTGTGTTGGCGTCGTCGGCGAGCAGGTCGCGGGCGCGGACGTGCAATGCGGCAACTCTCTCCGGCCGATCGAGGCGAACGCAGGTCTCGGCGAGATCGATCATGCGCCAGAGCGGCCAGGGATCGAGATCGACGGCGGCCTCCAGCATGGCGAGCCCGGCATCGACGTTGCCATTGTCGATCAGCGCACGGGCGAGATTGGTGTGGACCCAGAGCGGCTGGGGCGCCAGCGCCAGCGCCTTGCGGTACTCGGCGATCTCGCGCTTGAGATCGCCGCGCTTTCCCGCCGCCCGCGCTTCCAACGTATGGCGGGACGGACCGGCGGCGCGACGGATGTTCTCCCGCCCTTTGCCCGGCTTCCCGGTCGGGCGCGTGGCGTCGACGGAAAGACGGTGGCGGGTGCGGGCAAGGACGAGGCTGAGGAGCGGCCCCCAGGTCATGCCGTCGGTCGTGACGACGCTTTCGTGATCGCCCGGAATATCGAACACATCGACGCCGTCGCGCGCGAGATCGCCCCAGCCAGCGTAGGGATCCGACAAATAGGCGTCGGCCGGCTCGGTGGCGCGGAACAGGGTGATGCGGCCGGCATAGGGCTTCGGCACGTAGCAGCGGAAGGCCCAATTGTTGCGCTCGCGGCGCGTGAGGGTGGCCGGCGGCGCGTTCTCCACATTGAACTGACGTCTGTTGAGATCGGCGGAGTCGTCGACAATGCCCAGGAAGGCGACGACATCACCACCGGCGAAGAGCTGTTGCGCGATCTCGAATGCGTGGTGGCCGGTGGCGGAATAGCCGAGCAAGTAATAGGGACCTTCCGGCTGGGCCGATTTGATCAACGCGGCCATGGTCGCCGCGCTCTCCTCAAACGGCTCAGGCTGCACCAATGCGTCCGGCGTCCCGGGTTGATGGAACGTGTAGATCGGCTGCTCCGGGCCGAGCCCGTTCTGAAGCGCGCCGATGATGCCAACCTGGCCATCCTCCCCATAAGGAACGAACAAGGGCGGGAAGCGGCCGCCGGGCCTGATTGGAGCAAGCTGTATGCCGCCGGTTTCCCGCGCCGGTGCCTTGGCGAGGCCTGCAAGAGCCGCGATGCTGTTGGCGGAAAAGAATGCGGCTACCGGAACGCTGACGCCCAGCGTTTCCTCGATCCGCAGCAGGAGTTCCATGGCGCCAAAGGAGTCGCCGCCGAGATCGAAGAAGCCCTCGTCACGGCCGATGTCCGCGCGGCCGAAATGTTCGCAGAACAGCTCCCAGACCGCGCGTTCGGTCTTGTCAAAGGGTGGAAGGGCCGTGTGAGATTGGCGTTCGGTGACGCCCGGTGGCGGTGCCGCAGCAGCAACCGCGGTGAGGCCCAGCAACTCGGCAAGGCCGGAGCGCGCGATCTTGCCGGTGGCGCTCAGCGGCAGGCGGTCGGCGAAGACGATCCTTTCTGGCACCATGTAGGCGAAAAGCCGCGTCGCCGCGAAAGCCTGAAGTTCGGCGACGCCGACGGGAGCGCCATCCTGCTTCGGCACTACCAGGGCGGCGACGCGCTTGCCCAGGACCGGATCGGGAAAACCGAAGGCAACCGTCTCCGCCACCGATGGATGATCGCGCAGCGCCGCTTCCACGGCCAGCGGATCGATCTTCTCGCCGCCGCGATGGATGCGGTCGTCGACGCGGCCGGTGACGAACAGATAACCGTCCTCATCGAAATGGCCGAGGTCGCCGCTGAGGAAATAGCCTTGCGGCGTGAACCGATAGGGCGGTGCGTCGCGGCCGATCAACGGATTGATATGGCCGCCCTTGGCGGCGATCTCGCCCTCGGAACCGGGCGGCAGGGGTTCGCCGTCGTCGCCGACGACGATCACCGACCACGGCCGATTGCTGCGACCGACCGTGCCGGGGCGTGTCGCCGAGTCGCCGGGCGTGGTGCCAGTGAAGAGAGGCGCCGCCTCGCTCACGCCGTACCATTGGACAAGCGGCGCGCCGAGGGCGCGCTCCACGTCCGGCGGCAGGTCGGCATCCACCTTGTCGGAGCCGACGACCAGCAGGCGAAAGGGCGGGTCGACAAGGCGCCCGCGTTCACCGCCGACGTCCTTCAGCATGTTGCGGTAGAGGCTCGGCGCCGCCGTCATGTAGGTCGGGCGGAAGGTGGCGATCCATTCGAGGACGTGGCGCTCGTCGAAACCGGGCGTCGAAACCACCGTGCCGCCGCGAAACAGGACCGAGAAACTCGAGCGGATCAGGCCGTGCAGATGCGAATAGGGCATGATGCACAACGAGCGGTCGGCGGGCGACAGCGCGCACCAATCGGCCTGAAGCGTCATGGAGGCGAACAGGCTGGCGTGGGATATGGCGATGATCCTTGGCGCCGAGGTCGCGCCCGAGGTGGCGACCACGAGGCAGGGATCGTCCGGCGCCGGGGACCGGTCGCCAGCGGCGGGCGCAGCGGCCCCGTGCAGGTCGATGTCGAAATCGTCGCCCGCCCAGTCGCCTGCCAGCCCGCCGATCGGAATGGCGGCTGCGTTTCCGGCTTCCCTCAGGGCGGCGCGCACCCGGTCGGTGCATACGACCGCCTTGACGCTCACCTGGTCGAAAAGCCGACGGTAGCGCTCCGGCGCTTCGTGCGTGGCGACCGGAAAAGCCGCACCCACGGAAGCGACAGCGAGAATGGTGATGAGCGCCTCCGGTCCGTCCGGCAAGGCAACCAGGACCGGATCGCCGGCTCCGACACCTGCATCGCGGAGCCGCTGTGCCAAGCGTCCGATATGCTGGTGGAGCCCGTCGTAGGACAGGGTCCGGCCATCGACGCCCATGATGGCCGGGGCTGCGCCGCGCTCAGCCGCAGAGGCCGCAAGCCATTCCGGAATGAGGCTCGGTGCGGCGGTCATGCCGTCAGCGAGACCATGATCTGGCGCTTGCCCTTGAACGGCCGACGGCCGTGGGCAATCGCCTGATTGTCGACCACCAGAACATCGCCCGTGCGCCAGGTGAACAGCGTCTCCTCGGCGGCCAGCACGTCCACGATTGCGCGAATGTCTTCCTCGGGGATCGGGCTGCCGTCACCGAAGTATGCCATCTTCGGGTAGTGCATCGGATCGGCATAGGTGCGGGCGAGCGCCGCTGCTGCGACGGGGGGCAAGCTGCCCGGGTGAAAGTTGCTCGCCTGGTTTCCCCAGTACCGCCGGCCGGTGACCGAGTGGGTGCGGATCGACGGCGCGCGCATGATGACCCGCAGACCGCCCTCGGCGGTCCACTCGAACTCCAGCCCCTTCGCGCGGATGCGCTCCTCGACCTCCTCGCGATTGTCGCTCTGGTAGGTCTTCTGCCAGGAATTGCCGAAGCCTTGTCCGCCGTGAAGGTTCATGACGTACATCAGGTTCTTCTCGGCGAAACGGCCGACGAGTGCGGGATCGAGACGGTTGAGCACCCGGCGCATATCGCCGAGCGGCGTCTCCCCGCCGCTCTCCGGCGGGAATGCGCAACTGAACCAGACGACTTCGGGGATGGCCTCGAAATAGGTCGCTTCGCAATGCAGCGGAATCGACGCCGACTGCGCGTACTCCGTCGAGGTGAAGACCTCGCCGGCGATGCGCGAACGGGGCGAACCGCCGCCCACATAGGAATAGGGTTTGCCGTTCAGGGACCGGACGACCGCGCTGAAACCGGCAGCATCGCCGACGTCGAAGCCGCGGAAGAGCAGCGCTCCCTTGTCGTAGAAGCGCTTCGAGGACCGCTGTCTGATGCTCGCCGATCAGTTCCGCCAGGCTGCAATTCGCGCCCGGCTCAATCAGCGCCGCCAGACTTGTCTCGACCGAGCCGAATGAAGACGGGAATTCGTCCTGGCGACGATTGGACTCCGATCGCGGCATGACATTTCCCATGATACTTCTGGGCGTGTCTGCCCATCATATCAAATAGCGGCGTCCCGTGAACCGGACCCTGTGCGTCGGTTGTTCCGGGCCGGAACGGTAACCGCAGAGTCCCGGTTTGCCGATGTCCGGGCAGAGGGTTCGCGGCCGCCGCGGCGCAACCGCGGCGGCCGGACTGGCGTTGAGCGAACCCCCTTGCCGGGGCCGTGCAGCGTTTACGGCGCGGCCGCCGCCTTCAATTTCGACAGGGCCCGAATCTTCACCCGGACACTCGCCGGCTTCGCGGCGCCCTTCATCATCTCGCCGGTGGCCGGGTTCCGGATCAACGTTCCCGCTTTGCGGGCAGGCACCTTGCGCAGCGTGACCTTCAGCAGTCCAGGCAGCGTGAATTCGCCTACACCGCGCGGATGAATCGACCCCAGGAGCACCTTCTCCAATGTGGCGAAGACACCGGCCGCGGTGGCGCGGGAGAGGTCATTCTCTTCGGCAATGAGGCCGATGAGGGCTGACTTGGTAAGGGCGTCCTTCACCGGACGCACGGTCTGAGCGCTGGATTTGCCGGATTTCTTCGTCGTCGCCAAAGTCGTTCTCCTCGGTCGGTGGGTTGCTGGGTGTGCGGGCTTGTAGCCCGTGCAGGGCTGGACGGCTAGCCGTCAGCCCCAATAATCAGACCGTGCCAACAACGGCGGCCAAGAGGGCATGCGGCGGTCGCCGTGATCGCCCCCGGGGCGGTCACTTCCCCTCGATCTCCTCCCGGCGGAGTTCGGCGCCAAGCCACGCCTCTTCGGCTCGCGCCACTTCATCGCGGGCCGCCGCCAGCGCCGCACTGGATGCCGCGAAGGCTCTTCGGGTCACGCTGAAAAAGGCTCGGGTCCGAGAGCGTCGTTTCCAGGCGCAGCACCTCGGCCGTGAGGGCCTCGATCCTCGCCGGCAAGGTCTTCAGTGCATGTTGGTCGGCGAAAGTCAGGCGGCGGCGCGGTTCCGGTCGCGTCGGGGCTGTCTCGGCGGGCCATTGCGACGCGCGCGGCCGTGTGGGCGCGGCGGGCCTGGCGCCGATGCCGCGGCCGCGCTGTGCCACCATGTCGGAATAGCCGCCGGCATATTCCGTCCACACGCCATCCCCGTCGGAGGCGATCACCGAGGTTACGACGCGGTCGAGGAAATCGCGGTCGTGGCTGACGAGAAGCAGCGTGCCGGGATAGGCGGCGAGCATTTCCTGCAGCAGGTCGAGGGTCTCGAGGTCGAGGTCGTTGGTCGGCTCGTCGAGGACGAGGAGATTGGATGGCTGGGCCAGGGCGCGGGCAAGCATCAGCCGGCCGCGCTCGCCGCCGGAAAGCGCCTTCAAGGGAGAGCGCGCTTGCTCCGGCCGGAACAGGAAGTCCTTCATGTAGCCGACGACATGGCGCGCTTCGCCATTGACCAGGACGGTGTCGCCCCGCTCCCCGGTGAGGACCCCGGAGACCGTCATTTCCGGGTCAAGGCTCTCGCGCCCCTGGTCGAGGGTGGCGACGGCCAGGTTGGTGCCGAGCCGCACGGTGCCGGCATCGGGCTCTGCCGCGCCGGTCAGGAGATTGAGCAGCGTTGTCTTGCCGGCACCGTTCGGACCGACGATGCCGACGCGGTCGCCGCGCTCGATCCTTGCGCTGAGATCGCGCACGATCGGCCGGTCGCCGTAGCTCTTTGATACCTTGTCCGCCTCGATCACCAGCTTGCCGGAGAGGCGTGCATCCTGAACGGCGAGCGTCACCTCGCCGGGTGGTGCGCTTGCCTTGCGGCGGACGCGCTCGCGCCTGAGGTCCTGGAGGGCTCGCAGCCGTCCCTGGTTGCGCTTCCGCCTGGCGCTCACGCCGTAGCGGAGCCAGTCCTCCTCGCGCGCAATGGTGCGGTCGAGCTTGTGGCGATCGATTTCCTCCTCGGCCAGCGCGGCGTCGCGCCATGCCTCGAAATCGGCGAAGCCGCGGTCCAGACGACGGGTCGCGCCGCGATCGAGCCATAGCGTCGCGCGGCCCAGATTCTCCAGAAACCGGCGATCATGGCTGATGAGGACCATCGCCGAGCGGGTTCCGACAAGGGCGTTCTCGAGATCTTCGATGGCCGCCACGTCGAGGTGGTTGGTCGGCTCGTCGAGGAGAAGAATGTCAGGATCGGGCGCCAGTGTGCGGGCAAGCGCCGCGCGCCGTATCTCGCCGCCCGAAAGGCGAGCGGGATCCTCGTCACCGGTGAGGCCGAGTTGCTCGAGAAGCCTTCGCGCCGGGTGCAAATCGTCGCCGGGGGCAAGGCCCGCCTGGACGAACGCGCTTGTTGTATTGAAGCCGCGCAGGTCCGGTTCCTGCGGCAGATAGCGGATGGTCACGCCGGGCTGCAGGAAGCGGCGTCCGGCGTCCGGCTCGACCAGCCCGGCGGCGATCTTCAGGAGCGTCGATTTGCCGGTGCCGTTTCGTCCAACCAGACAGAGACGCTCGCCGGCGCTGACCGACAACCCGGCGCCGCTCAGAAGCGGCGCGCCGCCGAAGGTGAGGTGAATGTCCTGGAGGAGGAGAAGGGGGGCTGCCATCGTTGAAGCCAGCCGTTTAGCGCAGCGATGCGTTGGTGAACAGCCTGGTGCACGGCTCACCCAGTCGGTGGCAGCGCCATCCGGCCGTGCGGCACGGTCGGAACGGTCGCCGCGCGTTCCATGTCGAGGCTCTTCAGATGGATGCTTCGTTCGATGCGCGGTAAGGCTTGCCTAACCATGCCGTGGACGGGAAAGCCGGCAGGGCGAACGTTGTTCTCGGCGGTCTGGGGTATATCGTTGCGGCTGTCTCCGGTGGCGGCCTCCAATTCGGGGTCGGCGGGGGAGAGAGAAGGACGATGTTTCGATACGGAGCCGAACCGGCATGACGGCGTGGATCGTTGCGGCGATCGCCGCGGCGGTGGCCGCGTACGGCGTCGTGCTGTTCAACCGGCTGGTGAAGGCCCGGCAGATGGCGGCGGAGGGCTGGAGCGGCATCGACGTGCAGCTCAAGCGCCGCGCCGATCTCGTCCCCAATCTCGTTGACACGGTCAAGGGTTATGCGGCCCACGAGCGAACGTTGTTCGAGGAGATCGCCCGTCTGAGGACCGCGATCACGGCGGCCAATGGCGGCGATGTTGGCGAGCGCGAGCGGCTCGAGAAGTCGATGTCGGGCGCGCTGACGAAGCTGATGGCGCTCGCCGAGGCCTATCCCGACCTCAAGGCGAGCGAAACCTTTCGCGACCTGCAGGGCCAACTCGCCGGCCTCGAGGACGAGATCCAGATGGCGCGGCGCTACTACAACGGCGCGGCCCGAAACCTCAACGTTCTGGTGGAGACCTTTCCGAGCAATCTGCTGGCGAACGTTTTTTCCTTCGGCAAGCGCGATTATTTCGAGATCGAGGAGGCCGACAGGGCAGCTGCCGGGGGTCGCCTTTGGCACCTAGAGAAGCTCACCGGATGCCGGCCTGGCTGCGGAGCGTGCTTGGTGTCCTCGGCGTGCTGGCGGCCGCCATCTATGTTGCGGCGCCGGCATGGGCGGCTGAACAGATCCTGTCTTCAATTCGGTCGTGACCGTCCGCGCCGACGATACGCTCGCCGTGACGGAGACCATCCGCGTGCGCGCCGAAGGCAACGCGATCAAGCGCGGCATCTACCGCGATTTCCCGCTGATCTTCGTCGACGGCGACGGCAATCGCCACCGCGTCTCGTTCCGGCTCATCGGCGTTGAACGGGACGGCAAGCCCGAACCGCATCACGAGGTCTGGAACGATCGCGGCGTGCGTGTCTATGCCGGCGAACAGGATGTCTTCCTGCGGACAGGCGTCTACACCTACCGGATCCGCTACGAAACCGGCCGCCAGGTCCGCTTCCTGCCCGATCACACCGAGCTTTTCTGGAATGTCACCGGCAACGACTGGGCCTTTCCGATCCTGCGCTCGGTCGCCGCCATCCGGCTGCCTCAGGGGGCGGCACCGGTACGGTGGACCGCCTATACCGGCCGCTTCGGCGAGAAGGGCGGGGACTTCACCGGTCGCATCGACGGCGACAACGCGCTGATCGTGTCGACGACGCGGGCACTGGCGCCGGGCGAGGGCCTGTCGGTGGTCGCCGAGATTCCTGCCGGGACTTGTCGCGATGCCGAGCGGAACGCAGAAGCTCTACTACTTCTTCCTCGACTACCGGCGCTACGTGTTTGGGGGCCTCGGCTTTCTCGGCGTGCTGATCTTCTACCTGCTTGCCTGGCGGTCGGTCGGGCGCGATCCCCCCAAGGGAATCGTCATCCCGCTTTTCCATCCACCGTCGGGCGTCTCGCCGGCGCTTGCCGGCTATATCCGCGACTGGGGCTGGCACGGCCCCGGCTGGCGCGCCTTCACGGCCGCGGCCATCTCGCTGGCGGTCAGGGGACTGATGATCTTCGACGATTCCGGGGAGAGCCTTGTTCTCAAGCGGACGGAGAAGAAGCCGGCGGAGAAGCTGCCGCCGGGCGAGCGGTCGATCCTCGACTGGGTCGACGGGCGTGGCGGAACGGTCATTGTCGACAAGGACAGCGGCAAGAGCATCGCCACGGCGCTCTCGGCGTTCAAGGCAAGCCTGGAAGGCGAGAACCGCAACCGCTTCTTCAGACGCAACCTCGGCTATTTCGCCATCGGCGGCATTCTGACCCTGGCGACGCTGGCGGTCGTGCTGTTCTTCGGCGACCTCAGCGAGGGCGAGATCGCCGCGCTGTTCATCGTCGGCTTCGCCAGCGTGTTTCTCGGCGTCTTCATCGCGCCATTGGTCCGCATGCTGTTCGGCGGGCGCGGTGTCCGGTCGGTCGTCGTGGCGGCGCTCAACGTCGTGGTTCTGCTCTTCATCGGCGGCTCGTTCGTCTCGGTGTTCGCATCGAGCAGGCAGTCGCTGCCGGAGGGATTCGGCAGGTCGCTGATCGACGCGATCCTCAGCAACGGCTTCCCCTTCGTGCTGATCGGCGGCTTTGCCGCGATGAACGGCCTGTTCTTCTACCTGCTGCGCGCGCCGACCGCCGCCGGCCGCGAGGTGATGGACCAGATCGAGGGGCTGGAGCTCTACATCCGCACCGCCGAGACCCCGCGCCTGAACGCGGCCGATGTCCCGGAACTCGACGAGACGCAGTTCGAGCGGCTGTTGCCCTACGCCATCGCGCTTCATGCCGAGAAGCCGTGGTCGGAGGCATTCGCCTCGGCTTTCGCACGGGCGCATCCGGGAGAAGCGGCGACGTTTGCCTATGCGCCGGCGTGGCACGGCGGACATGGCTGGAGCGGTTCGAACCTGGCGAGTTCGCTGTCGTCGTCGGTCTCGTCCGCCCAGGGCTCGTTCGCCAGTTCCGTCCCCGCCCCCTCGTCCTCGTCGTCCGGGTTCTCGGGCGGCGGCGGTGGCTCAGGCGGCGGTGGTGGCGGCGGCGGTGGCGGCGGCTGGTGACGCGATCTGCGCCGGCGCCATTCCGCTAGGCGCTCTGCTCCGGCTCGACATGCACCGGCTGATGACCGGCCATGGCCGGTGTGGCGGCATTGGTCTCGGCTTGTGACGACAGGTCAGCGCCGACGAACTGGTAGCCGAGGTAGCGCTTGGCGTCGATCACGTCGCAGCCGAGCTGCAGGCGGAGCTTCTTGCGCAGCTTGCTGACGTGGCCTTCGATGACGACTTCGTCGACCTTGTCCTCGAACAGCCCGTAGACCGCGTTGAAGATCTGGGTCTTGGTGACGCGCCGATGGGCGTTGCGCGCCAGGAACTCCAGGATGTGGCGCTCGCGCCGGGGCAGGAGCAGCGGCGTGCCGTCGATCTCGACGTCGCGGCCGTCGAAGAACATCCTCAGGCGGCTGGAGCTGATCTGGCGATGGGCGTGGTTGATCCGCCGCCAGATGGCATCGGAGCGCGCCATCAGCTCGCGCACGTGAACCGGCTTGCGCACGACATCGTCGATGCCGGCGGTGAAAAGCTCCAGCGTGGCGTCCAGCGAGCGGACATCGGCCAGCGCGATGATTGGCGCGTTCGTGCGGGAGCGGATGAGCTGGGGAATCCCCGGACGCTCGTCAAAGTCGCCGAGCAGGCAGCTCTGTACGGCCTCGATGTCGCCAGGAGAGGATGTTCTCAGCCACTCGCCGAATTCCGGCGGGCGGAAACCCAGGCTCGCGACACCTTCGCTCCGGAACGACGACACATAGGCGTCGGTTACTTCCGGACGTTCGTCCACAAGCACATACATGCTGCCCCCAATATGCTTCAGCAATCGTTTGCACAGGCCGGCGCAAATGACTCGGAAACAGGACAACGCATGCGAACTCGCGGCGAGGTGCAGTCTCGCCGCGACGTGGTTAACCAAGTCCTAATGCTGGGGGGAGATCGCGCGAAAGTTGTCGCGACGCCGGCCGCTCAGGCGTTGCCGAGAACCGCGGCGATGCGGTCCTTGAGGGTCTGCGAATCGAAGGGCTTCAGAACGTAGGCTGCCGCGCCGGCCTCCGCGGCGCTCGCCGCCTTGTCGGGCACCGCGTCGGCGCTGACCAGAATGATCGGCGTGCCCTTCAGGGCCTCGTCCGACTTCGCCTGGCGGACCAGTTCCAGCCCGTCAACCGGCGCCATGTGCAGGTCGGAAATCACCAGGCCGTACTGGCGTTCGCGCATCTTCGAGAGCGCTTCCTCGCCATCGGCGGCCTCGTCGACTTCGCTGAAGCCGGCCTGACGCAGCAGGCTGCGCATGATGCGCACCACGGTCTGGTAGTCGTCGACCACGAGGATCGGCGTGGAAAAATCGAGAGACATGCCTGCACCCGCCCGTCATTCTTTTGGTGTTGGCGGGCAATCTAGCGCGGGCGGATGAAAATTCGGCGAGGCCGGTCGCCGGCGTTTTAGGCAATGGCGTAACCATTCGTTAACCGGCCGGGCCGGCTCCTCAGTGGCAGAAAGCGCGGGCCTGGTCGGTCCAACTGCCGAAGCCGGTCGCCACCATGTTGGTGATGACGGTGCAGACGTACTTCTTCTGCGCCGGATTGTTGTTTGGCCCGGCGTGATAGCGGGCGACGGCGAGCGTCCAGCTGCCTTCCTGGGTGCGCAGGGTCTTCAGGAAGCGCGCGGCGTAGTCGACGTTTGCCCGCGGCTGGAACATCCTCGCGACCGAGGGAAACTGGTCGCCATGGAAGCGGTGGTTGATCTGCATGCAGCCGATGTCGATCAGTGAGACGCCGGCGGCGCGGGCTTCGTCGAAGCGCTTGAGGGCATCCTGGAGACCACTGGCAAAATAGGCCGTGCCGGCAATGTTCATGGCGAAGGGCTGGAGCGATTCCTTGTGGCCGGATTCGGTCAGCCCGACCGCGTAGAGCACGCCGAGCGGCACGTCGTATTTGGCCGAGGCGGCGCGCATCTCGGCTTCGCAGGCATTGCCGCCGGTCGCCGCCAGCGCGGGCCGGGCATCAGATGTAAAGACCGCCAGTGCCGCGATCAGGAGAGCGATTTTCATTGGAATCCGGGATGACGTGGGCGCCGCCGCTATCGCCAAGCGGCGGGGAGAGGTGCGTTGGTGTCTGGCCCTGCCGGCCGCCGCCGGTCTGGCCGGAGAGGTTGCCGCTGCCGAACGCCGCAGCCTGGGAGTCGGGCCGCGCGCCATCGGGCGACCCGGCCTGCGCGAGGTGGCGGGTCTCGATGCGGACGACCTTGGCGTCGTAGCCGTGGTCGCTGAGCAGTGCGCCGAGCGCAGCATCGTCGCGGCGGAGGCGCTCCGCGGTCTCCGGCCGCTCGGTCTTGAAATGCAGGGACAGCGACCGGCCGGTGAGATTCATGCGGATATCGAGCGCGCCGTGTTCCGCGGTCTCGAGGGTCACGGAGACGGTCTGGACGGGCCCGGGCGATGGCGTTTCGACGGTTGGCGATGGGTGCGCCGGGCCGCTGGTCTCCGCCGCCGGGGCTGTATTCGGCGGTGGCCCAAGCGAGGCGATCACACCTTGCGCCACGAGCGGCGCGAGACCGGGCGGATTGGCGGCCTGCGCCGGCGGCGCTGCGCTTGGCGTCGCCGCGGGGGCCGGCGCCGCGTGGTGTCGGTCGGCGATCCGGGGCTCACCGGCGTTGGGTTGCTTCGGGGAATCGCGCCGGACACGTGGTGCCTCGGGTTGTCGGGGCTCCACGGGCGGCAGACTCGCGTTTCTGATGTCGCCGGTATCGGGGTCGAGGTTCTCTGCGCGGATGGCGGACGGCGCGCCGGCTGGTTTCGGTGGCGGTGACAACTTCGCCGCAACACCGGGCAAGAAGCTTGTCGTGCGGCCGGTAATGGTGACGACGACCGGTTCTTTGGCAGCCGCGCTGGTCGCACCACTGGCCGCAGTCGCCGTGACGGCTGCATCGGCGGTCGGGTCCATGGCACGGTCGCCTTGCGGCGATGGTGCCGGACCCAGTGGAACCGTCGTGACCCAGCGGACTGGTTTTGCCTCTGCCAGGCGCGCGCTATCGGCTTGCCTGGCCACGGACGAAGCCGATGCGTCCGGCTGCGGCGTGTCTTTGACGGGGGACTCCGAGACGCGAAGCGGCGGCTCCGCCGGGGGCGTGCCGGTCGCGTCCCTGGACGGCACGTCTGGAAGCGGTGCGGGCGAAGCCGTTGCCGCGGCGGATGTGGCCGTGGCGGCGGCGACATTCGCGCCGGTTCCGGCGGCCATGTCTGGCACAGCCGCGCCGTCAGGAACGTGGATGTCAGGTGGTTGGTCCTTGGCCGGTTTCACCGGCCTGGCGTGCTTATCGGCAGCCGGTTCCACCTCGGGCGCATCTCCGGCGGGCCGCTTGACGAGACCGCGCTGCTCCGGCGGTGCATCGGCGGCGTCGGACGCCGTTCGGGATGCTTTGCCCGCGCCGGACACCGATGCCAGCTGGCTGAACAGGGCGGTGAAAACACCGCTGCTGCCTTCGCCTTTCGCTTCGTCCTTCGCCGGTGTCCGCTGACGCGGGCCGGCCGCATCGCCGGCATCGACCGCCGGGGCCGTTCGTATGTTCGGCGCCACGTTCATTTCGCCGCCACCAGCGTCTGGGTGTCGGCGAGAGCCTGTTCGGCGCGTTTCATCACCGGGTTCTCGGTCGGCGTCGCACCGGCGCCGAGCGGCTCGGCGACGGCGACCTTGATCGCCGACAGGTCCGTGGCCGACTGAACGCCGTGCACCGTCGCCTCGACCACGTCGAGCAGAGCCAGGTCGGCGGTGGGCAACATGGCGCGGTTGAGCCCGGCAAGATCCTCGCCGGCGGTATCGACCAGCTTCGGCAGCGCAGCCAGGGCGGCGGCGTGATAGAGCCGCGCGCGCGCCTCCTGCACCGATCCGGCGAGGGCGAGGCCGCTCGCCCGTTCGGCGGCAAGGCGTGCGGCGGTCAGCCGCTTGTTGATGCTCGAGGCGAGCGCCACCGTCAGATAGAGTTCGCAGCGCGCGTCCGGCTCGACCATCGCCAGCATGTCATCGAGCCGCGAAAAGCTCGCCTCGCTGTCGATCGATTTCATGTGGCTGAGCGCCGCCGCGAAGCGAGTGCGGAAGTTGCCGGCGTAGACCGAGTGGCGGAAGCGGTCGAGGTACTGGCGGGCCAGCGACTGGATGGCGTTGTCGTCGCGCTGCTGGTCGGCGACGAAAAGCTGGCGGCGGATTGCCGCTTCCTCGACCAGCGTGCCCGGCGCGAGCAGGCGCGCCAGCGCCAGAAGCTGCATCGCCTTCGTTGGGTTGGACTGGACGACAAGCGCCGACTGGGCGATCGCCACCTGGCCGGCCATGCTCGCGGGGACGGCCGCCAGATCGATATCGGCAAGCAGGGGCGCCGCCGTGGCGCTGTCGCCGCTGGCATAGGCGAACACGCCATTGACGAGGCGTTGATCGATGGCCGGCTTCGGGTCGAGCGCAATCACCGACTTGAGGATCGCCGGCGATCCGCCGATGAGGACGTAGGTGACGGCTGCTTCGGCGTTGCGTTGGTCCTTCCACGTCTCCGGATCGGCCTGGGCGAAGGCGCGATCGATCTCGTCGCGCAAGGCCCGCTGGTCCGTCAGCGCGGAGACGTCGCCCGCGGCCATGCGGTCCTGCAGGGACTGCAGGCTACGCACCAGTTCGAACGGCGCCTCGTCGGTCGTTCTCGGCGCGCCGGCCTTCGCGGTCGCGTCCGCGGGAGTCTCGCCGGAGATGGGCACATCGATGCCGGACGGCGAGGGAGCGTTCGGCAGCATGTCGTCGCTCTGGCCGAGATCGAAACTGTCCGGATCGCCAAGCAGGCTGTCGGATTGCGCGGCGACGACGACTTCCGGCTGGGGCTCGGATGCGGTTTCGACGGCAGGCGGTGGGGCGGCTTCCGCCGCCGGCGCTGCAGCCGCAGGTGCGGCGGCGGGCTCCGGCGCCTTGGCGTCGGCCATCGGCGTCGCGGGATCGATGGAGCCGGTAATCTCCGTGTCCACTTCAGGCGATGTCGCGGCGGCGACACGCCCTGCCGCTTCGGCGAGCGCGGCACGGCGGGCGGCAACCTCGCGCATCAGGTTGGGCGGGCGCAGGCGCGGCATCGGCACGTTCGCGATCGTCTTGGGCCTTGCCGGCCGAGCGGCTGCCGGCGCGCTCGTCGGCAACAGGCTGATCGGATCGGCCGTCGCCACCGGCGGCTGTGCGGGTGGCGCGTCCGAGAACAGGCGAAGGACGAAGTCGAGCGGCTGCCCGTCGGCGTTCGGCGGCGGCGCGGGCGTCAGCGTCAGCGGATCGGCATGGACGCCGGCAGCGCAGGCAAACAGCAGCGCCGCCGATGCCAGCAGGGACCGGCGCATCATTGCGGCTCCTCCTTGATTAGGATCTCGATCCGGCGGTTCTCGGCCGCAAAGGGATCGGCGGCATTCTTGAGCGAGCGGTCGGCATGACCCTCGATCGCCTCGATGCGCGACTCGGGCAGACCGCCGCGGGTCAGCATGTAGTAGGCCATGTGGGCGCGCGCGGCGGACAGCCGCCAGTTGTCATAATCGGCCGAGTGGAAGGGGCGGCCGTCGGTATAGCCGCGGATGACGATTTGCCCCTTGCGATCGGAAAGGACCTTGGCGATGCGATCGAGCAGGACAACCATCTTGCCGTCCGGCACGGCCGAGCCGACCGGAAACATGCTGTAGCCGGGATCGTCGGTCAGGCTGACGGCGATGCCCTCCGGCGTTGCCTTCACCGTCAGGGCGGGCGACGCATCGGCGGCCATGATGCCCTTGACCGACTTCTCGATCGCTGCGCCAAGCGCCCGCGACGAGGCAACCTGTGCAGCGGCGACGGCGTCGGCCTTGACGTTCTGCGCCGGCTCCGCGGCCGACGGGCATGTCGGATGGCGTGGCCGCGCCGGGTTCGGGCGCCGATGCTGCCTCGGCCGGTTTGACGGCGTCTCCGGCCGGCGCTGGCGGGCTCATGGCCGCGGCGTCGGGGCGGGCGTCCGGCGGCGGCTCGGCCGAGCCCGGCGCGCCGGGGTTGGTCGCCCGCGCGGCCGGCAGCGCCGACATCTGCCAGTAGGTCGGATCGAACGGGTCGCGGTCGACCGCGCCACTCTCGACGCCCACGGGCCGGGTATCGCCGTCGATGGCATCGGCGGACATCGGGTGGTCGGCGGTGAATTCTTCCGCCAGCTTGGCGAGTGCGGCGTAGGGGTCCTGGAAGGCGACCCGGTCGCTGATGCCGTTCCCGGGACGGCCTGCCGCTTCGGCGATCGTGCCCGCGTCGGCATTGCCGCGGGCCTCGCCACCGGGACCCGGGGACCGGTCGCCGGCTTTCGCGCCAGCGCCGGCGTCTTTCGCCTGATCACCTTGAGCCTTGGCGCCGTTTGCCAATTCCAGCCGGGCCGCCTCGGCAGCCGCCGTGGCGACAACTTCCGCTGCCGCCTGAATGGCGGCGGCGGCGTCCTCCGGGCTGACGCTCTTCGAATCGGAGTGACCGGCCGACAGCTTGAGCAGGTTCATCGCGGCGCCGGGAAGCTGGATGTCGTTGTGGCCCTTGGCCGCCTTGCCGTCCTGTCCGGGCTCCGGCTTGTTGAGCCCCTTCAGGTCGCTCGATCCCTGCGACATGTGGATCGGGTTGAAATATTCCGAGATGCCTTTGCGCACCTGATCGTCGGTGACGTTGATCAGCCACATGATCAGGAAGAAGGCCATCATCGCCGTCATGAAGTCGGCATGGGCGACCTTCCAGGCCGAGCTGTGATGCTCGTGCTCCTCCTCCTCGTGGCGGCGCACGATGATGAGTTCGTGGCCGCCGTCAGCCATCCGGGCCGTCCCCGACCGCCGCCAGAGTGCGCTCCATCCAGGCACGGATGCGCGTCTCGATGGAGGTGTCGTCGACCGTGACCCGGACGTCGGCCGACTCGCCGATCACCGCCTCCAGCGACACCCCGGCGGTGGTGGCAACCGAACGCAGGCGCTCGACCAGGTCGGCGGGGCCGCTGACCCTGATCTGCGTGGCGTGACCATCGGCAAGCAGCGCCGCCAGCGTCTCCGACAGTTCGTCGATGGCGCGCTCGCGGACCGCGCTTTCGAGAAAGCGGGCAAGCACGCGGGCGACATGGTGGCCGACGGTCTCGTTGATGGTGGCGAGGCCCGCGGCCAGGCGCTCGACAATGACGTCGGTCGTCTGTTCGGCGATCTGGCGCTCGCGTTCGCCGAGCTGGCGGGCATGGTCGGCATGGTCGCTGGCGCGGATACGCTCGAACTCGGCCCGGGCTTCGGTGAGTGCCGCATCGACCGCTTGCTGCACGATCCGACCGGTCGCGCGGCTGCGGCTCGTCCTGTGTCCCGGCGAGCGGCCGGAATGGCTTCTCCGGATGACTGCCGGGGAAGATGGCGCTGGCGAAATGGGGAAGGAAACGCGCCGCGGCGACCGTCATCAGGCCGCCTCATCCTGGTGAAGCCATTGGCGCAGGATGGCGACCGCCTGCTCCTCGTTGTATTCGACGATCTGCTCCAGCCGCTTCTGCGGCGAGCGGTTCATGCGCTTGGTGACGTCCTCGATGAGGTTGAGATTGGCTTCGTCGCCGGAGCGCGGCTCGCTGGCGCCGATGCCGGCGGCGATGGCTGCGGCGGCGGGGCCGGCTTCGAGGGCGGGTTCCTGCGCAGCCCGCGCCGGCGCGGGCTGCGCGAGGATGGCGCGCACCGCCGGCCTCAGGCCGAAGAGGACGGTGATGAAAGCGAGTGCGATCAGCGCGAACGAATTGACGAAGTAGCCGACCTGGGCCAGCAGCGTATCGAAGATGCCGGGCGAGGCGGTGTCCTGCGGCGCGTCATTGACGAAATCGACCGAGGCGACCTTCAACTGGTCGCCGCGGTCCTTGCTGAGGCCGGCGGCGGCGCCAACCAGTTGCTCGATGTCCATCAACTGGTGCTCGACCGGCAGGGCATTGGCGCCCTGGCTGGCGACGCTCTCCAGGCGCGTCTTGTTGACCAGGACGGCGATCGACAGCCGCTCGATCTTGTAGCCGTCGTGCGAGGTCTCGACCGTCTTCGACGAGACCTCGTAGTTGGTGGTCTCCTCGCGCCGGTCGTTGGTCTCGTTGGAGTTCTTGCCGGCGTCGCCGCCGGTCTTCTGGTCCGGCAGGTTCTGCTGGGCGCTGACGGCCGCCTCGCTGGTCGAATTCTGGGCGAGGGCGTTTTCCTTGACGGTGCGCACCGAGCGCTCGACGCGCGAGTTCGGATCGTAGATCACCTCGCTGACGGTCGAACGGTCGAGGTTCAGACGCGCCGCTATGCTGACCTGGAAATTGCCGACGCCGAGATAGGGAGTCAGCGTCCGGCGGATCTTGTCCTCGATCTCCTTGTTCACGGTCTGCTCGACCATCGACATCTTGCCGGCCGAGGCGCTTTCGATGTCGTCGCCGGAGGCGAGCACCGCGCCCTCGGTGTTGAGAACGGTGACGTTGTCCACCTTGAGGCCGGGCACGGCGGCGGCGACCAGATGGCGGATGGCCTGCGCCGGAGACGTATCGGTGGGCATGTCGGTGCGGATGACGACCGAGGCGGAGGCGGGCTGCTGGTCGCTGCGGAAGGAAGCACGATCGGGCAGGACGAGGTGAACGCGGGCCGCCTTGATGCCGTCCATCGTCAGGATGGTGCGGGCGAGCTCGCCTTCCAGCGCCCTGGTCTTGGTTACGTTCTGCATGAACGAGGTCAGCCCGAAGGAGCCGACCTGGTCGAAAAGTTCGTAGCCGGAGTCGGTGCTCTGCGGCAGGCCCTTCTCGGCAAGCAGCATCCGCGCCCGGGCGGTATCGCCGTAGTTGACGGTGACCGATGTGCCATCGGCGCTGACGTCGAAGTCGATGCCGGCGTCCTTCAGGGCGCCGCCGATGCGGGTGACGTCGTCGCGTGTCAGGCCGCTGTAGAGCAGGTCCTGCTGGGGACGGCTGAGGTAATAGCCGCCGAAGCCGAGGAGGCCCATGACGCCGAGGCCGACCACGGCGAGGGCGATCAGGCGGCGGGCGCCGAGCCCGGCAATGCTGGTCCACAGCTTGTCCAACGTATCGCGGCCCATCGGCAGTCGGCTCCCAGATCGAGCGGCGGCGGGTCGTGTGACCGCGACGCATGAGCCTGCCTCCGCGAAACGCGAGCGAACGGGGGCAGGCGAGGTCTCGCGTGCCCAGTTTCCGGTTCCAATCTTGCCTGGGGATTGCAGTCAAAAGGAAAGGGCCGCGTCGGCGAGACGCGGCCCTTCGGATTGCCTGCCGGACCCGGCGCTGCCGGGTCCGAAGCGGGTATGACTAGCCGCGGAACAGCAGCAGGATGCTCTGCGTGCTGGCGTTGGCGATCGACAGCGACTGCACGGCCAGCTGCTGCTGGGTCTGCAGGGCTTTCAGCTTGGTCGACTCTTCCTCCATGTTGGCGTCCACCAGGGCGCCGACGGCGCTGGTGTTGGCGTCCATGAGGGCCTTCACGAAGCTCTGCTGGGAGTTGATACGGCTGGTCAGCGCGCCGAGCTTGGTCGAGGCCGTGGTCATCTCGAGCAGCGCCTGGTCGACGATCTTCAGGTTGTTCTCGACCTGGGTGTCGCTGGCGGCCGAGATATCGATGCCCTCGATGCTGCCGGTGACGGAGCCGGGCGCTGCCGCGAGCGCGGCGTCGAGGCCCATGTCGGCCGCCGACACGGTGCCGGTGGCCGCCGTCACGGTGGCGACGCCAATGTCGAAATCGGCGGACGAGGAGAAGTTCACTGCCGAACCGTCAGCCGTGACCTCGATGTCGGTGACGCCGGCATTGGAGAATGCCTGCTGGAACACCAGGGCGAGGTCGTGGGCGCTGGCGATGGTGGCGGTGCCGAGGGCGGCGGTGGCCGTTGCGGCGTCGATGGTCACGGTGTGGGCGGCGCCCTGAGTCACCGTGAAGGAGAACGAACTCGTCGGTCAGGCCGACAGAGGCCGCCAGCGACGTCGAGGTGGTGTAGCCGTCGACCGAGATGGTCTTGTCGAGCAGGCCGGTGTTGCCGGTCTCGGTGTAGAGTGCGATGCCGTCGAGCGCGACGTTGATCGTGTCGAGCGACACGGTATCGCCGGAGCGCGAGAACGAGGCGACGACGTTGCGGGTTTCGCCGGCGGCGGCGACCGAAAGCCAGTTGTTGCCGCTGATGACCGAGCTGTCGGCGGTGCTCTTCATGCCGGCGAGCAGGCTGTCGATTTCGGTCTGCAGCTTGGTGCGGTCGGCTTCCGGAGAAGCGGCCGTGACCAGCAGTTCCTTGATCTTCTGGAGCGAGTCGCGGACCGTGTCGAGGCCGGTGTTGGCGGTGTCGACCGACGACTTGCCAAGGCCGAGGGCGTCCTGGACGGCGCCGAGCGCACCGTTGTCGGAACGGATCGTGGTGGCGATGGACCAGTAGGCGGCGTTGTCTGCGGCCGAGTTGACGCGCAGGCCGGTGGAGACCTGGTTGTTGGTCTTGTCGAGGCTCATGTTGATGTCGCGCAGCGTCTGCAGCGCGACCATGGCCGAGGTGTTTGTCAAAAGCGATGACATCGTGGCGTCCCTTCAGGTTGATGAAATTCACGACATACCGGGCTTTCACCGGTATGGCGGGACGGCATCATGCCTTTGGGATGGCTGCGCGCGCGCAAGTGCGCGCGCTACCCCGAGCCCCCAACTCGCCATGGCGTCAATCTGACAGGGGAAGTTTACAAGTTCGTTACTGCGAGCGACCGGCTCAGAAATAAGACTGGACGAGTCCGCCGACGAGCAGGTTCCAGCCGTCAATCAGTATGAAAAACAGTATCTTGAACGGCAGGGCCAGCACCACCGGGGGCATCATCATCATGCCCATCGACATCACCAGCGTGCCGACGACGATGTCGATGATGAGAAACGGCAGGACGATGAGGAAACCGATCTCGAAGGCGCGGCGGAGCTCGGAAACCATGAAAGCCGGGATGAGAACGCGAAGGTCGACCGGGGCGTCGGCGGCCGCCGTCTCCGGTGCCGGGGCGTCGCGGACTGGGCGGCCGCCTTCTTCGCGCGGCTGGCGTCGAGCTCCTCGAAGAGCTTGAGATCCTTGGACCGGACCTGGGCAATCATGAAGGTCCGGAACGGATCGGTGATCTTGGCGTAGGCCTGGTCCTCGCTGATCTTGTCGTCGAGCAGCGGACGGACGCCGTCCTGCCAGGCATGATCGAAGGTCGGCGCCATGACGTAAAACGTCATGAACAGCGCCAGGCTGATGAGCACCAGATTGGCGGGTGTGCTCTGCAGGCCGAGGCCGGAACGCAGGAACGACAGGGCGATGACGAAGCGGGTGAAGCTCGTCACCATGATCAGCAGGCCCGGCGCCACGGAGAGCACCGTCAGCACGACGACGAGCTGAACGATGCGGCCGGTGGCGCTGGCGCCATCGGCGGGGATCAGTCCGTCGAGCAGGGCCTGCTGCGCGCCCGCCGCTGCGGCGCTGCCGAGGAGGGCGGCGGCGGCCAGTGAAATCCGCCAGATCCAGCGGCTGATCGTGGGTGTGGTGCGGCTGATCGACATCGTCCGGCCTATTGGATGACCAGCGTCTGGATGACGACTTCGCTGACCCTGCCGCCAGTGCGCAGGGCGGCGCGCTCGTTGAGGTCGTCGCGCAGGTGCTGGAGCGCGCTCGGGCCGTCCGAGCGGGCGACCGTCACGGTGCGCAGATAGGCGAGCATGTCCTGGCGCAGTTCGGCGGCGGTCACTTCCGGATTATCCAGCGCGCCGTTCTTGAAGACCATCGCGGTTTCAAGCCGGATCCAGGTGTCCGCCGGCGCGGCGAGGTTGGTGACGACGGCCTCGATCGGCTGCAGCACCATGTCGCCGCTGTATTTCAGCGGCGACCGGGTGCTCTTCGGCGGCCGGCTTGGCCTCCGCGTCGTGCAGGGCGATCGTCGGTTTCGATGGTGGCAGCCGTCTTCTGGCCGAGGAAGATGCCGCCGCCGGCCGCGACGGCGGTGACCGCGACGACGCTGATCAGCGAGGAGCAGCCGCCGCCGCCCTTGGCGCTTTCGGCGCCAGCTCGGCCTTCTTCAGCTCGACGGAGGATTCCTCGTCGACCTCGACACTCGGGCGCCGGCTCGTCGCGTTCGTCGTCTTCCTCGTCTTCGGGCTTGGCGGCCTCGGCCGGTTCTTCTTCTTCAGGCCGAACATGGCGGCTACTGCACGTCGCTGATCTTGCCGCGGCCGCCATAGGAGATGCGGGCCTCGGCGATCTTGTCGTAGGCGATCATGTTGTTCGCGCCGATATCGAGCGGGCGCACGATGCCGGCGATGGTGAGCACGCGCACTTCGTGGTTGACGCGCACCTCCTGCGAGCCGCTGATCAGCAGGTTGCCGTCGGGCAGCACCTCGGTGACGACCGCGGCGATCGCCAGGTGGAGCTTTTCGGAGCGGTCGATGGTGCCTTCGCCCTTGGCGCTGGTGGTGCCGCTGGCGTCCAGGTTGCCGGACGTCGAGCCCGACTGCTCGGGCACGCTGAAGCCGCCGAAGCCGAGATCGATCGCCGAAGGTGCCCTTGGCGTCGGCTTGCTTCGAGCGGCCGCTGGTGTTGTCGAACTGGGCCTGGTCGTTGATGTCGATGGCGACGGTGACGATATCGCCGACGCGGTGGGCGCGCAGGTCGCGGAAGATGCCCTGGTTGCTCCGGCTCCAGAGCGAATTTGGCGCGTGCATCTCGGGCTCGGCGAAGGCGGCCGGAAGCTCGGTGCGCTCGACGGTCAACCCCTGGCCGACGACCGACAGCGGCGGCGAGCCGCCGGTGGTCGACGTCTGGTCGGTGCTGCAGGCGGCGAGCAGGCCGAGAGGCAGCATGAGGACAGAGCATGCGGTTCACGTGCTGCCGGCTTTCTTGGTGTCGGCCGGAAGCCCGGCCATGACGTTGGTAAGGTGCGCTGCGGTATTGGCGTCCATCTCGTTGAGGATGGCGCTGGCGGTGCGCGCCGAGAGTTTCGACAGGATGGCAGCGGCGGCGTCGGCATCCATGACGGCGATCTGCTGGGCGGCGGCGTCGGGCCGCATCTGCGAGTAGATCGCCACGACACTATCGTCGGCGCGCTTGAGGAAATCCTCGCGGCGGGTGACCCACTCCTCGTATTCGGCGCGCTTCTTCTCAAGCGCGGCGATGCGTTCTTCGAGCGCCTTCTGCATGGCGAGCAGCGACTCGGCCTGGCGGGCATAGCGGGCATCGGCGGCGGGGTTGGCGATGTTCTTGCAGTAGAGCGCGGCGTTGCTCGGCGGCGGCGTCGGGCACTGCGCCGGCTTGCTTGCCGGGGCCGCCGCGGCCGTCTGCTTCCGCCGCAAGCGGCCGTGGCCGAAAGAACCAGCCAGCCGGCCATCGCCACGAAGCCACCTTGCGAATCTCATGATACCGCGCGCCTTCGTCACTGGACGACAAGCTCGGCCTGCAGCGCGCCGGCGGTCTTGATGGCCTGCAGGATTTCGATGATGTCGCTCGGCTTGAGGCCGATGCGGTTGAGGCCGGAGACCAGCGACTCGAGGCTGGCGCCGCCGACGAAGGCGATGTGTCCGTCGGGCTCGGCGGCGCTGACGCTGGTGCGCGGCAGGACGACGGTGCTGCCGCCCTTGGAGAGCGGGTTCGGGCTGCGAGGCGAAGGGTGTCTCGGTCACCCGGACGGTGAGGTTGCCATGCGCCATGGCGACCGTGGAGACCTGCACGTCCTGGCCGATGACCACCGTGCCGGTCCGCTCGTTGATGACGACGCGGGCGGGCGCGTCGGGCACGACGAAGAGCTCGCCGATTTCGGCGAGGAAGCGCGTGGCGCTGATCGATTTCGGCTTGGTCAGGGCGATGCTGCGCATGTCGCGCTCGCGCGCCACCGTCTTGCCGAAGCGGCTGCGGGCGTAGCTGTTGATCACGTCGGCGACCAGGGTCGCGGTGGCGAAATCCGGGTTGAAGAGTTCGACGACGAGCTGCGCCAGGCGCTGTCCAGCGAGCCGCCGACCTCGCGCTCGACGATGGCGCCGTTGGGGATGCGGCCGCCGGTCGCGACGCCCTGGCTGACGCTGGCGGCGACGCCGCCGGCGACGAAGCCGGCTCCCGATATCGGCCCCTGCGCGACGGCGTAGACCTGCCCGTCGGCGCCGGTGAGCGGCGTCATCAGCAGCGTGCCGCCCTTCAGCGAGACGGCATCGCCGATCGAGGACACGTCCACGTCGATGCGCGTGCCGGAGGTTGCGAAAGCCGGCAGGTTGGCGGTCACCATGACGCCGGCGATGTTGCGCACGCGCATCTGGTCTTCGGTGACGTTGATGCCGATGCGATCGAGCATGGATTTCAGCGCGTTCTGCGTGAAGGTCGCATTGCGCATGGAATCGCCGGTGCCCTGCAGGCCCATGACGAGGCCGTAGCCGAAGAGCTGGTTCTCGCGCACGCCCTGGATGGACGAGATGTCCTTGATGCGCGTCGCCTGCGCGCCGGTGGCACACAGGACGCCAATCGCAGCGATGGCGAGAAGGCGCTTCATCTGGCCTCGATCCGCACACCGCCGTCGGCGGTCACGGTGCCGACGATGACCTTGCCGCTGTCGATGTTCCTGACCTGGATGGCTTCGTTGAGCGCGCCCGACTGGAGAGCGAGGACCGTCGCGGTGATGAGCAATGGGCCCTGCTCGTAGATCGCCGAAACGATCTTGCCCTTTTGCACCAGTTCGGGCTCGCCGACGGTATTGCGGGCGATCAGCCGGCCGGGAAGCAGCGTGCGGCGGGCGACCTTGCCGACGAGATCGCCGCGCGCGGCGAGACGGGGAAATTGGCCGCAGTGCCGGAGGGGAACCTGCCGTCGGTCAGCATGTCGCCGGAAATGATGTCGCCCGGATAGATGGTGACGGCCGGAACCGGCAGGGTCTCGAGCGGCGCGGCATGCGCCGGCGGCGCGCCGGCCAGCCCGGCGACCAGCAGGACGCCGGCAGCGGCAGCCGGCGCAGGCGGCGGGCAAGCATGGTCAGCGGATGCCCTTCGACACGCTGGCCCTGCATCTCGTCGGCGGCCTGGATGACCTTGGAGTTCATCTCGTAGGCGCGCTGGGCCGAGATCAGTTCGGTGATCTCCTTGACCGGGTCGACGTTGGACTGCTCCAGGTATCCCTGATGAATGCTGCCGAAGCCGGGATCGCCGGCGACGCCGGAGATCGGCGTGCCGGAGGCGGCGGTCTCGCGGTAGAGGTTGTTGCCGAGCGGCTGCAGGCCGGAATCGTTGGCGAAATCGACCAGCGAGACCTGGCCGAGGAGCTGCGGCGTCGACTGGCTGGCGGTGCGGGCGTAGACCTCGCCGGATTCGTTGATGACGACTTCGAGCGTGTCGCCGGGAAGGTGATCGACGGGTCGACGAGATAGCCGTCGCCGGTGACGAGCTGGCCGGTGCCGTTCTTGTTGAACGAGCCGGCGCGCGTATAGAGGGTCTCGCCGCTCGGGCCGGAGATCTGGAACCAGCCACGGCCGTTGATGGCGACATCGAGCGGGTTGGAGGTCTGGGCGAGAGAGCCCTGGATGTGGAGATTGCGGACGCCGACGGTGCGCACGCCGAGGCCGATCTGGGCGCCCTCGGGAATGACCTCTTCGCCGCCGCGGTTGGGCACGCCCTCGGCCCGGTCGCTCTGGTAGATCAGGTCGGAGAACTCCGCCCGCGCCCGCTTGAACGCCGTCGTGTTGATGTTGGCGATGTTGTTGGCGATGACATCGACATTGGTCTGCTGGGCAGCCATGCCGGTCGCCGCGATTGCTAACGCACGCATATCGGAGAACTCCCTAGATCGTCATCCGGCTGATTTCCTGATAGGCGGAAACCAGTTTGTCGCGGACGGCTATGGCGGTTTGCAGCGCCTGATCGGCGTTGAGCATGGCGTCGACGACGTGCTGCACCGACTGGCTGCCGTTGATGCCGCCGATGGCCGCGCTTTCGCCGGCCTTCAGGGCGTCGACCGTGTTGGTCGCCATGTCGGCGAGGACCTTGGAGAAGTCGGAACCGCCCGCGGCGGCGGCGGAGGCCGCCGGACCCGCGGGTTTGGCGAAATCGGTGGCGCCGACGGCCCTCAGGCCGGAGATTCCAGTGATCATCTAGGCATTCCTCAAGAGGTCCAGGATCATGGTGGTCATCGAGCGCGCCTGCTTCACCATCTGCAGGTTCGCCTCGTAGGAGCGGCTGGCCTCGCGCATATCGGCCATTTCGATGAGCATGTTGACGTTCGGCATCTTGACGTTGCCGTCGGCGTCGGCCGCCGGATTGCCGGGATCGTGCTCGACGATGAACGGCGACTGGTCGCGGCCGATCTGCTTGACGTCGACGGTGGCCGCGCCGAGCAGCCGGTCGAACTCGCTGGCGAAGACGACGGTCTTGCGCTGGTACGGATCGGAGCCGGGCGCCGAGCCGGTGGAATTGGCGTTGGCCAGGTTCTCCGAGACGATGCGCAGGCGGACCGACTGGGCGTTCAGGCCGGCGCCGGCGATGCTGGTCGCGGCACGAAGCGGATCGATCATGACCTCACCGCCGTCATGAGCATGCGGTGGAAGGCGCGCACGATGCTGGTATCGAGCGAGAAGGCGCGGTTGGTCTCGTCGGCGAGCACCAGTTGCTTGTCGAGAGCCACCGGCGCGTCGGTCTGCCGGGTCTGCCAGGCGCGCATGTCGCCGTCGCCGGCGTCGCCCGCGACGTTCAGGTGGCCGGGCTGGGTGCGGACAAGGGAAACGCTGGAGGTTTCGTCGAGGATTGCCGAGAACGGCTCGACATCCATGGCGGTGTAGCCGGCCGTGTTGGCATTGGCGATGTTGCCGGTGATCGCGGCCTGGCGCACCGTCGCCCAGCGCTCGTGCTGTGCGGCAAGGCTGAAGACGTAGATCGGTTCCAACGCAGCCTCCGGCTACTGCTCCTCTTCACCGGACTATTCCGCGGCAACCTTGCCCGAGGCTGGCGGGCCGGCGTCAGCCGAGGGCGGAACGCGATTCGATGCGGGCGTCGGCGACCGCCGAGGAGAAGCAACGCAGCAGGTTCTCCTCGCCGTCGACGATCTCGGTCATGTGGATGCCGTTGAGGTCGATGGCGATGTGGTCGTTGCCGAAGATGACGCGAAAGAAGGCGGTCAGCCGCGGATCGCGCAGTTCCATGGCGAGCGAAACCGATGGCGACTGGCCCCAGTCGAACTCGACCTGGGCGTGGCTGCCGTAGTGCAGGCGGCCGGGCTTGATCCGGAGCTCCATCGACGAACCGATGATGTCGTCGAGATGGGCGTGCTGGTTGTTGCAGATGTAGGAGATCATCACCCCGCCATTGACCATGAGGAGTTCCGACAGGAACTCCTTGAGGCCGTCGGCAAGCACGGCTTCGCAGGCGATCAGCGCGGGCTGGGTTTCACGGCTGGCAATGTAGTGGCTTTCGTCAAATGCGGGCATGTGCCGGCCTCGTGTAGAGAAGGTGGAGAATCTTGGCGACGGCCCGGTAGAATTCGGGCGGAATCCATTGTCCGACTTCGACCGCGTCGTAGAGGGCGCGCGCCAGCGGCTTGTCTTCGATGATCGGCACCGAATGGCGGCTGGCGATCTCGCGGATGCGGAGCGCGATGAGGTCGGCGCCCTTGGCGACGACCACCGGCGCGCCGCCCCTGGCACGGTCGTATTTCAGGGCGATGGCGAAGTGGGTCGGGTTGGCGATCACCACGGTCGCGGTCGGCACCGCGGCGATCATGCGGCGGCGGGCGCGGTCGCGGGCCAGCGAGCGCAGGCGCGACTTGATCAACGGATCGCCTTCGCTCTGCTTGAATTCGTCCTTCAGCTCCTGGCGTGTCATGCGCAGGTCGGTGCGCCAGCGAATGCGCGACCAGACGATGTCAGCGGCGACCATGATGGCGATCGCCACGCAAATCGCCGAAACCAGCCGCCCGACCAGCGACAGAACGAGGTCCGGCAGGGCCGTCGGTTCGAGCAGGGCAGCGCCGGAAACCGTCGCCCGCTCCGAGCCCAGCATGATGATGCAGACCGCCCCGACGGCGCCGAATTTGAACAGCGACTTGACGAATTCGACCATGCCGGACGGGCTGAAGATGCGTTTCCAGCCGGCCGCCGGCGAAACGCGCGACCATTTCGGGCGGATCTGTTCGAGAGCCAGCGTCGGCGCGTGCTGGAAGAACGCCGCGGCGAGGCCGGCAAGCGCCAGCATGAAGATGATCGGCAGCAGGAACTTCGCCATCTCGCCGGCCACCACCCAGAGAAGCGCGGCGGTGTCGGTGCCGTTGGCAAGCGAGAAGCCGCCGGGATGGTCGAGCAGGATCATCATCCTGGCGGCAAGATCGGCCGCGCGCGGCCGGACCAGAAAGGCGATGGCGATGAGGACGCCGAGGAGCGAGGCGAATATCGGAAGTTCCCGCGATCGCGGGACGTTGCCCTTTTCAACCGCGTCCGCGACCTTCTTCTCGGTCGGTTCCTCGGTTTTCGATTCCTTGTCGCTCGCTTCTGCCACAGCTCTGCGATCCGATCAGCTGACGAGGTCTTCTTCGCCGTCGCCACTGCGGATCTCGATCTCGCCGCGACCGGCGAGTTCCAGCGCAAGATCGACGATCGTGCGGCGTGCGTCGGCAACGTTGCGTGCCGGCACGGCCTGGCCGTTGTTCAGCTCCTGTTCGATCATCTTGCGCACGCGCGAGGAGAGGGAGGAGAGAATCACTTCGCGGAATTCCGCGTCGGTGCCCTTGAGCGCCATGACCATGCGGTCTGGCGTCACCTTGTCGAAGAGCGTGCTGCGGGCGCGCTGGGAAAGCTTGGCGATGTCCTCGAAGGTGAAGAGCTGGCTCTTCAGCGCCTCGGCGGCCTTCGGCCGGGTCGAGGCCAGGCCCTGCATGACCGAATCGATCTGCTCGCGATCGAGCTTGTTGATGATCTCGGCAAGGCGGGCATGGCCCTCGCCGCCGGAACTGCGCGACAGGTTGGCGTTGAACTCCTGCTGCAGCACGCGGTCGAGCAGCCGCGATGCCTCGTCGACCGGCGGCTTGAGCACCCACATGCGGCGGATGACGCCGTCGCGGCGCTCGGCCGGCAGGCGCGCCAGGACCTTGGCGGCGGTCGCCGACTTCACGCGCGACAGGATGAGCGCCGCGGTCTGCGGGTGTTCCTGCGTCAGATAGAGCGCCAGGGCCGATTCGTTGACGGCGGAAATGCGCTCCCAGATCGACCGGTCGGGGTTGCCGGCGACGTCGGCCATGATCTCGGCGATCTGTTCCTTGGGAAGCACGCCGTCGAGCATGCGCTCGACCTCGGCGGGGGAACTGACCAGGCTTGCGCCGATGGCGAACTGGGTGGCGAATTCCTCGATCAGCAGGCCGAGATTCTGCGCCGCCACCGGCTTCAGGTCGGTAGCCGAACGGGTGATCTGCTTGATCTCGGACGGCTGGAAATGCTTCATCAGCCGCGCCGACAGCGACTGGCCCATGGTCAACAGAATGGCGGCGACCCGGTCAGAGCCCTGCATTCCCTTGGCGGCAACCGGTCGCGCTATGACGGGCATGGGGTGGCGCTCGGTCAGGCGGCGACGTTGAAGCCCGGCAGGCCGGCGATTTCGGTCAGCGTCACGCCAAATCGCGAGCTGTCCTCCTCCAGCACGACCACCTCGCCACGGGCGACGACGCGACCGTTGACGACGATATCGACCGGCTCGCCGATGCGGTGATCGAGGGGGACGATGGCGCCGCGGCCGAGCTTCATGAGATTGGCAACCGGCATGCTGGCGGTGCCGAGGATGGCTTGCACGACGACCGGAATTCTCAGGATGGCCTCGAGATTGCGGCCGCCGCCGAGGGCGTCCGCGCCAGAATCGAAAGCCGCCGAAGGGCCGTTCGGTTCAGCCAGAAGGGCCTCGTCGCCGCGTCCAGGCTCAGTCTGATTGGTCGTCATGACCGTTCAATCCCTCACTCGTTGGCGGCGCTACGACCGTGTCCGTTGCGGTGGGTCGCCTGCGCCAGTCTCAGAAATAGTCCGCCAACCTTGCCGGAGGCAGGATTCGCGGAATCCTCATCCGGCGAGCACGTCGTTCATGAACTCACGTTCCTGGTCGATCGATTCGTCGATGCACAGCGTGTAGCGGCCCTCGTTCTGTCCGAGGAACGCCCAGAACAACGACTGGTCGCCGCTTTCCACCTTGATGCGGCTCTGGGTGGTCGCATCCAGCGTGATGACCTGGCCGACGCGAAGGCTGGCAAGATCGCCGAGCGTCAGATCGCTGGTTTCGGCGATCGCGCGGATGGCGACTTCCGTGCGCCTGACCTCGTCGTTGATCTTGCGGGCCCATGTCGGGTCGGCGGGCGCGGTATCCTTGACGGGGAAACGCGACAGCGGCTGGCGGAGCGGCGCCAGCGCCGCCTGCGGGATGATGACCAGCATCTCGCCGCCGCGGTTCATGGCCTGCAGGATGAAGCGGCCGACGACAGCCGGCAGCGACCGGCGTCCGGCGCCGGCGAAATCCATGCGGGTTTCGGTGCGCTCGAGGCGGAAGCGGGTATTGGACAGCGGCGCGAATGCGGCCTGCAGGCCCTGGCCGATGTGATCGAGGACGAACTGGGAGAACTGCACCTCGATGCTCGACAGGTTGCGGACGTCTTCCGCCGGCGGCTCCGACCCGTCGCCGCCGAGCATCATCTCCATCAGCGTGTAGACGAAGTCGCGATCAAGGCTGACGAGGACGCGGGCGTCCCAGCTGACGGCATGGAAGATGCCGACCACCGCCCGCATCTCGTAGGCGTCGAGGACCTCGCCGATGCGCGCCGTGGTCAACTCGTTGAGCGAAACGTGGGGCAGGGCCGAGGACAGGCTGCGCAGGCGGTCCGACAATTGCTGACCGACGCGATCGAAGATGACCGGCAGCAGCGGCAGCTGGTCGAGGGACAGGTTGGCGGCCTCCATCAGGAGATCGCGGATGTTGGTTTGCGGGCGTGCGGCGGTGGCTTCCATCGGATCAGGCTGCCTGTTTCTGGACCGGCGCCGATTGCGGCGTGTTGGAAATCGCCTCGCTTTCGACCTCGTCGATGGTCGGCCGCTCGCCCGAGGAGATGGTCTTGCGGCCGTGCTCCAGGGCGATCTGCGGCAGCGCGCCGTTCATGAAAGCAATGATCGTCTGCTTGACGATGATGTAGCACTGCATCTGCTTCTCGCGCGTCGTCTTGATGAGCTGGGCGAGCGGCGAGACCACGGCGTAGGACCAGAAGATGCCTGTCAGCGTTCCGATCAGCGCCGCGCCGATGTATTCGCCGAGGATTTCCGGCGACTGGTCGAGGGCGCCCATGGCCTTGACGATGCCCAGCACCGCCGCGCAGATGCCGAGCGCCGGCAGGGCTTCGGAGATCGTGCCCATCGAACTCTGCGGCTTGAGCTTGTGCTTGCGGATGGTGCTGATCTCCTGCTCCATCAGCGCCTCGATCTCGTGCGAGCGGGCGTTGCCGATGATCGTCAGGCGGACGTAGTCGCAGATGAACTGCGTCAGTTCCTTGTCCTTGAGGATGCCCGGAAAGTGCTGGAACAGCGGCGAGTTTGCCGGGTCGTCGATATGGGCCTCGACCTCGTTGCGTGGCCGGCCGCGAAGATCGCGCATCAGGGCGAAGAGCAGGCTGAGCAAGGCAAGGAAATCCTTGCGCTTCGGTACCGCGTTGGTCACCGCCTCCATGACGCCCTTGCCGGCGTCGGCGATGGTCGAGAAGGGATTGCCCATCACGAAGACGCCGATGGCGATGCCCCCGATGATGAGGAACTCGAACGGCTGCCACAGCACGGCGAGGCGACCGCCCTCGGCGAGGAATCCGCCGACCAGAGCGCCAACGCCGAGCAAGAGTCCGAGTGCCAGATTCAGAGAATCCTGCTCCACCAGTGCGGGCGCGTTCGTTCACCTGACATCGCCCGGAAAGCTTGCGTGAGGCTGAAATCGGCGAAGTCAGGCTCGCGCAAGCCCGTTCGTGCAGAAAGTCGGCACCGGAGGTTCGTAGATGCTGACGACGTCTGCTGCGTATCGCATTCTCACGCGCGATATCGATCGCACGCTTGCGCAGACCGCCGCCGAACGGCCGGTGGCGCTGGAGAGCGACTACTATCTCAGCCACATCGGCGACGTGCACAGCGTTGACGACTTCCTCAAGGACACCCGCCTGTTCAACTACGCCATGAAGGCGTTCGGCCTGGAGGACATGGCCGGCGCCAAGGCGTTCATGCGCAAGGTGATGGTCGAGGGCGCGTCTGACCCGAAGAGTTTCGCCAACCGGCTGGCGGACGATCGCTTCGTGCGCTTCGCGACGACTTTCGATTTCGCCGACAATCCCGAAACAGCGGCGACGACCACCGACGCGCAACAGGGCGTTGTCGATCGCTACGTGCGCCAGACGATGGAGATTTCCGCCGGCAGCGACAATGACGGCGTGCGGCTGGCGCTGTATTTCGCCCGCGAGGCGCCGAAGGTCGCATCCGCCTACGGCCTGCTCGGCGATCAAGCCTTGTGGAAGGTGGTCAAGACGATCTTCGGCTTCCCGGACGCAATGGCCAATGCCGACATCGAGAAGCAGGCGGCGGCGGTCGATGCTCGCCTCGACATCGCCGATCTCAAGGATCCGGCGAAACTCGATCGCCTGATATCGCGCTTCTCGGCCGCCTGGGACGCCAGCGAGGTGGCGCCGGCCGATCCGGTTCTGGCGCTGTTCGATAACAGCCAGGGGCCGACGGTCGACCTCAATCTGGTCATGACGCTCAAGTCATTGAAATACGGAGGATTTTGAGTTCCGTGTCAGTCGAAGCCTATGTCGCAATCTCGGCGCAGCGGGCGACGGAAACCCGCCTCGAGGCGATTGCCAGCAACATCGCCAACATGAACACGGCCGGCTTTCGCGCCGCCGGAATCAGCTTCTCCGCCGAGATGGTGCAGGTCGGCCAGGATCAGGTCGCCTTCAGCTCGGCCGGCGAGACCTACGTCATCCGTGACCAGGGTCCGATCAGCTTTACCGGCAACAGCCTCGATGTCGCCGTGGACGGCAATGGCTGGTTCGGTCTCGATACCGGAAAAGGAACCGTCTACACGCGCGACGGTCGCTTCCACATGACCGACCAGGGCGACCTGCAATCGGTCAACGGCTATGCGGTGGTGGATGCCGGTGGCTCGCCGATCGTGCTCGATCCGTCGGCAGGCCCCGTCCATATCGGAGAGAACGGCGCCGTCAGCCAGGGTGGCAGCCAGGTCGGCGCCATCGGGCTCTTCCTGATTCCGGACGACGCCAAGCTGACGCGCCACGACAATTCCGCGGTGACCGCGGACAAGCCGGTCGAGCCGGTCGAGGACATGACCGCCAACAGCGTCCGCCAGGGCTATGTCGAAGGCTCCAACGTCAACCCGATCCTCGAGATGACGCGGCTGATCGAGGCGTCGCGCGCTTTCGACCAGGCGACCGCGGCGGCGACCCAGGACGACCAGATGACGCAGGAAGCCATCCAGACTCTTGCGCCCGGATAGGCCACGGCGATGACGGCCCTCGACAGACTGGCGCACGCGGTGGCGATGGCGGAGGCGGAGGTGCCGTTCGTCGAACTCGGCGGGGTCGTGCGCGAGGTCGCGCCCGGCCATTACCGGGTGCGCGGCCTGTCCGGCCTGGTCAAGCTCGGCGATCGTGTCCGCATCGACGACGGCGATTGCGCGACACTCGGAGAGATCGTCCGGATCGGCGAGGCGGACGCCATCGTCAAGCCGTTCGACGCCCGTCAGGCCGTCGGCACCGGCATGCCGGCGCGGCTCGTCGGGCCGATGCGACTGTTTCCATCCGAGGCCTGGAAAGGCCGTGTTATCAATGCATTGGGCGAGCCGCTCGACGAACATGGGGCGCTGCCGCGCGGTGACGTTTCGGTCGTCATCGACCGTCCACCGCCGGCGGCGATGACCCGCAGGCGGGTCACCAAGCCGCTCAGGACCGGCGTGCGCGTCATCGACCTGTTCACGCCGCTCTGCCAGGGGCAGCGGGTTGGCATCTTCGCCGGCTCGGGCGTCGGCAAGTCGACGGTGCTGTCGATGATCGCCCGCTCGGCGGATTTCGACACGGTGGTCGTGGCGCTGGTCGGCGAGCGCGGCCGCGAAGTGCGCGAATTCCTGGAGGGGCCGTTTGCCGACAACCGACCGTCGGCCGTCACTGTCGTGTCGACCGGCGACGAGAGCCCGATGATGCGGCGCCTGGCGCTCTCCTCGGCTATGGCGGTGGCGGAGTATTTCCGCGATCAGGGCGATGCGGTGCTGCTGATCGTCGATTCGGTGACGCGCTACGCCCATGCGGCGCGAGACGTGGCGCTCGCCGCCGGCGAGCCGGCCGTCGCTCGCGGCTACACACCGAGCGTCTTCAGCGACCTGCCCAAGATGCTGGAGCGGGCGGGGCCGGGCCGCGAGGGCACCGGCTCGATCACCGGGGTCTTCGCCGTGCTGGTCGATGGCGACGATCATAACGACCCGGTCGCCGATGCGATCCGCGGCACGCTCGACGGCCACATCGTGCTGGAGCGGACAATCGCCGATCAGGGCCGCTACCCGGCGGTCAACGTGCTGTCGTCGATCTCACGGGTCGCCGACGTGGTGTGGACCGGCGAGCAGCGCCAGCTGGTGCGGACGCTGAAGAGCATGGTGGCGCGCTTCGAGGACACGCGCGATCTCCGGCTGATGGGTGGGTACCACCCGGGCAACGACGTCGAACTCGATCGCGCCGTCGCCATGGTTCCCCGCATCTACGATGCGCTGCGCCAGGATCCGACCGCCAAGCCGAGCGCCGACGTCTTCGCCGACCTCGCCCAGGTTCTCCGTCCCTGAGCATCCAGCCTCGCGCAAGCAAGCGGCCATAGGCTGCGGAAGCTCGATCCTGCCTGGCGAGGAGTCCGACCATGAGCCTTTACGGCGCCCTGCGTACCGGTGTTTCCGGAATGAATGCCCAGTCCACCAAACTGTCGACGATCGCCGACAACATCGCCAATACGGGCACGACCGGCTACAAGGCGGCCTCCACCCAGTTCTCGGCGCTGGTTCTCGACAGCAACGCCAACGCCTACAATTCCGGCGCGGTGTCGGCCAACGTTCGCCACGCCATCGGCAAGCAGGGCTCGCTCGCCTACACGACCTCGCCGACCGACCTTGGCATCCAGGGCAACGGTTTCCTGATCGTCTCGGACCCGAACGGACAGCCTTTTCTGACCCGCGCGGGCTCGTTTACGACCGACGCGACAACCGGAAACCTGGTCAACAGCGGCGGCTTCACGCTTCTCGGCTACGCGCTCGACGACGGCAACCCTGAGGCCGTGCTCAATGGCGTCGCGAACCTCACCCCGGTCAACCTGACCGACAAGAATCTGCAGGCGGTGCCAAGCACCGGCGGCGTCTTCACGGTCAACCTGCCGGCGAACTCGGCGCTGGAGACCGGCGACACGCCCGTCGACAACCTGTCGACCTCCGCCTACACGATCAAGTCGTCGATGGTTTCCTACGACAACATCGGCAACCCGGTTACCCTCGACGTCTATCTCACGAAGACCGGGACCGGGCCCGACACGTGGGAGATGTCGGTGTTCAACCAGGCCGACGCGACCTCGGGCGGTTTCCCGTACGGGACCTCGGGCTCGGCGCCGCTGGCAACCGACACTCTGACCTTCGACGCCCTCGGTCAGCTGACCAGCTCCCCGTCGCTGGACATCCCCGTTCCGAACGGCTCGACGCTCTCCCTGGACCTCGGTGGGACGACACAGCTCGCCACCGACTTCACACCGATGAATGTCGCCATCAACGGCAATGCGCCGAGCAGCATCTCCGGCATCAATATCGATGCCGACGGTTACGTCTACGCCACTTACGATAACGGCTCGCGCGTCGCGGTTTACCGTGTGCCGTTCGCGACCGTGCCGAGCCCGGACAACCTGCAGCCGATTCCGGGCGATGCCTTCGCCATCACGACGTCCTCGGGCGACATCCAGATCGGTTTCCCGACCGAGGGCGGGCGCGGCAGCCTGGTGGCGGGCGCGCTCGAACAGTCGAACGTCGACATGGCTTCCGAGCTCACTGACATGATCGTGGCGCAGCGCGACTACACCGCCAATTCCAAGGTCGTCCAGACAAGCTCGGAGCTTCTCGACGTCCTGATGAATCTGAAACGCTGATCGGTTCGGGAGAGCCTGACCAGGCAACGAGACCGCCGCCGTGAGCCTCGCAATCGCCCTCAATACGGCGCGGTCCGCCCTGCAGACGACGGCCGCCCAGATCGCGTCCTCGGGCGGCAATATCGCCAATGCCGACGACCCGACGCGCTCGCGCAAGATAGCCCAGCAGACGACAAGCGCCAGCGGCGCGCCGCTGGTGACCATCACGCGTGCCGGCGACCCCATGCTGGCGGCGCGGCTGCTCGCGTCGAAATCCGCCGCCGCAGGATCGCAGGCGCTGGCTGACGGCCTCGACCGCTTGCACGAAACAATCGGCGATCCGGCGGACGGCGCCTCGCCGGCGGCGCGCGTGGCGGCGCTGTCGTCGGCGCTGCAGGCTTACGCCAATGCGCCCTCCAACCGCAGCCTCGCCCAGGCGGCGGTGACGGCGGCGCAGTCTCTGGTGTCCACTCTCAACAGCGCCACGCAGACGGTCACGACCGTGCGAAGCGACGCAGACGCGGCGATGGCGCAGTCGGTTTCCAGCCTCAATACCTTGCTCGGCCAGTTCGAGGGGCTCAACAACCAGATCGTCGCCGGCAGCCTGCAGGGCCAGGACGTCACCGACGCGCTCGACCGGCGCGATGCGTTGCTCGGTCAGATCAGCGACGAAATCGGCATCAACGTCGTCAGTCGGCCGAACAACGACATCGCCATCTACACCGATAGCGGCGTGACACTTTTCGACAAGGTGGCGCGGACCGTCTCCTTTGCGGCCTCCGGCACGCTGACGCCGGGGAGCGAGGGCGCCGCGGTCATCGTCGATGGCGTCCCGGTCACCGGCGGCAATGCGACCATGCCGATCTCGTCCGGCAGGCTCTCAGGCCTGGCGACGCTCCGCGACGTAACGGCCCCGGCCTATCAGGGGCAGCTCGACGAACTGGCGCGGGGCCTCGTCGAATCCTTCGCCGAATCCGACCAGTCCGGCGGCGGCGGAGCCGACCTGGCGGGGTTGCTGACATGGTCGGGAGGGCCTGCGATCCCGACGACGGGCGCGCTTTCGTCCGGCATCGCCGGATCGATCAAGGTCAATCCGGCCGTGGTTCCGTCGCAGGGCGGCAAGCATCGACCTGATGCGCGATGGCGGCATCAACGGCGCCAGCTACCGCTACAACACCAGCGGTGCGGCGGCCTATTCCGACCGGCTGAACGGCCTTGTCGATGCGCTGGGCGCGGCGCGCAGCTTCGACGGGACCGCCGAATCTCGGCGCATCGGCGAGCGTCACTCGACGTTCGGCACCGACTTCGGTCGGCTGGCTGGAGGACCAGCGCCAGACCGCGTCCGACGCCGCCGATTACCAGGGAACGCTGCGTTTCGCAGGTCACGACGGCGGTTTCCAATGCCGCCGGCGTCAATCTCGACGACGAGTACGCGTTGCAACTCCAGCTCGAACAAAGCTACCAGGCGTCGTCCAAGCTCATCACGTTGATCAACTCGATCGTACCGGACCCTGCTCGACACGGTTGCCTGACGATGCGCACGGCGTCCATCTCGACATTGTCACTATGAGCACGCCGCGCACCGGCGTTGGCCGGATGCAGGCCGATCTCGTGCGCCTCAATCAGGAGGTCGTCACAGGTCGCATGGCTGACGTCGGACTCACGCTCGGCGCCCGAACCGGACAGAGCGTCACCCTGCATGTCGACAAGCAGGCGCTGGCCGCATTGGCCGACAGCAACGCGCTGCTCGCCGGGCGGCTGCAGCAGACCCAATCGGCGCTCGACACGATGCGCTCGGATGCGGAGGGTTTCCTTCACGACCTGATCGGCGCGCAGACTTCGGTGGATTCGGACACACTGCCGCAAAGCGCACGGGCAGCCCTCGCCAGCTTCATCAGCACGGCCAACGCCGCCGATGGACGACAGTTATCTGTTCGGCGGCATCAATACCGCCAACGCCGCCCATCGCGCGAGTACGATGCCGGTCCTGGCGCGGCGCTCGATGCTGCCTTCCTCGCGAAATTCGGCTTCACCCAGGACGACCCGGCCGCAGCCGGCATCGACGGCGCGGCGATGGCCGACTTCCTCGACAACGAATTCGACCACGCTTTTCGCCGATCCGGACTGGGGCACGACATGGTCTTCGGCCTCGAGCCAGAACACGAGCACAGCGGATTTCGCTGACCGAGCAAGTCACGACGTCGGTGAACGCCAACGAGCCAGCCATGCGCAAGCTCGCCGAGGTCTACTCGATGGTGGGTTATTTGGGGACGGACGGGCTGGGCGAGATGCACGTCAGGCGATCGCGGACAAGGCAGCAAGTCTGCTCGGCGGCGCCGGCGACGGGTCTGGTCGGCCTGCAGGCCGACGCTCGGCGCGGTGCAGAACCAGACCAGCGACGCCAGCGAGCGTCTGCGGCGTTCAGCAGATCGCTCCTACAGACACGCATCGGAACGCTTGAGGGTATCGATCCCGCCGAAGCCAAGGTCACGGATCGACACGCTGAGTACGCAGATAGAGATGTCGTATTCGCTTACCGCAAAGCTCCTTCAGATGAGCATTCTCAACTATGCGTAGGGATGGAGTGGAAAAGCCTCAATGTACAAAATGAGCTATGCCGAAGTGATGGAAAGCGGCGCCCGCGCCGCCCGCGATCGCGAGAAAGAGGCACTCGACCGCGCCATCGAGCTGATGACCGCAGCGCAGGCCGTGGGCGCGTCTTCGCCGAGACAACGGAGGCGGTAGCCTACGTCCAGAAACTGTGGACCTTTTTCATCGAGAGCTTGACGGATCCGAACAACGATCTCGGCCCGCCCTGAAGCAGGACCTGATCTCGATCGGACTCTGGGCGATCGCGGAATCGGATCGTGTTCTGGCCAACCCGGACAAGGGTTTTTCCGCGCTTATCGACGTCAACAAGACGATCCGGGACGGCCTGGCATGATGAAACCAATGCAGCTGTGGCTGAAGGCAGGCGAGCGCATCTACGTCAACGGCGCAGTGGTGCGCGTCGATCGGAAAGTGGCAGTGGAGTTGTTGAATGACGTGGTGTTCCTCCGGGAAGCCCACGTCCTGCAGGCCGACGAGACGATCACGCCCCTCCGCCAGCTATATTTTGTGATGCAGACGATCCTGATGTGCCCGGATCAGGCGGAAGTCGCCCGGCGACTGTTCGCCGAACTCCACGGCTCTACGGCGGCCTCGTTCTCAAGTCCGACTGTGGCGGCCGGTCTCAGCGAGGTCGACCAACTGGTGCGATCCGACCGCGTGTTCGATGCACTCAAGGTCATGCGGGGCTTGTTCGACGAGGAAGACAAAATCCTCAGCAAACCGGTCGGTCGCAACTCCTCGCAGGCGGCTTGAAAGGAAGAACACAGACATGACAACGGTGGCCCCCGTCGGCACGACGTCCACTCAGGACACGAAGCCGAAGTCTTCGGTCGGTGATCTCGACTACAACGCGTTTCTGAAGCTCCTGATCGCCCAGTTGAAGAACCAGGATCCCACGCAGCCCATGGATTCCAAGGATTTTGTGGCTCAGTTGGCCACGTTCTCGCAGGTCGAGCAGAGCATCGGCGACCAACACCAAGCTCAATTCGCTGCTGACCGCTTCCTCGTTGACCATTGCCGATGCCGTCATCGGGCGCGTCGTGATGTCAGCGGACGGCGCCACCGCCGGCACAGTGGCTTCGGTCAAGATCACCGCCGACGGCCCCATCGCTACGCTGACGGACGGCCGCCAGGTTACCCTCGGCTCCGGTATTCAGGTCGCGTAATCCCATGAACGAGGCAGACGCCATCGAACTGGTCTACGGCGCCATCTGGACGATCATTGTGGCCGCGGGCCCGGCCGTGCTCGCCGCCATGATCGTCGGCGTCGCGATCGCGCTTTTCCAGGCCCTGACCCAGGTGCAGGAGATCACGCTGACCTTCATTCCGAAGATCATCGTCATCCTGCTGGTCACGGCTATCAGCGGGTCGTTCATCGGCGCGCAGATATTCGCCTTCGCCAGCGAGGCCTACGCCCACATAGCCACCGGCTTCTGACCGGCGGCCGCGCCGGAACACCATCCTCGCACAAGCCCCGGCGGGCACTATCGCGGCATGAGCGCGATAGACAACAAAGCAATCCTTGAGAATGTGCCCGGCGAGGCGCGGTCGATGCGCGACATCGGCTTCGCGGTCGGCATACTCAGCATCCTGGCGATCCTCTTCGTCCCGATCCCGCCGTTCCTGATCGATTTCGGGCTGGCGCTGTCGATCGCGTTCTCGGTAATGATCCTGCTGGTTTCGCTGTGGATTCAGCGGCCGCTCGATTTCTCCGCCTTTCCCACCGTCCTGCTCATCAGCACCGATGCTTCGCCTGTCGCTCGGCATCGCCACGACGCGGCTGATCCTGTCGCGCGGCGACGAGGGCGTCTTCGCGGCCGGCCACATCATCCAGGGCTTCTCGCGCTTCGTGATGAGCGGCGACTTCGTCATCGGCATCGTCGTCTTCCTGATCCTGGTGACGGTCAATTTCGTCGTCATCACCAAGGGCGCGACCCGCATCGCCGAGGTCGGCGCCCGCTTCACCCTCGACGCCATTCCCGGCAAGCAGATGGCGATCGACGCCGACCTGTCGTCGGGCCTGATCGACGACAAGGAGGCGCACCGTCGCCGGCGCGAACTGGAAGACGAGAGCGCCTTCTTCGGCTCCATGGACGGCGCCTCCAAATTCGTCCGCGGCGAGGCCATCGCCACGTATCATCGTCATCGCCGTCAACATTTTCGGCGGCATCATCATCGGCGTCACGCGCCATGGCATGGCGCTTTCCTCCGCGGCGGACGTATTCACCCGCCTGTCCGTGGGCGACGGGCTGGTCTCCCAGATTCCCGCGCTGATCATCTCGCTTGCCGCCGGCCTGCTGGTCTCCAAGGGCGGCACCCGCGGGCCGGCAGAACGCGCCGTGCTCGACCAGCTCAGCGCCTATCCGCGCGCCCTGTTCGTCGCCGCGGTCCTGATGTTCATTCTCGGCCTCGTGCCGGGTCTGCCGACCGTCCCTTCGCGCTGCTCGGCGTAGGGCTTGCGGCTGGCGGCTACATCGATCACGCGCCGCGCCGCGCGTTCTTCGCGAAGCGGAGGCGCAGAAGGTGCGCACGGAAGAGGCCAAGGTGCGCGCGGAGGCGAAGAATTCGGTCAAGGATGCGCTGAAGACCGACGACGTGGAACTGCTCGTCGGCAAGCACCTCGCCAGTCACGTGCTCCGCTCGCCGCAGGAGATCGCGCATCGCGTCGGCGTCATGCGGCGCAAGTTCGCCCTCCAATACGGCATCGTCGTGCCGGAAATCCGGGTCAACGAGAGCCTGTCGGTCGCCTCCAAGGGCTACACGGTCAAGATCCACGGCACGACGGTCGCGACGCAGGAACTGCGTATCGGCGAACTGCTGGTCGTGCACGGCGAAGGCCCTGCCGCCGGACGTGCCCGGCGAGGCGGTGCGCGAGCCGGCCTTCGGCATGCGGGCGCTGTGGATTCCATCGACCTACGATGCCGAGGTGCGCCGCGGCGGCTTCATGCCGGTGGACAACCTTTCGGTGATGCTGACCCATATCAGCGAGATCGTCCGCAACAACCTCGCACAGCTTCTTTCCTACAAGGACACGCGGACGCTGCTCGACCGGCTCGACCCGGAATACAAGCGGCTGCTGGAAGAGATCACGCCGGCGCAGATTTCCTACTCGGGCCTGCAGGCGGTGCTCAAGGCGCTGCTGGCCGAGCGCGTCTCCATCCGCAACCTGCAAATCATCCTGGAAGCCATCGCCGAGATCGTGCCGCACGCCCGCCGTCCAGAGCAGATCGCGGAGCATGTGCGCATGCGCATCGCGCAGCAGATTTGCGGCGACCTCGCGCATGGCGGCATGCTCAACGTGCTGCGCCTCGGCAACCGCTGGGATCTCGCCTTCCACCAGAGCCTCAAGCGCGACGCCAAGGGCGACGTCATCGAATTCGACATCGACCCGCGGCTGGTCGAGCAGTTCGCCACCGAGGCTTCGGAGATCATCCGCAAGCACATGGCCGAGCGACCCGAACTTCGTGCTGGTCACCGCGCCCGAGGCGCGGCCCTACCTGCGCATGATCATCGAGCGGATGTTCCCGTCCCTTGCCGTGCTGTCGCATGTCGAAATAGCCCGCGGCGTCGAGATACGGTCCCTCGGGACAATTGCGTGAGCGCGATAGCGCCAGAAACGATCCTCTCCGTCTTCGCGATCTTTTGCCGCGTCGGCGCCTGCCTGATGGTCGCGCCGGGCTTCTCCAGTAGCCCAGGTGCCGACCCGTTCGGCTGTACATCGCGTTCGCCGTGTCACTGGCGCTTGGCGCCGATGCTGATCGAGGAGGTCAGGCCGACCCTGGGCGACGGCAACGAGTCCGACATGCTGGGGGTGCTCTTCGGCGAACTGGCGACCGGGCTGCTGATCGGCTTCGTCACGCGCCTGCTGTTCATGGCGCTGCAGATGATGGCCACCGCCATGACGCAGGCGATCGGTCTCAGCGCGATGCCCGGCACCGCCATCGAGGACCATGAGCAGGTGCCGGCGCTGACGACCTTGTTTTCCGTGGCGGCAACGACGCTGATGTTCGTCACCGGCCTGCACATCGAACTGATGCGCGGGTTGGTCAATTCCTACGCCACGATACCGCCCGGCGTGGGCTTCGCTGTGCGGCCCGGCGTTATCGACGTCGCCGACAAGGCCGGCGCGGCCTTCCTGGCCGCCATCCGGATCGGCAGCCCGTTCATCGTCTATTCGATCGTGGTCAACTTCGCGATCGGCTTCACCAACAAGCTGGTGCCACAGATACCGGTCTTCTTCATCGCCACGCCGTTCGTCATGCTCGGTGGGCTGTTCCTGCTGCTCGCTCACCGTCCACGATTTCCTCAGCTATTTCGTCATCGGCGCTCGACGCCTGGCTGGTCGGCGACTGAGCCATGGACCGCCGGCTCAGAAGATCGAGCGGGTGCTGGCGGTGCAGAAGCAATTGCACCGCCTCGCCGAGTGGGAGGTCGCGGCGCTCGACCGCAAGAAGGCGGAGCTGGCGAACGGACAGTCGGAACTGGTCGGCGGCGCTCAACGATCGACGATGCGCTGCAGGGCATCTTCATCGACGCGATGGCGCGGCGGCTGGCGGCTCTGGCGCGCGAGGCGGACAAGGTCAGCCAGGCGCGCGCCGTCATGGCGGAGCGCCTGACCGAGGCGGGGCTGAAGCTGAAGCGCACCGAGCGCATGACGGGACGACTGCGGCGCGAAAGCTCGAGGCAGCGCTCGGCAAACGCGGCTTCGCCGACCTGCTCGACCTGCTCGCCGGGCGCGACAAAGCAAGCCTCCCGTAAGCTAGGTCGGGCAGTCTCGACCGGGCCGAATCGGAGAAACGAGCCGACAATGTCGATAAGCCCGCCCTCGGATATTGTCATGGATGTGGCGCGCGCGGCCGAGCCGGCGCGCTACCGGCAGGCCGTGTCCCGACTTGGCGGAACCGAGGCGGCAACGGCTTTCCCCGAAGCGCTGGCGACGGCGGCTGGCGAGACGAAGGGCGGCGCGGGCGCCATCCCCGCGAAGCCGGCAATGGCGGCGAACGCTCCCGCCGGCAGCGACGCAAGGCGTCCCGACGCGGCGAAGACCGCAGAGACATACCGCCATTTCGAGGCGATGGCGCTCGCCAACATGCTGGAATCGTCGATGAAGACGAGCGACACGAGTTTCTTCGGCAAGGGTGTTGCCGGCGACACGTGGAAGTCGTTCCTGGTCGAACAGATCGCGGAGCAGATGGCGAAGGCCGGCGGCATCGGCATTGCCGCGCAACTGGCCAAGAGCGCCGGCGTGGCGCTCGGTCCCGACGCTCCGGGCGCCGGTCCGGCGGTCCATTCGCTGCTGGTCGGCAATCTCGACCGCGTCCTGCTTGACGGCCTCGAATCCGACAAGGCCGACGGCAAGTCCCTGGGATAGGTGAAGCGTGCAGAAGAACGGATCTCCCGCCGGCATGAGGCCGGCCAGTTCCCTCCCGAACTGGACGCCGCCGGCTACCGCATGCGGCAGGCTCCGGCGAAGCCGCAGGAGATGCCGGAACGGCGACCGCCGCCGGGGTCGCCGGCGCGTTCGGGGCTGCGCTGGACCGGCTGGAAAACCTGGTCGCAGCGGAAAATGAAGCGCTCGAGGCGCGCGTGCCGGTCAGCTTCGCTGAAATCAACCGGCAGAAGAGCCAGAGCCTGCTCGAGGTGACGCGCCTGTCGCGCAGCCTGCCTCCCGGCCAACAGGCGCACCTGCAGTCGCGCCTCGGCCCGCTGCGCGACCTTCTGGCGCGCAATCATCGCCTGCTCGGTTTCCACCTGGCGGCCGTTCGTGAAGTCTCCGATCTCATGGTCGGCGTGCTCAACAATGCCGAATCCGACGGAACCTACGGCCAGCATCCGATGCGCCGGGGCGCGCGCGGCATGAGCTCCGCCATCAGGACGATCGGGCTCGGCATCTGGGCGGTGATCGTTGCGCTCGGCGCGACTTACATGGCGGCGACCTGGAATTCCGGCGCGACCGTCGAACTGGTGCGCAACGAGCAGAAACCCTCGGGGCTGGAATTCCGCCGCCCGGCGGCAATCACCGTGCCGATGATCGACGACGGCGAACTGAGAGGCTACGTCGTCGCCAAGGTCGTCTTCACCGCCGACGCGGGCGAACTGCACGCATTTCCCAATGGATCCGCAGCCCTTCGTTCTCGATGAGGCGTTCCGCCACATCTACACCGACGGCAAGATCGAGTTCGACCACATGTCGAAATACAACCTCGATCAGATCACCGGTGAGATCAGCGAAGCGGTCAACAAGCGGCTCGGCACCGACCTGATCAAGGACGTGCTCGTCGACGAATTGAACTACGTCGACAAGCAGAGCCTGAAGCACTCAACCGAGACCGCAGCGAAATAGGGGCGTGCCGGTGGTATCCGGAGCCAGCTGTCATGACTGCGACTGCGCGCGCTACGGCTCCGGCCGAAACACCGGACGAACTCGGTCCAGCAGCTTTCCGATCGCTATCTCGGCGTTGTCGAGGATCTCGTCGAGCGGACGCGGCTTCTCGAAGCGGTCATCGACAATTTCCCGGGCGGCATCTCGGTCTTCGACAAGGACCTCCGCATGGTCCTGTGCAATGACCGGCAGAAGCAGATGCTCGAATATCCGGACGGTCTGTTCGCCGACGGCTTCCCGTCGCTGGAGGACATCTATCGGTTCAACGCCAACCGTGGCGAATATGGCCCTGGCGAGGCGGAGGCGCATGTCCGCCTGCGCATGGACCTTGCCCGCCAGCAGAAGGCGCACACGTTCGAGCGCACGCGCCCGAACGGAACGGTGCTGGAGATCCGCGGCGTGCCGCTGCGCGGCGGCGGTTTCGTCACCACCTACATGGATGTCACGGAGCAGCGCCAGAGCCAGGCGACGATCGCCCACATGGCGCATCACGATTCGCTGACCAGCCTCCCGAACCGCATCCTCTTCAAGGATCGTCTCGAGCAGGCCGTGGCACGCGCCCGGCGCGGCGAGGGGATCGCCGTGCACTTCGTCGATCTCGACCGGTTCAAGCCGGTCAATGACGGCTTCGGCCACGCCGTCGGCGATGCGCTGTTGCGCGCCGTCGCCGAGCGCATCAACCGCGCAAAACGGGAGACCGATTCGGTCGCGCGGATCGGCGGCGACGAGTTCGCGTTGATCCAGAGCGCGATCACTCAGGATTCCGACGCGGCAACGTTCGCTGACCGGCTGGTGTCGGCGGTGTCGCGGCCATACCTGATCGACCGCGAGCGGATCTCGATCGGTGCCTGCGTCGGCATCGCAGTAGCGCCGCGCCACGGACTCGACCCCGAACTGCTCATGCGCAAGGCCGACACCGCACTCTACCGCTGCAAGTCCGACGGCCGCGGCAGCTTCTCGTTCTTCGACTAGCGAGCGGCGCCGGTCGTCCGGCGGTCGGCCTCAGCTCCAGGTCCGGTCCCAGGACCACTCGTCGTCCCACTGTTCGGTGGGCTGCCAGATGCCGGTGACGCCCGGCTGCAGGTGGGCCGCCAGCAGATCGTCGTTGAGATCGTCGATGCCGAGGCCGGGCTTGTCGGTCACTTCGATGAAGCCGTTCTTCACGATCGGTTTCGGCGGGCCGATGGCGATGTCGTCCCACCAGGGGACGTCCACCGAGTGCTGTTCGAGGGCGAGGAAGTTCTCCGTGGCGACGGCGACATGGGCCGCGGCCAGCGCGGCGACGGGGCTCTCGGCCATGTGGATTGCCATGGCGATGCCGTGGTCCTGGGCGGCGTCGCCGATCTTCTTGGTCTCCAGGATGCCGCCGCTGGTCAGCAGGTCCGGGTGGATCACCGAGACGCCGCCGCTCCTGAGCAGGGGCATGAAATCTTCCTTCAGGTAGATGTCCTCGCCGGTGCAGATCGGCACGGCGGTGCTCTTCTGAAGCTGCTCGTACTGGTTGGTGTATTGCCAGGGAATGACGTCCTCGAGCCATGCCGGCGTGTATTTCTCGATGCGTTTCGCCAGCCGGATGCCGTCGTTGAGCGAGATGTGGCCGAAATGGTCGATGGCGAGCGGGATTTCCGGCCCGATCTGCTCGCGCACCTCGGCGATGTACTGCTCGAGCAGGTCGAGGCCCTTCTCGGTGAAGTGCAGTCCGGTGAAGGGATGCGGCACGTTGTGCACGTCGTAGATGGCGTTGCGCCGGCGGCGCTCGTCGAGAGTCCTGGCGCGCAGATGGTGCGGATTGTCGCGGTAGCTCTCCAGCAGCCCGGTCGGCGCGCCGACGGCGCCCGGCACGTGCATGATCTGGCCGAGGCCGAGGTCCATCTTGAGGAAGGTGTAGCCAAGCGCCATGCGCTTCTTGAGCCGCTTGCCGGTCTCCCTGCCGCTCGGCTTGCTGGCGTCGGTGTCGCAATACATGCGCACCTTGTCGCGGAACTTGCCGCCGAGCATCTGGTAGATCGGCACGCCGTAGGCCTTGCCGGCGAGGTCCCAGAGCGCGATCTCGATGGCCGAGACGCCGCCGCCCTGACGGCCGTGGCCGCCGAACTGCTTGATGCGCCGGAAGAGGCGATCGACGTCGCAGGGGTTCTCGCCGAGGAGGCGGCTCTTCAGCATCGGCGGCGAAGGTCTTGCTGAAGCGCCGTCGCGGACTTCACCGAGGCCGACGATGCCCTGGTTGGTGTAGATCTTGACCAGCGTCGTGGTGAACGGCGCGCCGACGATGTCGGCGAAGCGCATGTCGGTGATGCGAAGTTCGGACGGCCTCGAGTTGGTGTTGATGGTGTCGGTCGCCTGCTTTGGCGCGCTCTTGCTCTTGCTGGCCATTCTGATCCTCGTTGCCCTGTCGGCGCTTGCTCGTTCCGGTCCCGCGCTGGCGGCCGGCCTCCGGTCGTCCTGCCTCGCGGCGTCAGCCGCGCCGTCTGCCTACCAGTTGGTGTGAGAACCGTCACGGCGGCGAAGGTGCGGCGCTTCCCAGAACTTGAACGATTCCCTGGTCGAGCAATTCCTCGTTCACCTCGATGCCGAGGCCGGGGGTGTCCGGCACCGGATAGTGGGCGCCGTCGAGTTGCATCTGGACCGGGAAGATGTCGGAGTTCTCGCCGTGATTGTAGAGCTCCGCGGGTGAGGCGCGGCACTCCAGCCACGAGAAGTTGGCGACGGCGGCTGAGAAGTGAACCGTTGCCGCCGTGCAAACCGGCCCCAGCGGGTTGTGGGGCATCATGTCGACGTAGTGCGCCTCGCTCCAGCCGGCGACCTTCATCGCCTCGGTCAGACCGCCGACGTTGCACACATCGATGCGGTTGAACTGGTGGATGCCGCGCTCGATGTAGGGCAGGAACTGCCACTTCGATGCGAACTCCTCGCCGATGGCGAAGGGCACGTCGACCATCGTCCGCAGGCTCTCATAGGCTTCCGGCGTTTCGTCGCGGATCGGCTCTTCGAGAAAGTCGAGCGTGCCGCTCGGCATCTTCTGGCAGAAGCTCGCCGTCTCCGCGACGGTCAGGCGATGGTGATAGTCAATGCCGAGCACGGCATCGTCGCCCAAAGCTTCGCGCGCCTTGACGCACCATCGGGCTGTCCCTGCGATGCTCTCGCGCGGCTCGAAGATCGTAGGGTCCTGCTGGCCGGCGGGGAAGAAGCGGATCGCCGTCCATCCGGCTTCCTTCAGCATTCGGGCCTGGTCGATCATTTCGTCCCCGGGCGGCGCGCGAGTCGACGCGAATGTGGGAATGTGGTCGCGCTGCTTGCCGCCGAGGAGCTGGTGGACCGGCACGCCGAGCGCCTTGCCCTTGATGTCGTGCAGCGCGATGTCGATCGCCGAGATCGCCGCCTGCAGCACGCGGCCGCCCTCGAAATACTGGCTGCGATACATCTCCTGCCAGAGCGCGCCGATCCTGAACGGATCGCGGCCGACGGCGAACTGGGCGTAGTGCTCGATGGCGCCGACGACCGCCTTCTCGCGGCCGGAGAGTCCGGACTCGCCCCAGCCGACGATGCCCTCGTCGGTCTCGACCTTGACGACGAGCTGGTTGCGTGCGCCGACCCAGACCGGGAACGGCTTGATGGCGGTGATCTTCATGGGCGGCAACCGGCCGAAGGCCGGCAGGTGGCGATGGTCATTGGCTTCCCCGTTCTGGTCGTTCGACGGCCGCCCGGTTCTCCCGGGAATCCCCGTACAGGCTTTTGCCGGCTGCGACGGCCCTGCCGGACGGTCAGGCGGCGGTCAACGCCTGCTCGGTCGCTCCGTCGAAGAGATGCAGTCTCTGCTGGTCGAACTCGATCCACACCTTGTCGTCCGCCTTCAGGTGGACGTCCGGCGCGACGCTCGCCACGATGATCGACTTGCCGAGATAGACGTGGACGAAGGTGATGTCGCCGGTCGGCTCCGCGGTATAGACGCGGCCCTCGACCGCGTTGGCATGCGGCTCGCGATGCAGGGCGATCGTGCTGTGGCGCGCACCCATGACGAGCTTGTCCGTGCTGGCGCTTTGCGCCTTGCGGGCGTTCGCGGGCGACAGGTCGTAGCTCCAGCCATCCTCGCCGCGCACCGATGCGCCGGTCGCCGAGGTAACGACACTCACCGGAACGAGGTTCATCGCCGGGCTGCCGACGAAACCGGCGACGAAGACGTTGACGGGGCTGGCGAAGACGCGGTCGGGCGTGTCGTATTGCTGGAGCAGGCCGCCGCTCATCACCGCCATGCGGTCGGCCATCGTCACCGCTTCGAGCTGGTCGTGGGTAACGTAGACCACGGTCGCGTTAAGGTCCTGGTGGAAGCGCTTCAACTCGGCGCGCATCTGCACGCGCAGCTTGGCGTCGAGGTTGGACAGCGGTTCGTCCATCAGGAACGCGCGCGGGTCGCGCACCAGGGCGCGGCCGAGGGCGACGCGCTGCTGCTGGCCACCGGAGAGTTCGCGCGGCTTGCGTTGCAGCAAGTGCTCGATATCGAGCACTTTCGCTGCATCCAGCACCTTCGTCTCGATCTCGCTCCTCGGCAGCTTCCGCATCTGCAGCGGAAAGGCGAGGTTCTTGAAGACGGTCTTGTTGGGATAGAGCGCGTAGTTCTGGAACACCATCGCGATGTCCCGGTCCTTGGGATCGAGGTCGTTGACCAGCCGGTCGCCAATGTGGATGTCGCCGTCGGTGAGCTCGATCAGGCCCGCGATCAGGTTCAGCGTCGTCGTCTTGCCGCAGCCCGACGGGCCGACCAGCGCGACGAATTCGCCGTCGTTGACGGTCAGCGAGACATTGTCGACGGCCCTGACCGGGCCATAGGACTTGACGACTTCACGAAGTTTCACTTCGGCCATTACGAACCCTCTCGACGCGCTGCGGCTTCCCGCGATTACGACTTGACCGCGCCCTCGGTCAGGGCCCGCACGAAATATCTCTGAAGAACAAGGAATAGCACGACGACCGGCACGCTCATCATGAAGCTTGCCGCCATCAGTCCTGGCCAGTCCGTCGTGTTCTCGGCGAAGAAGCGCTGGATGCCGACCGGCAGCGTCATCTGCTCGTTCCTGTTCAGGAACGTGTAGGCGTAGATGTATTCGTTCCACGCCAGAATGAACGAGTAGATCGAGGTGGCGATAATGCCGGGCGAGGAGAGCGGCATCACGACGAGCAGGAACGCCTGGAAGCGCGTGGCGCCGTCGATGCGCGCGGCTTGCTCGAGCTGGATCGGGATATTGTCGTAAAAGCCCTTGAGCAGCCAGATGGCGAGCGGCAGGCCGAAGGTGAGGTAGGTGAGGATCAGCGATCCATGGGTGTTCACCAGGCCGAGCCAGCGCATGAGGATGAACAGCGGCACCAGGAAGATCACCGCCGGGAACATGTTGCGCAGAAGGACCGAGAAGAAGAGGAACGTGCGGCCCGGGAAGCGGAAGCGCGAAAAGGCATAGGCCGCCGGCACCGCCACCGCCACCGCCAGAACCGTGGTGGTGACCGACACGAACATGCTGTTCGCGAAGTAGCGCAGGAAGTCCTCGCCCAGGCTTTGCCGCGGGTCGAGCAGCTTGGTGTAGTTTTCGAGCGTCGGCTCGGCCGGCCACCACTGCGGCGGAAACTGCATCGCGGCAAAGCCGGACTTGAGCGATGTCAGCAGCATCCACAGCATCGGCACGGCCGTGTAGATGAGCATGAAGACGAGGAAGATACGGCCCGCCCACCGCCACCCGTCGACGGGTTTGCGGCGCCGGCGGGGGGCTGCCGGGGTGCTGATCGCGGTCACGCGCCTTGCCTCGTTCTGTCGCCTCTGCTGAGCGCGCGCACGTAGAAGACGCCCAGCGTCATCAGGATGATGAACAGCAGCACCGAATAGGCCGCCGCCACGCCCCAGCGCTGCCGCCCGAAGGCGAGCTCATAGATGTGGGTGATCCAGATGTGCGATGCCCCCGCGGGGCCGCCGCCGGTCATGATCCAGGGGATGATGAAGGAGTTGAAGTTCGAGACGGCAAGCAGAAGGAGGGTCACCGTCGACACGCCCCGGAGTTGCGGGAAGGTGACGTGCCAGAAGCGTTGCCAGGCATTGGCGCCGTCGACCTTTGCGGCGCGCAGCAGCTGTTCCGGCACCGTCTGCAGGCCCGCCATCAGCATGATCATGGCGAAGGAGAATTCGCGCCAGACATTGACCACGATCAGGGAGGGCAGGACCGTGCCGACGCTGTCGATGAAGTTGGGCGGCCGGTCGGTGATGCCGAGGCCCACAAGCACCGCGCCGATAACGCCGAAATCGGAGTGATAGAGCCACCGCCAGACGTAGGACGCGGCGACCGCGCTGACGACCCACGGGATGAGAAGAATGGCGCGCAGCACGCCGCGGCCCAGGAATTCCCGGTGCAGCGCGAGCGCGGCCGCGAAGCCCAGAACGAAGGAAAAGAAAGTCGACGCGACCGTCCAGACGATTGTGTTCCACGTGACCTTCCAGAACACGCGGCTGGTCAGGATGGTCGTGTAGTTGTCGAAGCCGATGAAGATCTTGTCGCGCAGCTGAAGGCTCGGCGGGCGTCCGGAAGAACGACAGTTCGATCGTGTAGTAGACCGGATAGGCGATGACGATGAGCATCACCACGAGCGCTGGCAGCACATATGCGTAGTCGGCGCGATGGTCCCAGACGCGCTGCAGGCAGGCCAGTGCGAGCCGCGTTTGGCAGATCGCTCGGCCTGGGCCGTCATTGTATTCACTGCGGCGCGTCCCTGCTTGGAAGGAAGAACCGGCGGCGCCGCTTCGGCGCCGCCGGTCGCTGCTTGAGTTGGAGGACTAGAGCCGCCGCCCATGAGGTCTTTGACCTTCTTGGCGGCGTCGTCTGCTGCCTCGATCGACGGTCATCGCGCCGGTCAGGGCATTCTGCATCATGTCCGGGACGATGATGTTCATGATCTCGGGCGCTTCGGGAAGCGCCGGGAACGGGATGCCGTCGGGCAGCATCGAGGTCGTCACGTCGAGGAACTTGATCTGCTCCAGACGCTCCTTCATCCACTTGGTCTTGAAGCCGTTGAGATTACCCGGGTTGGACGCGGCCCAGGCGAGCTTGAGCGACCACTCGGGGCTCGTCCACATGCAGATCAACGCCTTGGCAGCCTGCTCATCCACCTTGCCGCCGTCAACGTATTCGGGCTTGAGGATGTGGATGTTGGAGCCGCCGAACACCACGGCGCGCCTGCCGGTCGGGGCCGGTCGGGATCAGGCCGTAGCGCATGTTGGCGACGACCTTGTCGGCGACCGCCTTGTCGGAGCCCGTCGCCTTTGCGGACAGTTCGAGCATGCGGGCATACTCGGACGGGTGCGAGATCACCATGCCGAGCTGACCGGCGATGAACGGCGCCTGGTTGTCGGCCTGGGTGTTGGTGAGCGCCGAGACCGGCACCGACTTGTCGCGGACGTACATGTCGTACGACGCCTGCAGCGCCCGCTTGCTTTCGGCGCTGTTCAGCCGGATCTCGTCATAGGTCGGCGTACGGATCGGCTTCGTCGAACACGCCGCCGCCATAGGCCCAGAGCTGCGGCATGAAGCGGTACGGCGTGTTGCCGGCGTTCTGGCGCGCGACGAGACCGTAGCCGGCGATGCCGAGCTTGTCGTGGATCTGCTTGGAGTAGGCGACGACGTCATCCCAGGTCGCCGGCGCGTGCTCCGGGTCGAGACCGGCGCGCTTGAAGATGTCGGCGTTCCAGATGAACGCCATCGTCTCGTTGTTGGTCGGGATGCCGTAGGTGACGCCCTTCCAGGTGACCGCCTTCATGGCGCCCGGCCAGAAATCCTTCGATCGAATAGCCGACGTCCTCAGGCTTGAGCGGCTCCAGGTAGCCCTTGGCGGCGAACTCGATGCCGCCCAGGATCTGCAGGCGGATCGCCATCGGCGCCGCGTTGCCGAGCAGCGCCGTGCGGAACTTGTCGAGCAGCTCGTTGTAGGTGATGCCCTGCTCATCGAGCTCGATGTTGGGATAGGTCTTCCGGAACGCCTCGAAGAAGTCCCGGTAGTTCTGGCGCATGATCTCCGGGTCGCCCTCGAAGATGCCCTGGTACCAGAACGTCAGGCGGCCCTTGTAGTCGGTCGGCACGATCGTGTTGCAGTGCTTGACCGTATCGAATTCGGCGGTGCCGGCGATGCTCGGACGTATTCCGGCGACCATTTGCTGAGGTCGATGTCGGCGGCGAGCGCCGAGATCGGCGTGGCGAAATTGGCGACCACCAGAGCGGCTGTGGCGATAGAGGCCATCAGCTGGCGTCCGCCGGTTCGGCGGGAAGTAAAGGTACGGCTTACGGACTTCATATGCGTCTCCTCCTTGCGGCTTATTGTCTCTCGGCCGCCTGAGCCGGCGCCGATATGTTGGTTAGCCATGTTGACGAAGTTCGTGAATCGCCTGGTCGGCACGTCGGCGCAGACCAGGTCTGTTGGTTCCTCTCCTAAGCGCCACGAAATCGGGTAGTAGGCGTGCCCGCATCAAACGCCGATTCTCACCGCACCCGGCAGCCAATGAATTGTCAGCCGGTGGCCGTGGGGACAGTGTGTGGGGGTGCGCCTTCCCTCCGAGTTTCTTGTTGTTCTTGCTTGCTTCTTGCTTTTATTGCCATGAAAGCCTACCGATCGTACACGAAATGTCAACGACCGTGTACGAATGCACATTTCTTGTGCATGATGAGTTGGGCCCGACCCTTGATTTTCGGGGCGCACGCGCATGCTGACGACGCAGTCCTACGCTGAGCCGGCCGAGAGTTCCCGCGCGTCAGAAAAAAGCGGCAACACCGTCTTCGAATGCATCCGGCGGGACATCGTGGAGGGCCGGCTTGCCGCGGGGTCGCGCCTGAAGATCAGCGCGCTTGCCGCCCGCTACGGCACCAGCACCAACCCCGTGCGTGAGGCCCTGCAGCAGTTGCGCGGCGAGGGTTTCGTGGTGATCAGCCCGAATCGCGGCGCCCGCGTTCGTCCGGTTGACGACGAGTTCATCCGCGAAGTCTACGAAGTGACGAGCCTTCTCGAGCCGTACATGGTGCGCTGGTTTGTTGGCTACGCCACCGATGAAGAGATCAAGCGGATGGAGGCGTTGCAGGATCAGATCGAAGCGGGCGGGTTCGACGATGTGGAGGCATACAGCCGGCTTGACGAGGCGTTTCATCGCGTCGCCACCGACCGGCACTACAATCGCCATGCCGCGAACCTGTGGTATCGACATCGCGAGATCATGCGCGCCATCGGTCGGCGCTTTCCGTTCAGTCTGGCGCGGCGCGACGCGGTGGTCGTCGAACATCGCGAGCTGATCGATTGCATCAGGCGGCACGATGCGGATGGCGCCGCTGTGGTGATCGCGCGTCATGTGGAGGGGTCCGGGCGTCACCTGATCGAACACATGCGCGCGGCGCGCGCCCACGCCGGGCAGGAGGCATAGCGGGCCTTTTTCGCGGTTGTGCATTCATCAAGAAGAGCGGGCCGGCAGGCGACAGCGCCGAAAACGGCCCCGAACAGCGGGGGAATTCAGCTTGAAAATCACAGATCTGAAGTGCGCCGTGATCGGCACGAACCCGATCGTGCGGATGGTCACCGACGAGGGCATCAGCGGCTACGGCGAGGTCGAGCAGTACAAGCCCTACCTGAAGCCGTTCATCATGCATTTCCGCGACGGGCTGATCGGGCAGGACCCGACCGACGTCGAGCGGGTGATGATGCGCATTCGCCAGCGCGGCTCGTTCAAGCCGTGGGGCGCGGCGGTCAGCGTGATCGAGCACGCGCTGTGGGACATCGCCGGCAAGGCGGCGGGGGTGCCGGTCTACAAGCTGCTCGGCGGCAAGGTGCGCGACAGGGTGCGGGTCTACAACGGCGCGCGTGCGCCGGCCCTCAAGGCGCACAACCCGGAGGACTATGCCGACGACGCGAAGTGGATGAAGGCGCGCCAGAGAAGGCTTCACCATCGTCAAGCAGGGCATCGCCTTCCACAGCGGCATGAAGCGCGAGATTCCGGATTTCTCTTACGGCGAGGCGGACACGAGCCCGTTCCACGGCGCGCTCGATACGGGCCTGCTGACCGAGCAAGGGCTGAACCACATCATCGCCTGTGTCGAGGCGATGAAGGACGTGCTCGGCGACGAGGTCGGGCTGGCGCTCGACTGCGGGCCAGGCTGGACGCTGCCGGACGCGATCCGCTTCGCGCGCGCGGTCGAGCCGCTCAACCTGATGTGGCTGGAGGACATGCTCACCGGCGACTACACCCCCTACGTCAACGCCGACGTCTATCGCGAGGTCACCGCGGCGACGACCACGCCGATCCACACCGGCGAGCAGATCTATCTCCGCCAGAACTTCAAGGAGCTGATCGAGACGCCAGGCGGTCAGCGTGGTCGGTCCCGATCCGGCGGACGTCGGCGGCATCGCCGAACTGAAGTGGATCGCCGAATACGCCGACCTGCACGGCATCCTGATGGCGCCGCACGGCACCGGCAACGGTGTGCTCGGCCTCGCCGCGCTGGTGCAGGTGTCGGCGACGCTGCCGCCCAACTTCATCGCTTTCGAGTACCCGGTCGGCGATCCGGACTGGTGGTACGACATCGTCGACGGGCTGCCCGACCCGATCGTCAAGAACGGCATGATCGAGGTCTGGGACCGGCCCGGCATGGGGGTCGATCTCAATCCGGAGAAGGCGAAGAAATACCTCTCGAAAGAGGATGCGGACTTTTTCGACTGAGCCCGCCGACGCAGAAAACAGATCAACGCTTGCCAGAAGGAAACGCCTAAAGTGACCAAGAGCGACCCAATCAAGACCAACGACATCAAGCGCCCGTCGAAGAAGCTGGTGGATGCCGTCCGCGACATCGGCTCGGCGACGGCATCGAGCACGCTCGCTCACATGGGCGTGCGCAATCCCTACATGGTGGGGCCGATGGCGAGGAGTCCCGGCAAGGCGATTGCCGGACCGGCGCTGACGCTGCAGTTCATGCCCAAGCGCGAGGACCTGTACGGCGAGGACGAGTACTCCGACCCGGAGAAGCAGCTCCACCGGCACGTGCTCTACCATACCCAACCCGGCGACATCGTCGTGGTGGACGCGCGCGGCCGACATGACGAGCGGCGTCTTCGGCGACATGATGCTCACCTACTTCAAGGGCAAGGGCGGCGCCGGCGTGATCGTCGACGGCTGCCTGCGCGATTATCCCAACATCAAGCGCCTCGATCTCGGCATCTGGGTGCGCGGCTTCACGCCGAACTTCCACACCCAGACCAACATCGTGCCCTTCGCGGTCAACGAGCCGGTGGCCTGTGGCGGCGTGCTGGTCATGCCCGGCGACATCATCGTCGCCGACGACGACGGTGCGGTGGTGGTTCCGGTCGCCATGGCGGAAGAAATGCTCGAGCACGCCTCGCAGCATCACGATTGGGAGGAGTTTTCGCGCGAGCGCCTGTTCGGAGGCGGCGATCTCCGCCGCTACTATCCGCTGCACGACGACGCCCGGCCCGAGTACGAGGCCTGGGTCAAGGCGCAGAAGAAGGGCGCTTCGAAAAAGAAGAAGAAGAAATAAGGCGCGTCGACCTCATTCCGGCCAGGGCGCCCAGCCGCTTTCGAGGCGGAGCGCCTGGCCGTCGATGACCTTGCCGCACGGCGCGTTTGACTTTCGCCGCCATGTCCATCTAGTTCGGCATGTCCCCCGTGGGAACGGCGCCAAGGCCGTCACGGGCGGCTGTCGTGTCCTTCGGCTGCGGAGTTGAAATGCGTATAGAAGTCACCGTTCTGGCGGGGAGTTCCAGATAGCCATGCAACGCCCCAGCGATGGTCGAAAGCCCGTCATGGTGACCGGCGGCGCTGGCTTTGTCGGGTCGCATCTGGTCGATCGCCTGCTCGGGCAGGGCCACGACGTTCTGTGCGTTGACGACCTGTCCACCGGCACGAAGGTCAATATCGAGCACCTTGCCGGCGACCCGCGCTTCGCGTTCATCCAGCACGACGTGACGGTGCCGCTCGATGTCGAGGTCAGTGCGATATACAACCTCGCCTGTCCGGCTTCGCCGGTCCACTACCAGCACGATCCGATCCAGACGACCAGGACGTCGGTTGTCGGCGCCCTCAATCTGCTCGGCCTGGCGGAACGTCTCGGCTGCCCGATCCTGCAGGCCTCGACCAGCGAGGTTTATGGCGATCCGGAGGTCCATCCGCAGCGCGAGGATTATTGGGGGCACGTCAACCCGATCGGTCCGCGCGCCTGCTACGACGAAGGCAAGCGCTGCGCCGAGACGCTCTTCTTCGATTTTCATCGCAGGCGCGGCGTGGCGATCAAGGTCGCGCGCATCTTCAATACCTACGGTCCGCGCATGGACCCGGCCGACGGGCGGGTGGTGTCGAACTTCGTCGTCCAGGCGCTGAAGGGCGAGTCGATCACGATCTACGGCGACGGCAGCCAGACGCGCTCCTTCTGTTACGTCGACGATCTCGTCGACGGCTTGGTGCGGCTCATGGACAGTCCGCCGGACGTCATCGGTCCGGTCAACCTCGGCAATCCGCGGCGAGTTCACGGTGAAGGCGCTTGCCGAGAAGGTGGTGGCGGCGACCGGCAGCAAGGGCGGCGTCCGCTTCGATCCGTTGCCGGTGGACGATCCCCGGCAGCGCAAGCCGGACATCACGATCGCCCGCGACAAGCTCGGTTGGGTGCCGCGCATCGACCTCGACCGTGGCCTGGAGTTCGACGATCGCCTATTTCCGCGGAGTGGTCGCCGCGGCCAACTGACCGGGCGCGGCTGCCTTTCGTCAGGCAGTGCTCCTGCTGCGGACGACCAGCACCCCGGCGAACACGATCAGGGCGACCCCGACGAACGTCCATGGATCGGGGATGGTCCCGAATACGACGACCCCGATGAGAACCGCGGCGACGATCTGGGCGTAGCCGAACGGCGCCAGCACGTTGGCGGGCGCGAGGGTGAAGGCGTGGATGACCAGCAGCTGTCCGACACCGAAGGAGGTGCCCAGCGCGGCCAGCAGCGCCCAGTCCGCCGGCCCGGTGGGCGCCCAGGTGAGGATGGCTATCGGCGTCGCCACCAGGCTGCCGATCGCCAGGGTCCAGGCGAGCGTCGTCTCCGCGCTCTCTCCGGAGGCGCCGAGGTGGCGGGTGGTGATCTGCAGCAGGGCATAGAAGAGCGCCGCAACCAGCGGGAAGGCGACATAGATCGAGAGACCGCCCAGTCCCGGTCGTGCGACCAGAACGACGGCGGCAAAACCGAGCGCGACCGCCACCCAACTCGTGATCCTGACGTGTTCGCCAAGCAGCGTGCCGGACAAGGCGACGACCAGGAATGGCGCCGTGAACAGGATGACCGTCGCTTCGGCGAGCGGCAGATAGCGAACCGCCAGAACCATGGCGGCGCTCAGCGCCAGCGGCGACATGCCACGCAGGATCTGCAGGCCGGGCCGGGACGTCCTGAACAGGCGCTTCCAGACGCGCGGCCCGGTGGCGAGCATCAACACGGGAAGGGCGAGGGCATAGCGGCCCCAGACGATCTGTCCGACCGATTGGGTCTGGGACAGAGCCTTGCTGATGCCGTCGACGGCCGCGAAGCAGGTCGAGGACAGGACGACGAGGATGATCCCTCGCAGTTGCCCGCGGAACGCACTCACCGTAAAGCCATGGATCGAGACAGTCCTGACGAAGCGCCGCGCCGGAGGGCGCCACGATGGTGAACGGGGTTGCGCGCGGGGCCCAGGGGCGCAATCAAATGGGGCGCTCGGGAATAGCACTATTGGGGGGAGGAGTCGCCGGACGGACGGGCGGGGTCGCAAAGATTCCCGGCTGCCCCGACGAGCGGATCGGAGATCATGCCTGACCATATTCTCGCCATCGATCAGGGCACGACATCGTCGCGCGCCATCGTCTTCGACCGTCGGCTCGCGGACCGTCGGCGTCGCGCAGCAGGAATTCCCCCAGCATTTCCCGAAGCCCGGCTGGGTCGAGCACGACCCGGAGGACATCTGGCGCTCGGTGCGTCGCCACCTGCCGCGCGGCGATCCGCAAGGCGGGCTCCGGCCGGCCGACATCGCCGCCATCGGCATCACCAACCAGCGCGAGACCGTGGTCGGTCTGGGACCGCCAGACCGGCAAGCCGATCCACCGCGCCATCGTCTGGCAGGACCGGCGCACCGCCGAGCTCTGCGCGACGCTGCGCGCGGACGGGTGACGAGCCCGCCGTCACCGCCGCCACCGGCCTGCTGCTCGACCCCTATTTCTCCGCCACCAAGGTCGGCTGGCTGCTCGACAACGTGAAGGGCGCCCGCGAGCGCGGCCGAGCGCGGCGAACTGTGCTTCGGCACGATCGACTCGTTCCTGATCTGGCGGCTGACCGGCGGCAGGGTGCACGCCACGGACGCCACCAATGCCGCGCGCACGCTGCTGTACAACATCCACGAGGGGCGCTGGGACGACGCGCTGCTGCGCCATCTTCGGCGTGCCGCGCGCGATGCTGCCCGAGGTGAAGGACTGCGCCGCCGAGTTCGGCGTCACGCGACACGAAGATCCTCGGCGCCGCCATCCCGATCCTCGGCGTTGCCGGCGACCAGCAGGCGGCGACCATCGGCCAGGCCTGCTTCAAGCCGGGCATGCTGAAATCGACCTACGGCACCGGCTGCTTCGCCCTGCTCAACACCGGCGACGAGGCGGTCCCCTCGCGCAACCGGCTGCTCACCACCATCGCCTACCAGCTCGACGGCAAGCGCACCTATGCGCTGGAGGGCTCGATCTTCATCGCCGGCGCGGCGGTGCAGTGGCTGCGCGACGGGCTGAAGATCATCAGGCGGGCCGGCGAAACGGCGGCGCTCGCGGCGACGGCCGATCCCGACGCAGGCGGTCTACCTGGTGCCGGCCTTCGCCGGCCTCGGCGCGCCGCACTGGGATGCGGACGCGCGCGGCGCGCTCTACGGCATCACCCGCGGCACGACCCGCGCCGAGATCGCCCGGGCCGCGCTGGAATCGGTCTGCTACCAGACGCGCGACCTGCTGGAGGCGATGCGCGGCGACTGGCCGGAGGGCAAGGGCGCGCGCACGGTGCTGCGCGTCGATGGCGGCATGGTCGCCTCCGACTGGACCATGCAGTTCCTCGCCGACATCCTCGATGCGCCGGTCGACCGGCCGAAGGTGCTGGAGACGACGGCGCTGGGCGCCGCCTATCTCGCCGGGCTTGCGGCCGGCCTCTATCCGTCGCCGGCGAGCCTTCGCCAAGACCTGGAAGCTCGACCGGCGCTTCTCGCCGAAGATGCGCGAACCCGCGCGGGCGGCGAAATATGCCGGCTGGCAGGCGGCGGTCGCCCGCACGCTCAGCCGCTGATACGCCCTCGCGTCGCGGCGCGACGGGGCCCTTCCGCCTCCAATACGCAAGGCGCCTGAAGGGTTTCGGTCATGGCGATTGACAGCGCCGCCGCCAGTGTCGAGGCTTCGCCGGTGCGGCAAGGCAAGCCCGCGCCGGGCGATGGAGAGCGACCAAGTGCTGGAGGCCATCGGGCGCCAGGTCGAAGAGCGACGCGACGACCTCGTTGCGCTGACCTCCGACCTGATCCGCATCCCGACCGTCAATCCGCCCGGCGAAGCCTATCGCGAATGCTGCGACCATATCGCCGCCCGGCTGGCGCCGCTCGGATTCGAGGCGACCTTTGTGCGCGCCGAGGGAACGCCCGGCGACAGCGACCGCTATCCGCGCTGGAACGTCGTCGCCCGGCGCGAGGGCGGCGGTCCGGGACCCTGCGTCCATTTCAACTCGCATATCGACGTGGTCGAAACCGGCTCCGGCTGGAGCGTCGACCCGTTCGGCGGGGCGGTGCGCGACGGCACGGGTCTATGGCCGCGGCGCCTGCGACATGAAGGGCGGGCTCGCCGCGTCGATCGTCGCGGTCGAGGCCTTCCTCGCGTTGCGCCCGAACCATCCCGGCGCCATCGAGATTTCCGGTACGGCCGACGAGGAATCGGGCGGCTATGGCGGCGTCGCCTATCTCGCCGAGCGAGGGCATCTTGGCGCGGCCGCGCGTCGACCACGTCATCATCCCCGAGCCGCTCAACAAGGATCGCGTCTGCCTCGGCCATCGCGGCGTGTGGTGGGCGGAGATCGAGACCAAGGGGCGCATCGCGCATGGCTCCATGCCGTTCCTCGGCGATAGCGCCATCCGCCACATGGGCGCCGTGCTGGACGCCTTCGAGGCGGAGCTCTATCCGGCGCTCGCCGGCCGGCGCACGGCGATGCCGGTGGTGCCCGACGGGGCGCGCCAGTCGACCATCAACATCAACTCGATCCACGGCGGCATGGGCGAGGACTACACCGGCTTCCCCTCGGCCTGCGTCGCCGATTCCTGCCGCATGGTCATCGACCGCCGCTTCCTGATCGAGGAGGATATCGCCGAGGTGAAGCGGCGAGGTCCGCGGCCTGCTCGACGGTGAAGCGCGACCGGCGCGACAGTTTCCGCTACGAGCTCCGCGATCTGTTGGACGTGATCCCGACCATGACCGACAGCGACGCGCCGGTGGTGCGCTCGGTCGTCCGCCGCGATCCGGGCGGTGCTCGGCCACGAGGCGCAGACTATGTCGTCTCGCCCGGCACCTACGACCAGAAGCACATCGACCGAATCGGCCTGGTGAAGGATTGCATCGCCTACGGCCCGGGAATCCTCGATCTCGCCCACCAGCCGGACGAATATGTGATCATCGACGACATGGTGGATTCGGCTAAGATCATGGCCTTGGCCCTGCACAATCTTCTCTACGGCAGCGCATGACCGCCGGCGCCCGCCGGGCAAGGCCGCGGAACAAGGGAGACAAGGCAATGAGGGCATTCAGGCTGGTGGCGCTGGCCGTCCTTCTCGCTATGGGTGTGGCGCCCGGCGCGGCGCTGGCGGCGCGCACCGACATCACCGTCGGCATGGTGCTGGAGCCGCCCAATCTCGACCCCACCGCCGGCGCCGCGGCGGCGATCGACGAAGTCGTCTACGCCAATGTCTTCGAGGGGCTGACGCGCATCGGCGCCGACGGCAGCGTCATGCCTGACCTCGCCAGGTCATGGGACATCTCGGACGACGGCCTGACGTACACGTTCCACCTGCGTCGAGGGCGTCAAGCTTCCACGACGGCACGAGTTTCGACGCCGAGGACGTCAAGTTCTCGCTCGACCGGGCGCGGGCGGCCGATTCGACGAACGCGCAGAAGGCGCTGTTCGAGGCCATCGCCTCGGTCGACGTGGTCGATCCGGCGACCGTCAAGGTGACGCTGTCGCAGCCCGCCGGCAATTTCCTGTTCAACATGGGCTGGGGCGACGCGGTGATCGTCGCGCCGGAGAGCGCCGACAACAACGCCACCAACCCGATCGGCACCGGGCCGTTCAAGTTCGTCGAATGGGTCAAGGGCGATCACGTCGAGCTTGCCAGGAACCCCGACTACTGGGGCACGCCGGTGGCGCTGGAGAAGGCGACGTTCAAGTTCATCTCCGACCCGACCGCGGCCTTCGCGGCGGTGAAAGCCGGCGACGTCGATGCCTTCCCCAATTTCCCGGCGCCGGAAACGCTTGCCCAGTTCAAGGACGATCCGAAATTCTCGGTGGTGGTCGGCACGACCGAGGGCGAGACCATTCTCGCCATGAACAACGGCCGCAAGCCGTTCAACGACCTCAAGGTCCGCCAGGCGATGTCCTACGCCATCGACCGCAAGGCGATCATCGACGGCGCCATGTTCGGCTATGGAACGCCGATCGGCAGCCATTTTTCGCCGGCCGACCCGGGCTATGTCGATCTGACCGGCATGTATGCCTACGACCCGGCGAAGGCGCGGGACCTGCTCAAGGGTACGCTCGCCGAGATGGCCGAGCCGGCTCCGGCCCCGCCGCCGCTGTGGTTCGTGATCGGCGGCGTGGTCCTCGCCGGGCTCGGCCTTGCCCTCGGCGGCGGGCGGCGCTTCGTGTTCGCGGTCGTCGGACTGGTGGTGGCCGGCGTCGCCTATGGCGGCTACGCGGTCTACCTGAACCAGACACACGAGAACCGGATCAAGGTGACGCTCAAGCTGCCGCCGCCGGCCTATGCCCGCCGCGGCGGCGAGATCATCGCGCAGCAATTGAAGGCGGTTGGCATCGATGCCGAGATC